>NZ_CBQZ010000011.1 GCF_000689375.1 Cardinium endosymbiont cBtQ1 of Bemisia tabaci | reverse complement strand
AAAGTAAAGTATGTCTTTGTAGATAAAGCCTACCGGGGTAATAATATACCTGTTAGTGAATGTAATATATTTATAAGTGGTTACTAAAAGGGGAATAACGCCTGCTACTAAAAAAAGCTATAAAAAGAAGATCTTCTATTGAACCGCATATTGGTCATATGAAATCCGATGGTAAATTATCTGTTAACTATTTGAAAGGTATTCTAGGAGATAAACTTAACGTTATTTTATGTGCTATTGCTCATAACCTACGACTGATTACAAGAAAGTTATTCTTAACACACTCACAATCACATAAATTAAAACCTATATAATTAAAATTCTTAATCCAAAACCAGTTATACCTATATCTTGGGTAGGAAAAATAGAGCGCCTGCTAAACCATAAATATTGTAAAAAAAGATCCATTCAATAAATTTATTCAAAAAAAATATTTCAGGGCCGACTACTAAAGGTAAAACAACGACTGGCTGGTTTTTTGGGTTCAAGTTACATTTGATTGTAAATGATTTAGGTGAAATTATGAATTTTACACTTACCCCAGGTAGGGTCAAGGATAGATTCCCTGCAAAAAGTTTATGCAAAAATTTAATCGGTAAAGTATTCTCGGATAAAGGCTATATCAGCAAAGAATTATTTGAAAAATTTATGGAAAAAGGAATAGAGCTCATTACCCATATCAAGAAAAATATGAAAAATGCTTTTATGCCATTATGGGATAAATTAATGCTTCGAAAGAGATCCATCATTGAAACCATCATCGATCAGCTTAAAAATATTAGCCAAATAGAACACTCTAGACACAGAAGCATACCTAATTTTATTGTCAATTTAATAGCTGGTATTACTGCTTATGGGCTAAAAGAGAAAAAACCGGCTATAGCTAATATATATACAACTGGTTTACAATAATTCTAATCCAGAGTTCAGGTTAATAAGAATTATAATTCTTTAAAAAAATGGTATGTTTTCTTGTTTTTAGTTATAGTTAAAAATTTTCGCACTGAAAATCATCTATCTAGAAATTAATTATAAATTAAGCAATTTTTATATTATTCTCATAACCAATGGAAAATTTGGTGCGGAATGTGAGATATAATGTCTAAATAATAAGGTATATTAAAATTATTTTTAATCCAAAACGTTAATAATACAATAAACAAAAAATAAAATGTTTGCAATTTTTTATGTGTGGTTTTTGTTTTATATATTATGCACTATATATTTCCTCTAAGAAATAAGAGCTGGATAACCGCAAGCGCTTAACCAGTGTTTCTCCTATTAGGTTTCTTGCTTTTTCGTAAATTAGCTTGGTTCTATTGTTTATCAATGTTCACAAATAGTACAATGGCGCATGGGGCATATTCTATGCCAAAAGACTTAGCCAATTGACCCCGAATAATTTATAAAATTTATGTCGCATCGTCTGCTTTCTATTCAATATACTTTAGGGATGGACCGCATCGCTCTAAAACGATTTCCCAAAGGTTATGTCTTCCTTTTAGTAACCTTGAGCAGTACTTGTTTTTACCTATCTTGGTGTTCTTTTTGGTTGGGTGGTTTATTATTTGTAGCTATTGTGCCGATACTCGCCATCTTTAAACTGCTCACTATCGCACCCAAACAAAAACATTTTTGCCTATTTTCAGTTGTTTATACCTTATTTTTTTGGAATACACTAACTATTTGGTGGATTTACAAAGCTACTTTTCTCGCTTTTCTTTTCACAGTATGTTACAATACGTTTTGTCTGGCTTTGCCTTGTTTTTTTTATTATTGGATACGGAAATGGGGCGGACTATATATGGGCTATTTAGGATTGGTAACAAGTTGGTTAACATTGGAATATGCACATCTTTCTTGGGAATATTGGGAACTTACTTTTCCTTGGCTAAATTTAGGCAATGGATTGGCAGCATTGCCACAATGGATTCAATGGTATGAATATACTGGCATACTCGGAGGTTCCCTTTGGGTTTTAATAGTAAACATTTTCCTTTATCATTTGTTATTTGAAAAAGCAAATTTTCTCCTATTTAATGGATGGTGTTGGGGGATCCTATTGCCTATAGCCATAAGTTTAATGATCTACTATCGTTATAAAGAAAAAGGAAGAAATGTAGAGGCAGTGGTGGTTCAACCCAACTTTGATAACTATACTGAAAAAGATTATACCTCTCCCTGCTTTGTTCCTTATGCGTGTCAAATAGATCGATTATTGGCTCTTTCTAAACAACAGCTTACGCCAGCGACTTGCTTGGTAGTGTGGCCTGAGTCAGCAATAGATTGCTGGTTAGAAGAGGAAAAGCTTGGTGACTATCTGTTGATGCAACCTATATTCCAGTTTCTGGATACACATACTGCTTTAAACCTTATAACGGGTATTAGTTCTCGTTGTCTATATGGTCCAATCCAAGCTACAAAAACTGCCCAAATAAGGAGAGGGGCATATGTAGACTACTTCAATAGTGTTTTTCATTTAAAAACGCTCCAAAAAATAGATATATATCATAAGCAAAAAAGAGTGCCAGGTGGAGAATATATCCCTTATTTCCATCTTCTACCAATACCATTATGTAGTTGGCTCAAACAAAAATTTGTTGATATTGGAAATATAGATCCTTGTTTAGGTAAAGGAAATGAAACTAAAGTATTTAAAATAGATGATCACATAAACGTAGCCCCAATTATTTGCTATGAATTGCTTTATGGTGCTTTTGTAGGTAAAAGTGCGCAAAAGGGAGCAAATCTATTTGTGGTAGTAACTAATGATGGTTGGTGGGGAAACACGCCGATATATCACGATTTCTTTCAATATACCCGCTTGTTGGCCATTGCACATCGAAAGAGTGTGGTGCGGGCAGCTAGTACTGGCATTTCTGGATTGATCAGCCAGCGCGGAGCGGTAATAGCTGCCACAAATCGATTGGAAGTTGCTGCAACTCGAGGCGTAGTATACGCTAATAATCAATTGACTTTTTATAGCTTACATGGCGATTATATCGGTCGTATCGCTGCATGGACTTGTTTTATATTATGCTGTATTATCTCGATGGTGCGATTGCAGCAAAAAAAGTATTGGCCAAAGGCCTTTTTTGGCTCTGTCCAATTAAGTGTCGTACGTTTGTATTATAAGTTTATATTAAAATATCAAACAGTAGAATAGTAGTGAGACCGTTTCAATATTATAGAAATATCCTACGAAATAACATTTTTAAAAAATTGTCTAGTTTTTTAGGTCCACTTTACCTTATCTCTTCTCTAATCCTTGATAAACATCAACACCAATATTTAACCATTTACCTGTTTTTAAAAAGGCTGGTACAACATGAATATCCTTTAGGGATTCAATATCAAAAAATTGAAAAGTTTTAACTGGACCTCACATTCCGCACCAGATAAAAATATTCTTCGCATGAAAAATGTTGAGTTCATTTATTTTCTTTTTTTTGTAATTTTTGGAATGTTTTATTGTATTTGGTTAAGCTGTATAATGACTTAACAACTGTATTTATTGATTGTAAACCAATATTTTTATCTTTTTTTCCAAAAAGGACAGACTTCTTCTATAAAGAACTATATATTTGTTTTTAAGCCATAAATAGTCGGCCCTGAAATACCATATAATTATTTGTTAATCAGCAAATAAATGGTTAAATTTATATATGGTTAATAACCAGTTTTTAGGTTGTTTTGTATAAAAAGCTTGCAAAATAAGGATGAAATCTAAGAAAATAAATAATAGCCTTGAGCGTTTGTTTGAGCAACGCTTATCTAGTTTTCTCAACCCGAAACATCCATTATTCCAGTTATCTGATTCGATTCCTTTTCACTCCTTATCATCAGATTTAGACCGCGGTTTTAGCTATGGACCTGGTCAACCTCCTTTGCCTATTCGTTTAATTATAGGTCTTCTCATTATCAGTCATATGTATAATATTTCTGATGAACAAGTAGTGGTTAGATGGGTAGAAAACCCTTATTGGCAATACTTTTGTTGGATATGATTATTTTCAGTTTAAGATGCCTTGTAACCCCAGTTCATTGACCCGTTGGCGCCATAGATTAGGTCAAGAAGGTCTCAATAAGATTTTATCTATGACTATAGACTTAG
>NZ_CBQZ010000010.1 GCF_000689375.1 Cardinium endosymbiont cBtQ1 of Bemisia tabaci | reverse complement strand
CCCTTTGTACCTTACAAACTTTAATGGCTGTTGAATCCATAAAATAACAACCTGTTCTTGTCTTAGAAAGACTATGCGTAAAGAAATACATAGGAACTAACGTTCTTTTTACTAGTGATATGAATCTATTATAGCTCACTAATGTTCTAAACTCACTTGAGTGATATTGCTCTAAATGAATATAATACATCTTAAAATTTCTAAAACCTATTAGATGAAAAGCAATTAGTATAGTCATTATTTCGCTTAAGTTAAGAGAACAAGTTCTAGTGGGTTTTCTTGTGGGCTCTGTTAACAGCTTTTTCTCCATATAAGGCATAAATTTTATTAAAAACTCATCTACCATATAATATATTTCTACTAATTTGTCTACATTCATAAGCGGCTCCTTTAGTTTTTAGAGGTAATTTTCAATCACCTAAATTTAAAACTCAAAGAAGCTTCTTTATACGCAAATATGAAAATCTAATCCAGAGTTCAGGTTAATTGATCTTATTAATCTAAAAATATAATACGAACTACAAACCTAATATACAAAATATTTCATGACGACACTATCTAGAAAAAATTATGCAAAATAAGACTTGATTAGCATTTAAAATGGATACAGGGTTCTGTTCTATTTGGTAGTGGACTGACTTTTAAGACAAATTTTTAGAATTTTATTTCCTTTCATATTAATTTGATGAAAACATACCATCGAGAAACAAAACTGGTTTTTTGTCTCGTTTTTTCAGTCCACTATATTATGCAAGAACAAAAAACAAACGCGGCAGAACCCAGTAGATAGTCATTTAAAATTTAGTCTTTTCGTGGTAACCTAGTTAATATTTCATTTAAGATGGCTTCATCTGTTACCAAAACTTCTCGAGCTTTACTGCCTTCAAAAGGACCTACAATGCCTGCAGCTTCCAATTGGTCTATCAATCTTCCAGATCGGTTGTAGCCCAGCTTCAGTTTCCGTTGAATCAAAGAAGTACTTCCTTGTTGATGTAAGACAATCAATCTTGCTGCTTCTTCAAATAGTGGATCTGTTGATTGTAAATCTACTGCCACACCATCCTCTTTGTCTTCTTCATCATAAGTAGGCAACAGGTAGGCAGATGGGTAGCCTTGTTGTCCACCAATATAGCTGCAAATACGTTCCACTTCTCCTGTATCTAAAAAGGGAGTTTGTAATCGAATAATATCAGAGTTCATAGAGAGCAACATATCACCATTGCCTACTAATTGCTCTGCACCACTTGCATCTAAAATAGTTCTAGAGTCAATTCGTGAACTTACTTTGTAGGAAATCCTAACAGGAAAGTTGGCTTTGATAATACCAGTAATAACATTTACAGAGGGCCTTTGTGTGGCCAACACAAGATGTATGCCAATGGCACGTGCCAATTGCGCTAGTCGGGCAATGGGTACTTCTATTTCCTTACCTGCTGTCATCATCATATCTGCGAATTCATCTATAACCAATACAATGTAAGGTAAAAACCGATGCCCTTCTTGGGGGCTCAGTATCCTTTTTATAAATTTTTCATTATATTCTTTGATATTACGGGTCCCTGCTTCCTTTAGCAGTTCATACCGATGGTCCATTTCAATGCATAAAGAATTAAGGGTATGGATTACTTTTTTGGTCTCTGTAATAATAGGCTCTTCGCTGATGGGTAATTTCGCTAAAAAATGACGTTCCAATCTATTATACAAAGAAAGTTCTACCTTTTTAGGGTCTACTAGTACCAATTTTAATTGAGAGGGATGCTTTTTATAAATCAAGGAAGTGAGTAGTACATTAAGTCCCACAGATTTTCCTTGCCCAGTAGCACCGGCAATCAGTAGATGCGGCATACGGCTCAAGTCTGCAATAAATAATTCATTTGAGATGGACTTACCCAATACAATAGGTAAATCCATCTTTCCTTTTAAAAATTTCTCAGATCCAACCATCTCCTGGAGGGGTACTACCTCTCTATTTTTATTGGGTACTTCAATACCAATGGTTCCTTTTCCTGGTATGGGTGCAATGATCCGAATACCTAATGCAGCCAGGTTAAGTGCAATATCGTCTTCGAGATTTTTTATCTTGGAGATTTTGACTCCTGCTTCGGGTACTATTTCATAAAGGGTAACAGTAGGGCCAATAGTGGCTTTTATTTTGGCAATATTGATTTTAAAGTTCTGTAGGGTTTGTACAATATTATTTTTATTAATAGCCAATTCTTCTTGTGTAACAGATAGTTGTTCTTGTCTATACTGTTCTAGTAGATCTAAAGGAGGATATTTATAGTTGGATAGATCTAAAGTTGGATCGTAGTTTTCGCTCCGGATGTGGCTTAAGGGTATCGTTGAAGCAATAGCAGATGGAGGCGCTTGAGACAAATTTGATGGTTCAGGGGAAACTATTTCAAAAGCCACATTGCTTTTGTGCGGAGCAACAGTTTCTGTATCAGTTTGATCGCTTATATCCTCTAAATCTCTAGTAGCATGTGCAGTGGTTATATTACTCGTTTTTTTTTTACTAGAGGAGACCTCACTTTCTGTATCAGGTGTTTTCCCAACTATTCTATTACTTTCTTCATCAATCAAACATGTAGCATTATGTTTTGATTTTTTGCTTGAGCATAAATTAATATTTGGTAAAGAGGTTATATTAAAACATATTACAGCGAAAATGACCAAAGTAACCAGAAGAAAAATAAAAGTACCATAGCCTAATAAACTTTTAAACAAAGTGCCAAGTGTATAGCCAATCCCTCCAAGGTGGTTGGCCAGTAGGGTAGCAGTTGGGCAGAGTGTATATAGATAGCCTAGTAAAATATTAAACCATAATACCAGAAAAATGGAGGCCATTATCAATTTTAATAAAGAAAGGTTTCGACAAATTTTTTGTGTGACCATTTTTATACCGATTAAAAATAGACAAGGCAAAAAAATAAAAGCAGTGATACCCCACCATATATGGACACAATAATAACTTAAAAAAGCGCCTGTAAAACCTAACCAGTTTCCAGTAGCTAGATTAGACGGTTTTAGGCCCAATCTTCCAATAGATTCAATAAGATGCTGATCTTTAGCGCCATGAATAAGATGAGCCAAAAAGGAAAACGCTAAAAAAATAGTTATCCCCTGCAGCAAAAGGCCAATGGTTATTTTAATACGTTGATCTAATATAAATGACTTTGAGGAAGTGCTTTTTTTAGGCGTATCTGTTTGGATTTTATAATTATTTGGGGCCATTTAATAAAGGGAAGAAATATAAAAAATATAATATAGAAGAGATCATGTAGGGAAAAATTAAGCAAATCCCAACTCTAATTTCGCTGCTTCAGACATTCGATCCATTGTATAAGCTGGCTCAAAGGTAAGATGCACGGTTACTTCATGTACTCCCTCTATAGCTTTAATTTTTTCTTCTACTTGACTAGGTATAATATCTGCCGCTGGACAATTAGGAGAGGTAAGTGTCATTAAGATTTCAATATTATTTAGTGGCAAAATCGTAATTTCGTAAATAAGACCTAGTTCATAGATATCTACAGGTATTTCTGGATCGTAAACTTGTTTAATGGCTTCTATAACTTGTTCCTTTTGAACCATAGTAATAAGAATAGGTTACATCTGTCGCGCTTGTCACATCTATCTAGAAATTTCTTTTAAATTTTATTTTTTTGTATTATTAAAGACATAAATAACAATTTATTATACTTTTATGATAAAAAAAACGTCCTTAAAACTATTTACTTTTTAATAGATGCAACAAACGAAACAGATTGAGTTGTTATGTATTCAAATTTGTGCTGTTATTTTTCAATAAATCGATAAAATCTTTTCTATTACATGTTGTTGCATAGGTCAAAGCATCCCGTCCACTGTTATCTTTTAAATCTATATTTGTCTTATTCCCTATCAGTAATTTAGCAAATTCTATTTTATTATCTTCTATTGCATGCATCAAAGGAGTCTTGCCTTTGCAATCTTGTGCGTATGTAGTAGTCAAGATTTAATCTTACAGACAGTAAAAATTATAATTTGGTAGTTGTTGTTTAATTTTTTTAGTACCTCAGAAGCTCTCACAATGTATTCGATTTGATTATATTTTACAAGTATAGTGGACAGAAAAAAATTAAAACAAACTTTTATAAAATTTTTGTTTCCTAATCTAAACTCTGGATTATAGTTATTTCCATAAAACCACCCAGTAGTGGGTCCTTTTTCAGATATAGTTAACAATTTCTGTTCCATATATGGAACAAATTTTTTTAAAAACTCATCAACAGTATAATATATTTCGACTCGTTTTGATATATTGAGACCGTTGTTATAGATAGTTATTATAATTTTTGATAAGGTTGTAGTTGTATTTTTTGTAGTTTTTATGGTTAAGGATGCATAAATTTCATTATTTATTGATTTTCAAGTTAATATTTGTATATTTTAGATATACCATCCCCCTAAAAACCCTTTAAAATGATATTTGGAGCTCTATATAAATTATAGGCTATAGATTCCATAACATGTTGCTTATGGGTTTTATCAAGGCCTATATACCTAGCTCCTGAACTACGGAACCACCTCTTAATACTTCCAAATACTCTTTCTACTTTATAGCGCGTCTTAGATACAAATTTATTAAAACGTTTAGCAGCAGGTGATAAGGGATGATTTCTATTACCTTTCTTTTGAATAGCTGATTTTAATTTCTTGTTTTTTAGTAAAGTTTCGTTGGGCAAACCGCTATAGCCTTTATCTCCATAGAGCCTGCTTCCTGCTTTTAGAGATACTTTATCCAATAATATAGGTAAATGGGCACCATCATGACTAGATGCTTTTGTAGTCGTGACTGCCAGAACTAAACCTTCTTTACTTTCTATAAGGACATGTCGTTTATACCCATAGTAAAGATTATGACCTTTTTTGGTCCAACTAGCTTCTGGATCTACCCCTTTTTGATAACTATGAGATACCGATATAGTACCATCCTCACGCAAATCATAGCTCTTTTTACCTTTGGGACGTCTAGGAGTAGGGGTGATAGAGGCGTCAATAACTGCACCATGCTGAACCAGAACACCATGGTTAGATAGTTGATCATTTATGATTTTTAACAATCTATCTAAAGCTTTCTTTTCTGTAAGAGCAGTCCTAAATCTGCTTAATACAC
>NZ_CBQZ010000009.1 GCF_000689375.1 Cardinium endosymbiont cBtQ1 of Bemisia tabaci | reverse complement strand
AAACCAGTTGTATATATATTAGCTATAGCCGGTTTTTTCTCTTTTAGCCCATAAGCAGTAATACCAGCTATTAAATTGACAATAAAATTAGGTATGCTTCTGTGTCTAGAGTGTTCTATTTGGCTAATATTTTTAAGCTGATCGATAATGGTTTCAATGATGGATCTCTTTCGAAGCATTAATTTATCCCATAATGTCATAAAAGCATTTTTCATATTTTTCTTGATATGGGTAATGAGCTCTATTCCTTTTTCCATAAGTTTTTCAAATAATTCTTTGCTGATATAGCCTTTATCCGAGAATACTTTACCGATTAAATTTTTGCATAAACTTTTTGCAGGGAATCTATCCTTGACCCTACCTGGGGTAAGTGTAAAATTCATAATTTCACCTAAATCATTTACAATCAAATGTAACTTGAACCCAAAAAACCAGCCAGTCGTTGTTTTACCTTTAGTAGCTATTGATTTAAATACTTTGTTAGAACAAGCCCTTTGTACCTTACAAACTTTAATGGCTGTTGAATCCATAAAATAACAACCTGTTCTTGTCTTAGAAAGACTATGCGTAAAGAAATACATAGGAACTAACGTTCTTTTTACTAGTGATATGAATCTATTATAGCTCACTAATGTTCTAAACTCACTTGAGTGAAATTGCTCTAAATGAATATAATACATCTTAAAATTTCTAAAACCTATTAGATGAAAAGCAATTAGTATAGTCATTATTTCGCTTAAGTTAAGAGAACAAGTTCTAGTGGGTTTTCTTGTGGGCTCTGTTAACAGCTTTTTCTCCATATAAGGCATAAATTTTATTAAAAACTCATCTACCATATAATATATTTCTACTAATTTGTCTACATTCATAAGCGGCTCCTTTAGTTTTTAGAGGTAATTTTCAATCACCTAAATTTAAAACTCAAAGAAGCTTCTTTATACGCAAATATGAAAATCTAATCCAGAGTTCAGGTTAATTGATCTTATTAATCTAAAAATATAATACGAACTACAAACCTAATATACAAAATATTTCATGACGACACTATCTAGAAAAAATTATGCAAAATAAGACTTGATTAGCATTTAAAATGGATACAGGGTTCTGTTCTATTTGGTAGTGGACTGACTTTTAAGACAAATTTTTAGAATTTTATTTCCTTTCATATTAATTTGATGAAAACATACCATCGAGAAACAAAACTGGTTTTTTGTCTCGTTTTTTCAGTCCACTATATTATGCAAGAACAAAAAACAAACGCGGCAGAACCCAGTAGATAGTCATTTAAAATTTAGTCTTTTCGTGGTAACCTAGTTAATATTTCATTTAAGATGGCTTCATCTGTTACCAAAACTTCTCGAGCTTTACTGCCTTCAAAAGGACCTACAATGCCTGCAGCTTCCAATTGGTCTATCAATCTTCCAGATCGGTTGTAGCCCAGCTTCAGTTTCCGTTGAATCAAAGAAGTACTTCCTTGTTGATGTAAGACAATCAATCTTGCTGCTTCTTCAAATAGTGGATCTGTTGATTGTAAATCTACTGCCACACCATCCTCTTTGTCTTCTTCATCATAAGTAGGCAACAGGTAGGCAGATGGGTAGCCTTGTTGTCCACCAATATAGCTGCAAATACGTTCCACTTCTCCTGTATCTAAAAAGGGAGTTTGTAATCGAATAATATCAGAGTTCATAGAGAGCAACATATCACCATTGCCTACTAATTGCTCTGCACCACTTGCATCTAAAATAGTTCTAGAGTCAATTCGTGAACTTACTTTGTAGGAAATCCTAACAGGAAAGTTGGCTTTGATAATACCAGTAATAACATTTACAGAGGGCCTTTGTGTGGCCAACACAAGATGTATGCCAATGGCACGTGCCAATTGCGCTAGTCGGGCAATGGGTACTTCTATTTCCTTACCTGCTGTCATCATCATATCTGCGAATTCATCTATAACCAATACAATGTAAGGTAAAAACCGATGCCCTTCTTGGGGGCTCAGTATCCTTTTTATAAATTTTTCATTATATTCTTTGATATTACGGGTCCCTGCTTCCTTTAGCAGTTCATACCGATGGTCCATTTCAATGCATAAAGAATTAAGGGTATGGATTACTTTTTTGGTCTCTGTAATAATAGGCTCTTCGCTGATGGGTAATTTCGCTAAAAAATGACGTTCCAATCTATTATACAAAGAAAGTTCTACCTTTTTAGGGTCTACTAGTACCAATTTTAATTGAGAGGGATGCTTTTTATAAATCAAGGAAGTGAGTAGTACATTAAGTCCCACAAATTTTCCTTGCCCAGTAGCACCGGCAATCAGTAGATGCGGCATACGGCTCAAGTCTGCAATAAATAATTCATTTGAGATGGACTTACCCAATACAATAGGTAAATCCATCTTTCCTTTTAAAAATTTCTCAGATCCAACCATCTCCTGGAGGGGTACTACCTCTCTATTTTTATTGGGTACTTCAATACCAATGGTTCCTTTTCCTGGTATGGGTGCAATGATCCGAATACCTAATGCAGCCAGGTTAAGTGCAATATCGTCTTCGAGATTTTTTATCTTGGAGATTTTGACTCCTGCTTCGGGTACTATTTCATAAAGGGTAACAGTAGGGCCAATAGTGGCTTTTATTTTGGCAATATTGATTTTAAAGTTCTGTAGGGTTTGTACAATATTATTTTTATTAATAGCCAATTCTTCTTGTGTAACAGATAGTTGTTCTTGTCTATACTGTTCTAGTAGATCTAAAGGAGGATATTTATAGTTGGATAGATCTAGATAGTGTCGTCATGAAATATTTTGTATATTAGGTTTGTAGTTCGTATTAACGTCAGTTTTGGATTAGAAATTAAGAAAAGAGTATAAAAAGCTCCTTTGTGTTTTAAATTTGTGGGATTGAAAAATAATCATAAAAACCAAAGGAGCCGGATATGAATGTATCAAAATTAGTTGAAATATATTACGCTGTTGATGAATTTCTTATAAAATTTATGCCTTATATGGAATCACATTTGTTACCTACTTCAGATAGAAAACCTACTAGAACATGTTCACTGATTTTGAGCGAAATAATGACAATATTAATTGCTTTTCATGTAATTGGCTTTAGAAATTTTAAGTTGTATTATATTCATTTACAACAATTTCATTCTAATGACTTTTGCAAGTTAGTAAGCTATAGTAGATTTATATCCCTAGTTCAAAGAACAGTAGTTCCATTTTACTTTTTTCTCAAAGTCTTTCTAAAACGAGAACAGGCTGTTATTTTATGGATTCAACCGCTATAAAGGTTTGTAATATAAAAAGAGCTTATGCTCATAAAGTATTTAAGACAATTGCTAGTAAAGGTAAAACTACTACTGGATGGTTTTACGGAATCAAATTAAACTTGATTGTCAATGATTTAGGAGAAATTATGAATTTTTCTCTTACTACAGGTAAGTCCAATGATAGATGGCCAGTAGAAAACTTATGTAAAAATTTGATCGGAAAAGTATTTGCTGATAAAGGCTACTTGAGTAAAGAATTATTTGAAAAACTTATGGGAAAAGGCATAGAACTGATTACTCAAATCAGAAAAAATATGAAAAATGCTTTCATGCCTATCTGGGATAGGCTAATGCTTCGAAAGAGATCTATCATTGAAACCATTATCGATCAGCTTAAAAATATTAGTCAGATAGAACACTCCAGGCATAGAAGTATACCTAATTTTATTGTCAATTTAATAGCTGGTATTACAGCTTATTCACTAAAAGAGAAAAAACCGGCTATAGATAATATATATACAACTGGTTTACAATAAGTCTAATCCGAAACTCACGTTATTATATTTTTAGATTAATAAGATCAATTATATTCCTAAGATGTCTAAATGGATTCACCGTCATGATATTTCAGACAAAGTATGGTCTATTTTATCACCTCTACTTCCAGGTCAACAAGGAGGTTGGGGAGCTGTTGCCAAAGATAATAGGCTGTTTATTAATGCAGTATTTTGGATTTTACGTACAGGATCTCCTTGGCGTGATCTTCCATCTAGCTATGGGGATTGGAAAAACACCCATCGTAGATTTTCTCGCTGGAGAGATAATGGTATATGGGAAAGGATCTTAGAGAGACTAATTAATAATCCTGATTTTAAATGGCTTATGATTGATTCTACTTATATAAAAGTACATATGCATGGAACGGGTGCGAAAGGAGGAAACCAATTTATGAGTCGAACAAAAGGGGGCTTAATACGAAGCTACATTTGGCCGTGGATGCGTCTGGTATGCCGGTCAGAGCTATTATCACAGAAGGTACCAGAGCTGATTGTAGCCAATCTACATATCTTATTGAAGGGATAACTCCAAAGCATTTGTTAGCAGACCGCGCCTATGATACCGATAAAATCATTAAATATGCTAGAGAAAAAGGTATTGTTCCTGTTATCCCTCCCAAAAAAAACAGAAAAATAAAGCGTGATTTTGACAAAAATCTATATAAATTCCGACATCTTGTTGAAAATATGTTTCTCAAAATTAAGCAATGGAGAGGAATCTCCACTAGGTATGCAAAAAACACAGCATCATTCTTGGCAGCTGTCCAAATTAGATGTATCCATCTATGGGCTAACTTCTTATAACGACACTATATAAAGTTGGATCGTAGTTTTCGCTCCGGATGTGGCTTAAGGGTATCGTTGAAGCAATAGCAGATGGAGGCGCTTGAGACAAATTTGATGGTTTAGGGGAAACTATTTCAAAAGCCACATTGCTTTTGTGCGGAGCAACAGTTTCTGTATCAGTTTGATCGCTTATATCCTCTAAATCTCTAGTAGCATGTGCAGTGGTTATATTACTCGTTTTTTTTTACTAGAGGAGACCTCACTTTCTGTATCAGGTGTTTTCCCAACTATTCTATTACTTTCTTCATCAATCAAACATGTAGCATTATGTTTTGATTTTTTGCTTGAGCATAAATTAATATTTGGTAAAGAGGTTATATTAAAACATATTACAGCGAAAATGACCAAAGTAACCAGAAGAAAAATAAAAGTACCATAGCCTAATAAACTTTTAAACAAAGTGCCAAGTGTATAGCCAATCCCTCCAAGGTGGTTGGCCAGTAGGGTAGCAGTTGGGCAGAGTGTATATAGATAGCCTAGTAAAATATTAAACCATAATACCAGAAAATGGAGGCCATTATCAATTTTAATAAAGAAAGGTTTCGACAAATTTTTTGTGTGACCATTTTTATACCGATTAAAAATAGACAAGGCAAAAAAATAAAAGCAGTGATACCCCACCATATATGGACACAATAATAACTTAAAAAAGACGCCTGTAAAACCTAACCAGTTTCCAGTAGCTAGATTAGACGGTTTTAGGCCCAATCTTCCAATAGATTCAATAAGATGCTGATCTTTAGCGCCATGAATAAGATGAGCCAAAAAGGAAAACGCTAAAAAAATAGTTATCCCCTGCAGCAAAAGGCCAATGGTTATTTTAATACGTTGATCTAATATAAATGACTTTGAGGAAGTGCTTTTTTTAGGCGTATCTGTTTGGATTTTATAATTATTTGGGGCCATTTAATAAAGGGAAGAAATATAAAAAATATAATATAGAAGAGATCATGTAGGGAAAAATTAAGCAAATCCCAACTCTAATTTCGCTGCTTCAGACATTCGATCCATTGTATAAGCTGGCTCAAAGGTAAGATGCACGGTTACTTCATGTACTCCCTCTATAGCTTTAATTTTTTCTTCTACTTGACTAGGTATAATATCTGCCGCTGGACAATTAGGAGAGGTAAGTGTCATTAAGATTTCAATATTATTTAGTGGCAAAATCGTAATTTCGTAAATAAGACCTAGTTCATAGATATCTACAGGTATTTCTGGATCGTAAACTTGTTTAATGGCTTCTATAACTTGTTCCTTTTGAACCATAGTAATAAGAATAGGTTACATCTGTCGCGCTTGTCACATCTATCTAGAAATTTCTTTTAAATTTTATTTTTTTGTATTATTAAAGACATAAATAACAATTTATTATACTTTTATGATAAAAAAAACGTCCTTAAAACTATTTACTTTTTAATAGATGCAACAAACGAAACAGATTGAGTTGTTATGTATTCAAATTTGTGCTGTTATTTTTCAATAAATCGATAAAATCTTTTCTATTACATGTTGTTGCATAGGTCAAAGCATCCCGTCCACTGTTATCTTTTAAATCTATATTTGTCTTATTCCCTATCAGTAATTTAGCAAATTCTATTTTATATCTTCTATTGCATGCATCAAAGGAGTCTTGCCTTTGCAATCTTGTGCGTATGTAGTAGTCAAGATTTAATCTTACAGACAGTAAAATTATAATTTGGTAGTTGTTGTTTAATTTTTTTAGTACCTCAGAAGCTCTCACAATGTATTCGATTTGATTATATTTTACAAGTATAGTGGACAGAAAAATTAAAACAAACTTTTATAAATTTTGTTTCCTAATCTAAACTCTGGATTATAGTTATTTCCATAAAACCACCCAGTAGTGGGTCCTTTTTCAGATATAGTTAACAATTTCTGTTCCATATATGGAACAAATTTTTTTAAAAACTCATCAACAGTATAATATATTTCGACTCGTTTTGATATATTGAGACCGTTGTTATAGATAGTTATTATAATTTTTGATAAGGTTGTAGTTGTATTTTTTGTAGTTTTTATGGTTAAGGATGCATAAATTTCATTATTTATTGATTTTCAAGTTAATATTTGTATATTTTAGATATACCATCCCCCTAAAAACCCTTTAAAATGATATTTGGAGCTCTATATAAATTATAGGCTATAGATTCCATAACATGTTGCTTATGGGTTTTATCAAGGCCTATATACCTAGCTCCTGAACTACGGAACCACCTCTTAATACTTCCAAATACTCTTTCTACTTTATAGCGCGTCTTAGATACAAATTTATTAAAACGTTTAGCAGCAGGTGATAAGGGATGATTTCTATTACCTTTCTTTTGAATAGCTGATTTTAATTTCTTGTTTTTTAGTAAAGTTTCGTTGGGCAAACCGCTATAGCCTTTATCTCCATAGAGCCTGCTTCCTGCTTTTAGAGATACTTTATCCAATAATATAGGTAAATGGGCACCATCATGACTAGATGCTTTTGTAGTCGTGACTGCCAGAACTAAACCTTCTTTACTTTCTATAAGGACATGTCGTTTATACCCATAGTAAAGATTATGACCTTTTTTGGTCCAACTAGCTTCTGGATCTACCCCTTTTTGATAACTATGAGATACCGATATAGGGTTCTGTCGCATGTGTGTAAAGAAAGCCTTAAATTTAGATTTTTAGTTTAAAACTTTAGTTTAGATGTTTAGTATTACGCCTCGATTATTGCCATATTTTAAAGGATTTTGTTCATCCCCGGAGTTAATTCTTTTATTTGTGTACATG
>NZ_CBQZ010000008.1 GCF_000689375.1 Cardinium endosymbiont cBtQ1 of Bemisia tabaci | reverse complement strand
ACTTTTTGCAGGGAATCTATCCTTGACCCTACCTGGGGTAAGTGTAAAATTCATAATTTCACCTAAATCATTTACAATCAAATGTAACTTGAACCCAAAAAACCAGCCAGTCGTTGTTTTACCTTTAGTAGCTATTGATTTAAATACTTTGTTAGAACAAGCCCTTTGTACCTTACAAACTTTAATGGCTGTTGAATCCATAAAATAACAACCTGTTCTTGTCTTAGAAAGACTATGCGTAAAGAAATACATAGGAACTAACGTTCTTTTTACTAGTGATATGAATCTATTATAGCTCACTAATGTTCTAAACTCACTTGAGTGAAATTGCTCTAAATGAATATAATACATCTTAAAATTTCTAAAACCTATTAGATGAAAAGCAATTAGTATAGTCATTATTTCGCTTAAGTTAAGAGAACAAGTTCTAGTGGGTTTTCTTGTGGGCTCTGTTAACAGCTTTTTCTCCATATAAGGCATAAATTTTATTAAAAACTCATCTACCATATAATATATTTCTACTAATTTGTCTACATTCATAAGCGGCTCCTTTAGTTTTTAGAGGTAATTTTCAATCACCTAAATTTAAAACTCAAAGAAGCTTCTTTATACGCAAATATGAAAATCTAATCCAGAGTTCAGGTTTGATAAGGTTACAGCTAGACAGGTGTATGATATAGAGTCCATTCAGTTAATAGTACCTGGTAAAAACCATCCGCCTACCTATTTAGTCGGCCCTGAAATACCATATAATTATTTGTTAATCAGCAAATAAATGGTTAAATTTATATATGGTTAATAACCAGTTTTTAGGTTGTTTTGTATAAAAAGCTTGCAAAATAAGGATGAAATCTAAGAAAATAAATAATAGCCTTGAGCGTTTGTTTGAGCAACGCTTATCTAGTTTTCTCAACCCGAAACATCCATTATTCCAGTTATCTGATTCGATTCCTTTTCACTCCTTATCATCAGATTTAGACCGCGGTTTTAGCTATGGACCTGGTCAACCTCCTTTGCCTATTCGTTTAATTATAGGTCTTCTCATTATCAGTCATATGTATAATATTTCTGATGAACAAGTAGTGGTTAGATGGGTAGAAAACCCTTATTGGCAATACTTTTGTGGATATGATTATTTTCAGTTTAAGATGCCTTGTAACCCCAGTTCATTGACCCGTTGGCGCCATAGATTAGGTCAAGAAGGTCTCAATAAGATTTTATCTATGACTATAGACTTAGCGCTAAAAAAAAAGTAGTGACCCGAAAAGAACTTGAAAAAGTTATAGCTGATACTACTGTAATGGAGAAAAATATCCGTTACCCAACTGACTCTTCTTTGCTTAATAAATCCAGAGAAAAATTGGTCAGTATAGCCAAGAAAACAGGTATTAAACTGCGTCAAACTTATCAGCGTTTAGGTCTATCTATCAAACGTAAAGTTGATTGCTATGCTCATGCTAAACAGTATAAACGTTTATCTAAAGGCATTAAAACATTAAAAACCTATCTTGGTAGAGTAGTCAGAGATGTAGAACGTTCTATACAATCCTCTGATGATCTAATACGGAATCAATTTACCAATCTACTATCTATAAGTAAAAAACTTATAAACCAATACAAAAAAAGTAAAGATAAAATTTATAGCATCCATGAACCATCCGTCTACTGTGTAAGTAAAGGTAAGTCTAAACATCCTTATGAGTTTGGTTGCAAGGTACAATTTACAGTAACGCATAAAAAAGGTTTAATTGTTTCAACAGAAGCAATACATCCTAATGCTTACGATGGCCATACTTTGCAGAAGAGTTTATTACAAGCCGAGCAATTATCTGGTACCAAAGTAAAGTATGCTTTTGTAGATAAAGCCTACCGGGGTAATAATATACCTGTTAGTGAATGTAATATATTTATAAGTGGTTCTAAAAGGGGAATAACGCCTGCTCTAAAAAAAGACTATAAAAAGAAGATCTTCTATTGAACCGCATATTGGTCATATGAAATCCGATGGTAAATTATCTGTTAACTATTTGAAAGGTATTCTAGGAGATAAACTTAACGTTATTTTATGTGCTATTGCTCATAACCTACGACTGATTACAAGAAAGTTATTCTTAACACACTCACAATCACATAAATTAAAACCTATATAATTAAAATTCTTAATCCAAAACCAGTTATACCTATATCTTGGGTAGGAAAAATAGAGCGCCTGCTAAACCATAAATATTGTAAAAAAAGATCCATTCAATAAATTTATTCAAAAATAATATTTCAGGGCCGACTATTTAGACCATACGATAGCTACGTTTAAGTATAAAGATGTAGTAGCCTATTTTAACACTTTACCATTTGAATCAGTCTGTTGGTACAATAGGTCCAATGCAGCAGAAAACCTAAATTGGATAGATGCTTTTGCCCTTAGATTATTTTCTAGCACCGTTGTAAAAGTAGATGAGGGAGATAATCTACTAGATTCAGAAGAAAGCTATGTAGATCTGGAAGAGTGGCTGTCTGAGTATTAATAGAAATGAACAATTTTTATAGAAATTTATTTTTATGACAGAAAGATTGAAGCATGATAGTTTGGCCAAGAAAATACTTTCTGATCCAATAGCTGCCCAGGAGTTTATCAGCCATTATCTACCAGAATCCTGTAAGTCAATACTGGATCTGAATACCCTTAAAGTAGAGAAAGAGTCTTACGTAGAAGAAGATTTAAAGCAGAAATTTAGTGATTTGGTCTTCTCTATCAAGATGAAAAATAATGAAAAAGCGTTTATATACACATTAGTAGAAGCAGAGGTAAGTCCTAATTACTGGATAGCGTTTAAGCTATGGAAATATATTTTTTTGTTGATAGAAAGGCATAAAACAAAGCATCAATCAAAGTTACCGTTGGTGATTCCCATAGTAATCTATCACGGTACTAGACCATTTAACGTGCCTAGAAGTTTATGGGACTTGTTTGTAGAACCTGATCTTGCCAAAGAGTTTATGGGAGGTGATTATCAGCTGGTAGACTTATATTCCATGCCAGATGAAGCAATTAAAAAGAAGCAGCATTTAGGAATGCTTGAATATTTTATGAAGTATGTTTATGCAAGAGATATTTTAAATCTATGGGAAGAGTTTTTAGAAAACTTTAAATCTTGTCTTTTCCTGGATAAGGAAAAAGGCTATATTTATGTAAGGAATTTTTTATGGTATACGGATAGCAAACTACCAGAAGATAAGTATATAGATCTAGAAAAGATTATAAAGGAACATTTTCCTAAAGAAGACAAAGAAAATCTTATGAGAACTGTAGCACAAAAATATAGGGAAGAGGGAAAGCTAGAGGGAAAGCTAGAGGGAAAGCTAGAGGGAAAGCTAGAGGGAAAGATGGAGGGAAAGATGGAGATTGCTAAATCCATGCTTTCAAAGGGCTATTCTATAGAAGATATTGTTGTTATTACTGGTTTATATCCTTCTGATATTCAAGATCTTAAGTAATAGAAACAGATTTCTGTATCATTATATAAAATATAAATATATACTTTTGATAATCAACTGTATAAATAATTTTGTATTCTAAACTTTTATACTTATTTTTACGAGGTTATGTTATTTTTCATTAGGTGTTAATATAATATGCATTTAGAAATAGCCTCCTTAAAAAGAGGCTATTTTTATATAATCCTATCTTTCTCGTTTATCCTATCTCCTTTCTTTCAAAAACAAAAAATCATTTTTAGCAGAATACTTCTTTTGGTCTAAATATATTTGCTTTTTTGAGTAATATTTTATATCTTATATACATTACATAGTAATATATATAAGATATAAAGTTAAAACTAATATGACGAAACGTTTAAATATAACGCCATCTGATAGTTGTCAGAATGTAGGATTAGATCTATTGTGTTTAAGTGAAAAAACAGATGATTATATTGACGGCATGTCTCCTATAGAGTTAGCTATCCTTAAGAAAAAAATAAAGATGGCTGAATTATTGTTGGACAATGGATCAGAACCTATCCAAGTAAAATAAATCATATGAAAAGATCATACTATTCATTCTCATTATTAGCACTTATAGCTACAAATTGTTTGGGTAATAAGAAAAATACTACCTCTACTAAACCTAGTAGGTCGAATCAGAATAAATCTGCGCCTGTAAAGCGTAAAAAAGAGAGTGGTATCAATAAAGAATCTAAACTGGGTTGTACAGCAGTTAATACATCTAATCTAGAAAGTAAAAAAGATACCAAAGATACCAAAGATACCAAAGATGTAAAGGACATAAAAAATATCAATGAGATTGATAAGATGGGTGATACGCTATTGTCAATAGCTGTTCGTCGAGATGATGTCGAACAAGTAAAAAAACTTCTACAACAAGGTGCTAATCCGAATATCAATAACCAAGATTATAAGGATGACATGCTTTACACTGCTGTGTGTCATCAAAACAAAGATATGGTATCTTTACTGCTCTCTCATGGTGCAGAAGTAGTATTTGACGAAAATGGAAAATCAAGTGTTATAAGGGAGGCGGCAGGTGAAGGAGCTATAGGCCAAGAAATCCTGGATATTATTTTCTGCCACTTTGCTGATATTGGGAAGAAAGATTCAGTTGGGTTATTGCCTATCCATTGGGCTTGTCGAGATGGGTATATAAATGTAGTCAAACATATATTAGAAAAAGATCGTTCTCTGGTTAATGATACAAATAATCTGTATGGATTTACGCCTCTTCATTGGGCTGCTAGAAGAGGCTTTAAAGAAATAGTTGAAGTGCTTGTCGCTATATAGTGTCGTCATAAGAAGTTAGCCTATAGATGGATACATCTAATTTGGACAGCTGCCAAGAATGATGCTGTGTTTTTTGCATACCTAGTGGAGATTCCTCTCCATTGCTTAATTTTGAGAAACATATTTTCAACAAGATGTCGGAATTTATATAGATTTTTGTCAAAATCACGCTTTATTTTTCTGTTTTTTTGGGAGGGATAACAGGAACAATACCTTTTTCTCTAGCATATTTAATGATTTTATCGGTATCATAGGCGCGGTCTGCTAACAAATGCTTTGGAGTTATCCCTTCAATAAGATATGTAGATTGGCTACAATCAGCTCTGGTACCTTCTGTGATAATAGCTCTGACCGGCATACCAGACGCATCCACGGCCAAATGTAGCTTCGTATTAAGCCCCCTTTTGTTCGACTCATAGATTGGTTTCCTCCTTTCGCACCCGTTCCATGCATATGTACTTTTATATAAGTAGAATCAATCATAAGCCTATTTAAAATCAGGATTATTAATTAGTCTCTCTAAGATCCTTTCCCATATACCATTATCTCTCCAGCGAGAAAATCTACGATGGGTGTTTTTCCAATCCCCATAGCTAGATGGAAGATCACGCCAAGGAGATCCTGTACGTAAAATCCAAAATACTGCATTAATAAACAGCCTATTATCTTTGGCAACAGCTCCCCAACCTCCTTGTTGACCTGGAAGTAGAGGTGATAAAATAGACCATACTTTGTCTGAAATATCATGACGATGAATCCATTTAGACATCTTAGGAATATAATTGATCTTATTAATCTAAAAATATAATACGAACTACAAACCTAATATACAAAATATTTCATGACGACACTATCTAAAGGTGCTAGTAAGACCGCTAAGAGTAGAAGTGGTTTTACGCCTTTGATGTTGGCTATATCTAATAGACATGAAACACTCAGAGATATCCTTTCTCCAGATGGATTTTCAAGACAAAGCAAACATAAAAACAAAAATTGGAGATGTAGTATTTGCCATGAAGGTTTATATAATTCCCATAATACTGATTATAATATTGCGCCTATTGTTTCACTAGATTGTACGGGTACTAATAATGATAATAATCACAGATTCCATGTAGATTGTATTGCCCCAAGTATGGTCGCTCAAGGTCAGAATCGTCAACCGATGACCTGTCCTGAATGTCGATATATTATACCACAAGATATGATTCAAGGGTTATCTCGTAATTATGTATTTAGTAGTCCATATAGTGTCTTAAAGGCAGTTAAACAACAAGATATGGCAAGATTAAGGTCTTTATTAGAAAAAGGAGGCAATCCAAATGAGTCAACACTAGCAACTTCTGCGCTATGTACAGCGGTTAATAATCATAATTATGATATGGTTTGTTTATTGTTAGACTATGGTGCAGATCCTAATTATTTAATTCCTAGATCATTTGATACTCCTTTGCATGAAGCAGTAGAAAACATGATGCAAGAGAGAACTAGTAAGGATATATCCAATAAAATATGCATAGCCCTTATCCAGCATGGCGCTTTTGTAAATCATATGAATGCAAGTGCTAGAACACCTATATAGTGTCGTCATAAGAAGTTAGCCCATAGATGGATACATCTAATTTGGACAGCTGCCAAGAATGATGCTGTGTTTTTTGCATACCTAGTGGAGATTCCTCTCCATTGCTTAATTTTGAGAAACATATTTTCAACAAGATGTCGGAATTTATATAGATTTTTGTCAAAATCACGCTTTATTTTTCTGTTTTTTTTGGGAGGGATAACAGGAACAATACCTTTTTCTCTAGCATATTTAATGATTTTATCGGTATCATAGGCGCGGTCTGCTAACAAATGCTTTGGAGTTATCCCTTCAATAAGATATGTAGATTGGCTACAATCAGCTCTGGTACCTTCTGTGATAATAGCTCTGACCGGCATACCAGACGCATCCACGGCCAAATGTAGCTTCGTATTAAGCCCCCTTTTGTTCGACTCATAAATTGGTTTCCTCCTTTCGCACCCGTTCCATGCATATGTACTTTTATATAAGTAGAATCAATCATAAGCCATTTAAAATCAGGATTATTAATTAGTCTCTCTAAGATCCTTTCCCATATACCATTATCTCTCCAGCGAGAAAATCTACGATGGGTGTTTTTCCAATCCCCATAGCTAGATGGAAGATCACGCCAAGGAGATCCTGTACGTAAAATCCAAAATACTGCATTAATAAACAGCCTATTATCTTTGGCAACAGCTCCCCAACCTCCTTGTTGACCTGGAAGTAGAGGTGATAAAATAGACCATACTTTGTCTGAAATATCATGACGGTGAATCCATTTAGACATCTTAGGAATATAATTGATCTTATTAATCTAAAAATATAATAAACGTGAGTTTCGGATTAGACTTATTGTAAACCAGTTGTATATATATTATCTATAGCCGGTTTTTTCTCTTTTAGTGAATAAGCTGTAATACCAGCTATTAAATTGACAATAAAATTAGGTATACTTCTATGCCTGGAGTGTTCTATCTGACTAATATTTTTAAGCTGATCGATAATGGTTTCAATGATAGATCTCTTTCGAAGCATTAGCCTATCCCAGATAGGCATGAAAGCATTTTTCATATTTTTTCTGATTTGAGTAATCAGTTCTATGCCTTTTCCCATAAGTTTTTCAAATAATTCTTTACTCAAGTAGCCTTTATCAGCAAATACTTTTCCGATCAAATTTTTACATAAGTTTTCTACTGGCCATCTATCATTGGACTTACCTGTAGTAAGAGAAAAATTCATAATTTCTCCTAAATCATTGACAATCAAGTTTAATTTGATTCCGTAAAACCATCCAGTAGTAGTTTTACCTTTACTAGCAATTGTACTTAAATACTTTATGAGCATAAGCTTCTTTTTATATTACAAACCTTTATAGCGGTTGAATCCATAAAATAACAGCCTAAAAAACGTTTTAGAAAGACTTTGAGAAAAAAAGTAAAATGGAACTACTGTTCTTTGAACTAGGGATATAAATCTACTATAGCTTACTAACTTGCAAAAGTCATTAGAATGAAATTGTTGTAAATGAATATAATACAACTTAAAATTTCTAAAGCCAATTACATGAAAAGCAATTAATATTGTCATTATTTCGCTCAAAATCAGTGAACATGTTCTAGTAGGTTTTCTATCTGAAGTAGGTAACAAATGTGATTCCATATAAGGCATAAATTTTATAAGAAATTCATCAACAGCGTAATATATTTCAACTAATTTTGATACATTCATATCCGGCTCCTTTGGTTTTTATGATTATTTTTCAATCCCACAAATTTAAAACACAAAGGAGCTTTTTATACTCTTTTCTTAATTTCTAATCCAAAACTGACGTTTATACGAACTACAAACCTAATATACAAAATATTTCATGACGACACTATCTAAAGACAGGTATCGTGCGAATAAAGATCCTTTATTTGTTATCGCGGAGGCTGGTGGTATTCGTTCAGGTTGGGTTAACGAAATTCAACCTGCATTTGGATTATTAGGAGATAAGGCTAAATATAAGATTCTGTTTGAGGATAATTAAATATCATACCATATCAATTATCTATTTACAGATGTTTAGGTGTAAACTAATAAAATTTCTTGTTCTATTTTTAAGTTTTCATGGTACTGCATGGGGCGTGTCTAAACCTACCTATAGCTTACAAAAACCTATTCATACACATGGATGCCATGGCCTAGAACTTAACTATGGAATAGCTCATAAAATGCATGGATTTTCAGGTGGCTATGTTTGCCACTTTAATGATATCTGGCATATGAAGTTATGTGGAGGGTTTTCAAATAAAAACTTACTAACCTGGTGTAATTCTTATCATGTTAACCTATATAGTAGCTATGAAACTACTTATTTAAACTTTCTAGTAGGTGCACAGGGTAGCTATAAATTTGATCATCGATTTTGGCTTGATACTAAAAAACGATTGAATTATGGTATTCAACTAGGATTAGAATTAGAGCACTATATCACCGATCAACTAATCTTAGTGCTACTAGCCGAAACACCTATATCTTTTCTTGTTAAAAAAGATATTTTTAATTACCGGTTCTCAGCTGGATTTCGTATAACATTTTAACTAAACTTAATAAATTAAAATTTAGTTGATTTTTTAGTAAAAAGACTTGTATGTATGTGTATAATATCCTACATTTGGATAGGGTTAAAAAACCCCAGTATAAATATATATAATTTTTACTATTATGCATATGAAAAAATTCACTTTCCAATTTTTTATTGCCTTTTCCTGTCTGTTTTCTGGTTGCACCAAGGACTTTCGTGCTTTTCTAGCGGGAGATCCAAAATGGGTGCCCAGAAATATATCCAGTTTCTCGACAGCACAAGGCGTTCAACCCATTTTAGCAGAACGAGTTCCATTAGTTTTAAATATAAAAATGGATGCTGATTGGAACAGTAAAAACCGCCCTGCTCCCCTAGACCGCTGGGAGACTTATGAAGTAAATGAAAAAGTGATAAACTTTTTGGTAAAGGATGTTAGAGTAGACGGAGGCTCGGGTAAGCTATTTTTCCGTTATGAAAAAGATGGAAAAGAATTATTAGGGGCTCAAGTTGAAGATGGAACAAAATTAAAGTGTGGAGATACAAAGCTATTTTACGTCCCAGATACTAATGAATCCTGTCGCACACATAATATACATATTCTATGTAAGATCCTTACTGTGAACTATGGAAAAGAAGCAGGGAAAATGCATGATTTTTCTATAAAGTTAGGAGAACCAAATTACAGCCTAAATTTTAGTACAGAGGCAAAAATTGCTTATGTGCAAGATAAAGAAGGAACGCCTATAGAGCTAAGCATTGAATCAGATAATAAACTGGCAGAGCTTCAGAAGTATAAAATAGTTAAATCCACTATAACGGGAGGGAAAGGTAGAATTTATATAGAAGGGCTAGACGGTGTAAAAAAACCAATTTGTGGGAACGAACCAATTCAGTTTGGCACAACCAAATTATTCTATAAACCTTCTCTTGAAGAAGGCAATGAGGAAGAGCATCACAAAATACATTTGACCATAGGTAATAGTAGAGGTCATATAACCCAAGAGTCATCTATTGAGTTTAAGGTTCAAGATCATATAATCTCAGACTTTGAAGCAAAAATAACTATTGATTCACAAGACAAATTATTGTTACCTTATAAAGAACAATCCTGAATTCTGACGATCATCCCATTAGAAAAGGAGGAAAAAGAAATGGAATACAAGGTTAGTTCTATTTCATTAGGGGGAGGTAAATTTTTTATTGGCGGAATAGAATTACGAGAAGGAATGAGATTAAAAGTAGGTGAAAATAAATTGATTTTTAAACCATTAAGCTATATGGGAGATGCATTCCCTACAATTGTGGTTACCAATGAAAAAGGAGATAGTAGATATGTGAAATTTATAGATCAATTTGTTATATCCCATCCTCAGTTTAGTGCAGAAAGTAGTATATATGGTCAGCATATTGTATTAAATATATCTTGCGATCACAAGGATAGTTCTGATAAATTCTATGTAACTAATTATAGGGTTAGTGGGGGCTTAAAAGGAAAATTAAAAACTCTAAGAGGTAAAATTGTAGAGAAAGGTATACCGGTTTTAGATGGGAATAATGAATTTGTATTTGAAGTAGATCAAACATCTCTAAGTAGTCGGCCCTGAAATATTATTTTTGAATAAATTTATTGAATGGATCTTTTTTTACAATATTTATGGTTTAGCAGGCGCTCTATTTTTCCTACCCAAGATATAGGTATAACTGGTTTTGGATTAAGAATTTTAATTATATAGGTTTTAATTTATGTGATTGTGAGTGTGTTAAGAATAACTTTCTTGTAATCAGTCGTAGGTTATGAGCAATAGCAGAGCCTGTAAATGATTTTGTGTAAGTGCCGTTTTTAGTAGAATCGTTCATCAAATTCTATAGCGAATCGATTCATAGCCGCTCTCCAATCATGTAAAGCCATAGTCCACTTTTGTGATGCCTTTTGTATGGCTAAATATACTACTTTTAATGCAGATTGGTCATTAGGAAAAATCTTACGGTTATTGATTGATTTTCTAATAACACTATTGAGTGATTCTATGGCATTAGTCGTATAAATGATTTTTCGTATTTCGTCAGGATAGTCAAAAATAGTTATAATGTTACTCCAATTTTTATGCCATGCACGACTAATTGCTGGATATTTTTTATCCCATTTGTCACTAAAAATAAGAAGTGCTTCTTCGGCTTGATCAAGAGAAATAGCGCGATAAATAACTTTAAGATCCGATGCAACGGACTTCATGTCCTTATAGGGTACATAGCGTAACGAATTACGAATAAGTAGTCGGCCCTGAAATATTATTTTTGAATAAATTTATTGAATGGATCTTTTTTTACAATATTTATGGTTTAGCAGGCGCTCTATTTTTCCTACCCAAGATATAGGTATAACTGGTTTTGGATTAAGAATTTTAATTATATAGGTTTTAATTTATGTGATTGTGAGTGTGTTAAGAATAACTTTCTTGTAATCAGTCGTAGGTTATGAGCAATAGCACATAAAATAACGTTAAGTTTATCTCCTAGAATACCTTTCAAATAGTTAACAGATAATTTACCATCGGATTTCATATGACCAATATGCGGTTCAATAGAAGATCTTCTTTTTATAGCTTTTTTTAGTAGCAGGCGTTATTCCCCTTTTAGAACCACTTATAAATATATTACATTCACTAACAGGTATATTATTACCCCGGTAGGCTTTATCTACAAAAGCATACTTTACTTTGGTACCAGATAATTGCTCGGCTTGTAATAAACTCTTCTGCAAAGTATGGCCATCGTAAGCATTAGGATGTATTGCTTCTGTTGAAACAATTAAACCTTTTTTATGCGTTACTGTAAATTGTACCTTGCAACCAAACTCATAAGGATGTTTAGACTTACCTTTACTTACACAGTAGACGGATGGTTCATGGATGCTATAAATTTTATCTTTACTTTTTTTTGATTGGTTTATAAGTTTTTTACTTATAGATAGTAGATTGGTAAATTGATTCCGTATTAGATCATCAGAGGATTGTATAGAACGTTCTACATCTCTGACTACTCTACCAAGATAGGTTTTTAATGTTTTAATGCCTTTAGATAAACGTTTATACTGTTTAGCATGAGCATAGCAATCAACTTTACGTTTGATAGATAGACCTAAACGCTGATAAGTTTGACGCAGTTTAATACCTGTTTTCTTGGCTATACTGACCAATTTTTCTCTGGATTTATTAAGCAAAGAAGAGTCAGTTGGGTAACGGATATTTTTCTCCATTACAGTAGTATCAGCTATAACTTTTTCAAGTTCTTTTCGGGTCAGTACTTTTTTTTTAGCGCTAAGTCTATAGTCATAGATAAAATCTTATTGAGACCTTCTTGACCTAATCTATGGCGCCAACGGGTCAATGAACTGGGGTTACAAGGCATCTTAAACTGAAAATAATCATATACCACAAAAGTATTGCCAATAAGGGTTTTCTACCCATCTAACCACTACTTGTTCATCAGAAATATTATACATATGACTGATAATGAGAAGACCTATAATTAAACGAATAGGCAAAGGAGGTTGACCAGGTCCATAGCTAAAACCGCGGTCTAAATCTGATGCTAAGGAGTGAAAAGGAATCGAATCAGATAACTGGAATAATGGATGTTTCGGGTTGAGAAAACTAGATAAGCGTTGCTCAAACAAACGCTCAAGGCTATTATTTATTTTCTTAGATTTCATCCTTATTTTGCAAGCTTTTTATACAAAACAACCTAAAAACTGGTTATTAACCATATATAAATTTAACCATTTATTTGCTGATTAACAAATAATTATATGGTATTTCAGGGCCGACTAAGTAGAGTAAGGAAGAGGCGCCTAGTTTCCCGGTTTCCCCTACCTCCTCATCAAGCCGTACGTGAAGTTTTCCTTCATACGGCTTTCCGATGATCAACGCGAATGTCAACATACACGCAGCATGCGAAGCCTTACCAACTATAGCTAAGATGACCACTGACTTTGTATAGTCCTTGGGTATGTAGCTCATTGGTTGATAGCCATTCATACTTTCTTTTCTTTGCCATATGTTTGACTCGGTTCCAGAGATTTAGCTTTCTAACGTCAGTTTTGGATTAGAAATTAAGAAAAGAGTATAAAAAGCTCCTTTGTGTTTTAAATTTGTGGGATTGAAAAATAATCATAAAAACCAAAGGAGCCGGATATGAATGTATCAAAATTAGTTGAAATATATTACGCTGTTGATGAATTTCTTATAAAATTTATGCCTTATATGGAATCACATTTGTTACCTACTTCAGATAGAAAACCTACTAGAACATGTTCACTGACTTTGAGCGAAATAATGACAATATTAATTGCTTTTCATGTAATTGGCTTTAGAAATTTTAAGTTGTATTATATTCATTTACAACAATTTCATTCTAATGACTTTTGCAAGTTAGTAAGCTATAGTAGATTTATATCCCTAGTTCAAAGAACAGTAGTTCCATTTTACTTTTTTTCTCAAAGTCTTTCTAAAACGAGAACAGGCTGTTATTTTATGGATTCAACCGCTATAAAGGTTTGTAATATAAAAAGAGCTTATGCTCATAAAGTAT
>NZ_CBQZ010000007.1 GCF_000689375.1 Cardinium endosymbiont cBtQ1 of Bemisia tabaci | reverse complement strand
ATTTTACACTTACCCCAGGTAGGGTCAAGGATAGATTCCCTGCAAAAAGTTTATGCAAAAATTTAATCGGTAAAGTATTCTCGGATAAAGGCTATATCAGCAAAGAATTATTTGAAAAACTTATGGAAAAAGGAATAGAGCTCATTACCCATATCAAGAAAAATATGAAAAATGCTTTTATGACATTATGGGATAAATTAATGCTTCGAAAGAGATCCATCATTGAAATCATTATCGATCAGCTTAAAAATATTAGCCAAATAGAACACTCTAGACACAGAAGCATACCTAATTTTATTGTCAATTTAATAGCTGGTATTACTGCTTATGGGCTAAAAGAGAAAAAACCGGCTATAGCTAATATATATATAACTGGTTTACAATAATTCTAATCCAGACTTCAGGTTAGTATAGGCAAACGTTTGGCAGATTAGTTGATTACGCAACGTCTATAATTGATTTTGTATAGCGAGAGGTGTCTTAAATCGGCCTTTTACAAGGCCCTACCAAATTTATTTTTTCTTGCATCACTCTAATAAAAAACATACCTTCTATAAACGTGACTTCCATTTATCTTATAAAACTTTCTAAATCAGGAATAGAATTCCCGATAAAGTTTTAAATCCATTAAAACTAATGCAACAGAGCCATATAAATTCAGATGCAACTTATATTCGTTCCAACTAAAGTAGACTATGATAACTGATATCCAGAGCGCATTGGCCTGTAGCCTACTGTTGCTAGAATTGGCAGGTATAAAAGTATGCCAGGATGCAATATCGCTATCCGATCAGTCTATTGATACTAACTTAAAGAAAATCAGTCAAACCTATGGCGTAAAACTAAAGCACAAAAAGCTAAAATATGCCAATCTTTCACCAAAGGATCTACCTATAGCTTTTCTTGCTAAGGATGGTACCTACCGGATACTAGCCAAAATGGACTGCACACAGTGCCTCATACAAAACCCCAACAAATCGCATAGCGAATTGTGGTCTATAGAACAACTGATCAACCATTGGATCGGAAAGGTTATTAGCTTATCTGGTCCCTCCTTAAAATTTAACTGGTCTTGGTTTGTACCCGCATTTTGGCACCACCGTCGCATACTAGCTGAAGTATGCTACTTCTCTTTTATTTTACAATTGCTCGCTTTAATCCTTCCTTTATTTTTTCAAATCGTTATCGATAAAGTTTTAGCTTATAAGACCTATGATACGTTAGCTGTATTAATATTTACGTTACTGATTACAAGTATTATTGAAGTTGTACTGAGGGGATTACGGGAATATCAATATGCCCATACCATGCATCGGATAGATATGTTGCTTGGCGTAAAATTGGTTAAACATTTACTAGGGTTGCCCTTAGTCTACTTTAAAAATCGTCCAATTGGTGCATTGGTAGCACGTGTATGCCAGCTGGATAGCATTCGATCTTTTTTAAGTGGCTCGCTCTTTACTTTGCTGATTGACATCAGCTTTATGAGTGTATTTTTACTAATCATGTGGATGTTATCTTCTAGGTTAACCACTATGGTGGTTGCCTCTATTCCTTTTTATGTACTAATTGCTTGGCGTATGACCAAACCGTTACAAGCTAGATTGGCGACCCAATTCCAATATCATGCAGCGAATACATCGACCTTAACAGAAAGTATAGCGGGTATTGAAACGGTTAAAAGTCTAGCTATAGAACCCCGTTTGGGCCAACGTTGGGAAAATCAAACTAAGGATTTAGTCCAGGCTAGCTACCGTACACAAGTATTATCTTCCTTGTTTCATCATATGGTTCAAGCCATTGGTAAGCTAACCAGCCTATTTATTTTATGGTATGGCGCTAGATCAGTTATTCGTCTTGAACTGACCACTGGTCAATTAATTGCATTTAATATGCTCTACCAAAACTTTTCTGGACCATTGGCTAAAATTGTTGAGTTATGGGGGCAATTTGTACAGGCGCAAGTAGCGGTAGATAAGCTCGGGGATATACTTAATTTGCCTGTTGAGCAAGAAACAACTGGCATACCAGAAAAATTAAAAGGGGCTATTACCTTAGACCAAGTAACCTTTCGCTACCAACCAGGTGGACCACTCGCCTTACAAGGTATTTCATTACAGATTCAGGCTGGTAAGCATATTGGTATCGTAGGTGCATCAGGTTCTGGTAAAAGTACTCTTGCCCGATTGCTATTAAGGCTCTACATACCGGAACAAGGGCAAATATTATTTGATGGCAATAGTCTCCATACCATGGATATACGCTATTTGCGTCAACAAGTAGCCGTAGTGCTCCAAGAAAATTTTTTATTCAATAGAACGGTAAGAGATAATATTGCTTTATCTGCTCCTAATACTTCTTTAGAATCTGTGATTCAGGCCGCTATATTAGCAGGCGCTCATGAATTTATTCTGGCATTACCTATGGGTTACGATACCATATTGGCAGAAGGTGGCAGCTCTCTATCAGGGGGGCAAAGACAGCGGATTGCTATTGCGCGGGCCTTATTAACCGATCCTAAGATATTGATTTTTGATGAAGCAACCAGTGCCTTAGATGACGCATCTCAAGCAGCTATTCAAGCCAATATGGATAGAATTGCCCATCAACGGACGGTCATTACGATTGCCCATCGCTTGTCTACGGTACAGCATTGTGATCGCATCATTGTACTTCAGGAAGGAAAAATTATTGAACAAGGTACACATACAGATTTGTTGGCATCATCTGGTCAATATGCACGCTTATGGAAACTACAAAAAGATTTACAAATAGAATGCTAAAGGCTTTTAGGTCCTTATATAAGCAAAAAATCCAGCAGCCTTGTATTAGTGATCCCGCTGTACAACAGGATCACTATGATTTATATGAATTTTTACCTGCTTATATCCAATCTATGGAACGTCCGCCCTCACCCCATGCCAGGGTAACAGCGATGGTAATCAGTATATTGATATCATTGGGATGCATATGGGCCTATTGGGGTGCATTAGATATCCATGCTACAGCCTATGGTCAGCTTGTCTTACCCAGCCGTTCACAACATATTCAGCCTTATGAATTGAGTAAAGTGGTTAAAATCTTAGTAAAAGAGGGACAGCATGTTCAAGCTGGTGATAAACTATTGGTGCTACATATGATAGGATCTACACAAGAGATTATTCGTTGTCAAGCACAAAAATCTTTTCACACCTTGGCACGGGCACGCTATCAAGCATTACTGAGTGATCAGCCCTTACAGCATCTTTTCCTACCCAAGGGTATAGAAAAAACTATAGCCGACCGAACGAAAGCCCATGTCTTGGGTATTTGGAAAGAACATCAAACTATGTTGCAAAAATTTGATGCAGAATTGGCTACCAATCGATCGGAACAAATAGCCTATCAAACCAGTATCAAATGTTTGCAAAAACTGCTGTGTAATATAGAAAAACGTTTGACATCAAGTCGTAAATTAACGCAATCTAACATGATGGCTAAAATGGAACTTTTAGCGAAGGAAAAGGAAGCATTAGAAACGAAATTATCATTATCTACTAAACAAAAAGAACTAAAAACTTTACAAATAAAAGCAGATACGCTTCGAAAAACCAAAACCAGTTATATTGCACAAAAAAAAAGAGAATGGCATGATCGTTTCAATGAGGCTGCCTCTGCTTTATTAATGGCAGCACAAGAATTGGCTAAAGCGCAAGATCGGGGTCGATTACAAACCTTACAAGCGCCATTAGGTGGTCTAGTGCAACAAGTTGCGGTCCATACCATTGGTGGTATTGTACAAGCCGCGCAAACCTTAATGGTTATCGCGCCAGATAATGCACCCAAACAGGCCACCATTGATATTGCCAATCAACACATAGGATTTGTAGAACCGGGTCAGTTGGTGGCCGTTAAGATTGAATCTTTCCCTTACAGCCGTTATGGCACCATCAATGGAAAAATAATGAGTTTATCACGTGATTCTGTACAAAAAAATGACTATCATGGTCAGAATGAATTGGTTTTTCCAGCTCAAATTGAACTGGAAAAAGACCATATAATGGTCGATGGTAAACCAGTTGTACTCACACCGGGCATGAAGATTACGGCTGAAATTAAAATTGGCAAACGGCGTATAATAGATTATTTGCTTAGCCCAATTAGAAGATATACCTCACAAGCTTGTCGAGAACCATGATGAAAGGAACATATGGCATACCAGCCTTGGTCAGGGCTGTTCAAGCTTTTCAAGTATTGGTAACAGAAGAAACGCTCTACCATAGTTTAGGCCAAGATGGCCAGTTATTAACGGCTATAGATCTATGTAAAGCAGCTAGACAAGTTGGATTACGGGCCAAATGGTATACAAAAGTGCATAAGCATATACAAAATTTACCTTTACCCATACTAATTTGTCTTGATCAGCGATGGAGTGTAATTGAAAAAATTGAACCAGACGGATCCTGTTTGCGTTATGATGTAGCTACCCATCAGCTTCATAAAGAACCTTTACCTAAGATAACCGCTGATACACCCATCGTTTTACTAGCAGAAAAAGCATTAGAACCATCTGATGTGCAATTTGGCATGGATTGGTTTGTGCCCGCGATATTGCGTCATATAAATCAATTCCGTGATGTCTTGGTTTTGTCTTTGGCACTGCAATTGATTGCGTTGGTAACCCCTTTGCTGTTTCAGAATATTATGGATCGCGTACTGGTCAGTAGAGGATTGGCTAGTTTACACGTGCTGGCTATCGCTATCTTGGCCCTTACTATAGCGGAGCCTTGCTATAGCTATTTAAGGAACAAGATATTTACCCATTTATCGAGTAAGATTCATGCGGAACTATCTGCTAAACTGTATAGCCATTTATTAAGCTTACCTTTACGCTATTTTTTAAAGCGACAAACTGGAAAAATTGTAGCACGGGTACGAGAGATGGATCATATTCGCCAGTTTTTAACGGGATCGGCTTTAATGTTGGTTCTGGATATGGTATTTATCTTAATGTTCATAGTGGTAATGTTTGGCTATGCTACAAGATTGGCTTGGTTGGTAGTAGTATCTTTATTATTATATGCTGCATTTTGGTTGATGATTGGCCCTATCCTCCGCTATCGTCTTACCAAATCATATGATGCTAGCGTGTTAGCTACAGCTTATTTAACAGAAACGATAACCGGTATAGAGGTGTTAAAGACTACTGCCACGGAACCAGATTTTCTCAAACGTTGGCAGCAAGTATTGGCTTGTCAGCTACGTGCGGGATTTGTAGCCAAAAAATTATCCATCACTGCTGGTCAAGGCATTAGCTTCATACAAAAACTTACTTCTGTCTGTTTAATATGGATAGGGGTTAAGATGGTACTCAAAGGCGAACTAACCGTTGGCGGATTGATCGCTTTTAATATGCTGGCCAGTCATGTTACCCAACCAATCTTGCGTCTGGCACAAATTTGGCAGGAATTTCAACATACGATGATTACCCTACGCCGTATTGCAGATGTACTGGAAAATGAGTCCGAAACAGGAAGCGAAGGCGTAACAACTATACCCACATTACAGGGGACAATAGCATTTCAACATGTAAATTTTCGCTATCAGGATGGAACACCTGAAGTTTTAAGGGAGCTCTCTTTTACGATACAACCAGGATCATTTATAGGTATTACAGGACCATCTGGGTCGGGTAAAAGTACATTAACCAGATTGTTGCAACGCTTATATAGGCCACAGAGTGGAAAAATTCTAGTAGATGGTATGGATATTGCCATTGTAGATACCCGTGCACTCCGCCGTACCATGGGTGTCGTATTGCAAGAAAATATGTTGTTTGCAGGCTCTATATTGGATAACCTGACGCTGTGTGCCCCTCAAGCTACCCAGATGCAAATCATAGAAGCAGCAAAACTAGCTGGTGCAGATGGTTTTATTAATGCGTTGCCACAAGGATACCAAACTTATATCGGAGAAAGAGGTAGTGGTTTATCTGGTGGGCAACGTCAGCGCATTGCATTGGCTAGAGCTTTGTTGCGTAATCCAACCATTCTGATCCTAGATGAAGCTACAGCTGCTCTTGACTATGCATCTGAAGCGGCTATTATGGCCAATATGGATGCGATCTGTCGGAATCGAACCGTTATTGCCATCGCACATCGCTTAAATACGATTAAATATGCCAATGCTATTTTGGTATTGGATCAAGGTAAAATGGTGGAAGAAGGTACACACCAAACACTATTGCAACAAAAAGGACTCTATGCCAAACTCTGGAATATACAAACCAATGGTACAACCTAAGGCTACTTGTCAAACTTACCCACTAAACGATACAGTGCAAATTCAGCTTGTTTTACCTTAAAAGCATAGGTGATTAAATTGATTTCTGATTTTTGGACATCTTCTTCTGCTTCCTGCAATTCGAGTAGCTTAACTTGGTTAAGCTGATAAGCCTTTTCAACAAAAGCTAATTTTTGTTTGCTTACTTTCAATCGTGCTGTCGCTATTGTATGTAACCCTAATGCATGACGATACAGCCACTTTTTATTTGCTAAACGGTCTTCTGCAGAAAGTTTTTCTTTACTTAATTTGAATGTTTCGTTGTTTAAGCCTAGTCTTGCTTTTTTAATTGCTGCAGGCATCAGTAGCAAACCACCTAAGTCAATACTAACCCCAATATTCACTAACCCCTTAGAGGGATGAATGAGCCACTTCTTATCTTGTAAATTATATATGTAACGATTAGCTGAGAAATCACTTGATAGGCTCAAACAAGAAAGGAGATAAGACTTGGCTCTAGTAAGCTCAGTAGCAGCTATGGCTACTTTTTTCGCTTGTATAGCCGCTTCTAGGTCCACTACTTTTTCCGGCGTAACCCCATCCATATCCCACATGGGTTCAACAGGAATCGTAGATTGTACTAGTATTGCTTCATTTAATGGCCTACCCAGTGTTAAATTTAGGTTCCGGCGCTTTTCTTTAAGGACTTCTTGCTCCTCTAATAGGGCTAAATTTGCCTCTTTTAGTGCCAAGTCAGCATTTAAATAATTTATTTTAGAGACCAAACCCAATCTAAGTTTTTTTTCTTCTATTTTTAACCGAGAGGCAGCAACTTTAGTAAAGGTATTAGATAGCTCGCATTTCTTTTGGGCCAATGCAAGTTCATAATAAGAGGCAACCACTTTTTGTAGCGTGTCGGATATGGTTTTTGTCGCCATTAAATGGTTGACCAGATTATGTTGGTTGTTTATTTTGGTTTCGAATATTTTATCAAAGACTGATCTGGATTCCCATGTCAATCTAAAAAATGGATCTGATCGAAAATCAAGTGCTTTAGCGCCTTTTCCCCATTCATTATGTTGCGCAACCATAAAGGTCGCTTTAGGAAGCCATATGTGTAGATTCGAAATCTTATTCGACAACAAAGATCCTTTTTTAGTGGTTTGAGCAATCAGAATATCAAAATTCTCTTTTGAAGCAGCTGATAGTACTTCCTCGAATGTCATAGGTTGAACCGTAGCATCGGCCATGCCATGGGGTAAAAATGTTATACTACATATTATCCAAAAACATGCAAATATTTTTTTGACAAACCACATTCTTTAGTAAAAGGTATATGAGGCCATTTAGAGCGAGGGATCCCACGGGCCACTAATTCATCAGTATACTGCGATAGGTTTCTATATTTTTTAAAGCAATGCCAGTACCACGCACTACGGCTTGTAAAGGCTCCTCTGCAACATGGACAGGCAGTTTCGTTATATTATGCAATCGTTTATCTAAACCGCGTAATAAGGCGCCACCCCCTGTTAAGTGGATACCATTCTTGTATATATCAGAAGCCAATTCAGGTGGCGCCATTTCCAATGCCTTTAGGACCGCATCGTCAATTTTTACAGCCGACTCTTCTAAGGCAACCGCTATTTCTCTGTAGCTTACCGATATAATCTTGGGAATACCGGTCATAAGGTCTTTGCCATGTACTGGGTAATCAGCTGGTGGTTCTAATAAATCCGTCCACACTGCTCCAACAGCTATTTTAATTTGTTCTGCTGTACGCTCCCCAATCACTAGATTATGCTGCTTGCGCATGTAGTCCAGTATATCCTTATTAAAAGCATTACCTGCTACTTTAATAGATTGATCACAGGCAATTCCAGATAAAGATATAACAGCTATTTCTGTTGTGCCACCACCAATGTCCACAATCATACAGCCAACAGGCTCTCCAATGTTTACGCCTATGCCTATCGCTGCTGCAATAGGCTCATAAACCATATATACCTCTTTGGCACCTGTATGAGCAGCAGAGTCTCGAACCGCCCGTTTTTCCACATCAGTGGTACCAGATGGAATACAAATGATGATTCTATTAAAGAATGGGGTAAAAAAAGCTAATTTTCTTTTAGACAACATTTTGATCATATCTTGAATCATAAGCTCTGCTGCATGGTAATCTGCAATTACGCCATCTCTAAGGGGTTTAATAGTCTTTATCGTATCATGTGTCTTTTCATGCATTTGCATAGCCGCCTTCCCCACTGCGATCATCTTATTGGTATTCCTATCTATTGCTATAATAGAGGGTTCATCTACAACGATTTTATCGTTGTGTATAATTAAAGTATTAGCTGTTCCTAGATCGACAGCGATATCTATGTAAAAATATTTCAAAATTCCCATATACTTATACCCAACAGGTTAATGCGTTTGTATCCAATTAAAAATTTTTAGAAGCATCTATTCAACGCTTATAGCCTAAGGGTTATAGGGTTAAAATTTATGCAATGAAAGCGCTACGCCATCAAAACAAGCATAGGTATCATGCGAAACCCAATCTCCCAAATTACAATAGCTGCTTGAATCGTTTAACGCCTTTATGTATGGACAATGTGTATGGCCAAATATATAAAATTCGTGGTGATCAAAAGGTTCTATCTGATCCTTACAATACTGAAATATAGGGTCCTTTTCTGCGAAAGCAGAAGGCGGATCATACTTATCTTTGCAATAGGGCAATCTACCTTTTTTTTTTGTAAAATACCAATCTATGGTGCCGTATAGCCAATCAGCTGGTAGCATCCGCATAAAAAATTGCAGCCAGCCACTGTGATATAATTTGTGAAATAGCTTATAACGTGTAGTAGGGTTAATCGTATCACCATGGCCAACTAAAAATCGCTTATTAGCGAGCGTAATGGATGCTGGTTTCCTAAACAATTGTACCCCACATTCTTGTGTGAGGTAATCTATAGACCAACCATCATGATTCCCTAAAAAAAAATAGACAGGTATGCCTGCGCTATAAAATGCGTAAAGTGTTGCTTGAAATCGAATGGCCCCTTTGGGCACAAGATATTTATATTCAAACCAAAAATCAAAGATATCCCCTAGTAAAAATAATGCTTGTGTTTGTGGCTTAATATGGTGTAGCCAATCTATTATTTTATCCTCTAATGTAGCAGGACGATTTGTACCACTGGGCCGAAGTGGTAAATGTACATCGGATATAAAAAAAATTTTTTTCTTTATTTTGGGTATTTGTATCAAAGCGATAAGTTAATAAAATCGTATCCTTAAGAGCAGAAATGTCCAAATGTTACTTTAGATGAAATGGTGGTATAGCCACCCAAATAAATGTTATGTTTTTAGGTAGCAATATAAGGCAGCTCTTTAATTTAATAAAAAAATCATTAGCTTTGCAATTACCCAACCCATCCCGATTTTCGTTGTATAAGCTTAGAAAATTTATACCACTTTACATCTTAAACTAAAGAGATAGATGTCTACTATAGATAGTGCTTTAAACCATTCTAATCATACCTTTAAAGAATTGATTGCGCATGCACAAGCTTATGGATTTATTTACCCGTCTAGTGAAATTTATGAGGGCTTACAGTCCATTTATGATTACGGTCCTTATGGCGTGGCATTAAAACGGAATCTACAAAACTTTTGGTGGAAAAGTATGACCCAATGGCATCAAAATATTGTAGGGATTGATGCAGCCATTATGATGCATCCTACTACTTGGAAAGCCTCTGGTCATATAGATGGTTTTACAGATCCAATGGTAGACAATAAAGATTCGCAAAAGCGTTACCGTGTAGATCTACTGATAGAGGAACATGCTGCGCAATTGGTCGCCCAAGGAAAGTCAGCTCAAGCAAAAGTCCTCATCGAGCAGATGGAAGGCTGTTTACAAACTGGTGACCTATCTGGATTAGATCAACTGCTGCAAGCCTTTACCATTGTATGCCCCCTATCTAAGACCACCCATTGGACCCCTGTACGTCAATTTAATCTTATGTTTGCTACGCAAATGGGTGCACAAAATGACGGTACAACCATCTATTTACGGCCAGAAACGGCGCAAGGTATTTTTGTAAACTTTTTGAATGTTCAAAAAACAGCGCGGATGAAAATTCCGTTCGGCATTGCCCAAATAGGTAAAGCCTTTCGAAATGAAATTATAGCCCGTCAATTTACTTTCCGTATGCGTGAGTTTGAGCAAATGGAAATGCAGTTTTTTATCCAACCTGGAACAGAAAAAAAATGGTTTGACTATTGGCAAGAAGCCCGTAAACATTGGTATGACAGCCTGGGTATTGACCCGCAAAAGATCCATATACACCCCCATAAGCAACTGGCCCATTATGCAGCCGCTGCAGTGGACATTGAATATGGCTTCCCATTTGGCTTTAAAGAGGTAGAGGGCATTCACTCTAGAACAGACTTTGACCTAAAGAGTCATGCATACTATGCTAAAAAGAAATTACAATACTTCGATCCTGACACTAAAAAGAGTTACACACCCTACGTTATAGAAACTTCTGTAGGCCTTGACCGATTGGTTTTAATGGTATTGAGCAATGCTTTAGAAAAAAGCAACCATCTAACAGATGGAGCAGAAGAGACCAGCAGAACCTATTTAAAATTTCCACCTCCATTGGCACCTGTTAAAGCAGCTATTTTTCCACTGGTAAAAAAAGACGGATTGGCTGAAAAAGCGCTGGCATTGTTTGATGAGCTAAAATATGATTTCTCTGTTGTATATGAAGCTACCCAATCTATTGGTAAGCGGTATACCCGACAAGATCTTATCGGTACACCTTATTGTATTACCATTGATTACCAGACATTAGAAGATGAAACCGTTACCATGCGTGAACGTGATTCTATGGTACAATACCGTATTCAGATGGGTAAAATAGCCCCTCACTTACATACCAAAACGGGTATAAAATCACTGCTATTACAGCTAAAAAACTAGGATTACACTTGGTTTATTGAAGAAATAGTGGTATCGTTGCAGGGTACGTACCTATTCCTAGGGGAATTAGCTCAGTTGGCTAGAGTGTCTCGATGGCATCGAGAAGGTCGGGGGTTCGAATCCCCCATTCTCCACCAAATAAAGCCTATACTTTCATGATGCATAGATTTATTTCCGTGGCTGTACAGCTGCTTTATCTCAGCTATTTGTGGCTTATTCCGGTTATTTCCTGTGTTGCGCAACAAACACCAGAAGGTGGCCCCCCTGATGAAACCCCTCCTAAGTTGGTCCGTTCCTTTCCAGAAAATGAGTCCGTAAATTTTACTGGTAAAAAAATCCGACTTATCTTCGATAAAGATATTGCTGTTGAAAGTAGCAACCTCCAGATCATGCCCAAATTAGACCAGCCTAAAAATAAAAAAGCTTACAGCTATACCATAAATGGAAAAACGCTACAACTTACCCTTCATGTCCCTCTAAAAGAGGAGACTACTTATGCTATTCACTTCAATAAAGCAGTTAAAGATAGACATGAAGGTACAAAAGCAACAGGTGATCCGATAATCTTTAGTACCGGTGCCTTTATAGATCCGATTACCATTACAGGCAAAACAAAAGAATTATTAACTAATAAACCAGTAGGAGAGGTAAGTGTTTATCTCTATAATGCAGCACGAGACCCCAAAGAATGGGAGGAAAAAGGCATCCCAGATTATTATACTACCGCTGATAAAGATGGAAATTTTACCATAAAATGCATCCGCTTGGGCAAGTATTATATACGGGCTACTACTGGACAAGATAATACCTATAAAATTGATTATGAAAAAGATAAATATGGGTTCTTTAAGGAGCCTATTGATTTAAATGAAAATCGAGAAGAGGTAATAGTCCCGCTGATTGCATCTGATGTACGTCCTTTAAAGCTGCTACGGGGTAGACCCCAAAAAGGGCTTTTTGAAATAGTCTTTAACAAACCAGTAACCCACTATGAACTGACACCCCTTGAAACCATAGGTGCAAAGGGAAAGCCCCAACTATATAGCTTGCTTTCAGAAAAATCACCTAAAACAATCACTATTTATAATACTTTTGGTCTCTTGGAAGAAGATTCTTTTAAAGTTAAGGTAAGGGCTGAGGATGCTTTGCATAGGTCATTAGAAGAAAGTATAGCCATTAGATTTAAAGAAGGAAAAGCAGAAGTTACCAAATCCGGCTTAAGCCATAGGCTGTCGAAGAGGGTACTCCCTTCTATATGCGCTGATTTTACAGAATCCATCTTATTTAACAAACCGATTAAAGCATTTAAGGAAACAGATATATACTTTGAAAGCAAAAATCAAGAGAAAATTCCACTACAGGCAAACGAATGGGTCTGGAATGAAAACCAAAGTAAGCTTACCATACGCAAACATTTCACGCCAGAAGAGATCTGTCGGTTTGCTACAAAAGAAAATAAAAATGAAAGCAAGCTTATGGAGCAAATGGTCACTTTACAGATAGAACCAGGTGCTTGCACGGCATTTGATCAATCAACCAATAAGAAGATTGTGCAAAACTACACACTGCGCAAAAAAGAAGAAACCGGTACCATTTCAGGAAAAGTAGAGACCACTACGCCTTATTTCATTATTGAGTTACTAGATCAAAAAGATCAATGTGTGGATGCCATTCGAAATACAAAAAAATATCAATTTACAATGGTGCCACCTGGTACCTATAAAATGCGCTTATTAGTGATCAATGCAGCAGAAGCGGAGTGGTCTCCTGGAGACATCCTTCAAAACATTGAACCAAATCCTGTAATCTTTTACGAAAAAGAAATTAACATGACAGAGAAATGGGAGGTAACTGATATTGACTTTACTTTTTAAAGGGTTTTCGATACCCATTGCCAAATGATTGCTATTTATACAGATGGTGCTTGTAGAGGGAATCCAGGTCCAGGTGGCTATGGCGTTATTGTAAAACAGAATGGTAATACGAAAACCTTTGCACAAGGCTATAGAAAAACAACTAACAATCGAATGGAATTACTGGCGGTAATCATAGGGTTAGAAACGCTACCACAAGGGGGACAACCCGTTACCGTTTATTCCGACTCCAAGTATGTAGTAGATGCCATACAAAAAGGATGGCTTGAAAATTGGCTGAAAATAGATTTCAAATCAAAAAAAAATCCTGACTTATGGAAACGTTTTTGGATCGTCTATCAAAAGCACTTTGTTCATTTTTGTTGGATTAGGGGACATGCAGGCCACTATGAGAATGAACATTGTGATCGGCTTGCGGTAGCAAGCAGCTATAAAAATTTGCTGATAGATACCTATTATGAAAACAATAGCTAGCTTGTAGGTTCCATTCAAGACTCTGTCGCGTTAGGAAACAAAATTTATAACAATTTGTCCGATTTTTTTCGGTCCACTATAATAGCTCAGTCTGATGGTGCCGCACGCTTCAGATCTCTTTCTTTAATAGTTTGACGCTTATCGTATAGTTTTTTACCACGTGCCAAAACAATGGCTAGCTTAGCAAACCCACGTTGATTGATAAACAATTCCACTGGAATAATCGCAAGCCCTTTGGCTAAATTTTTGCATAATTGTTGCAATTCTTTTTTTTGCAATAATAATTGACGGTCACGTTTCTCTTCATGATTGTAGAGGTTACCATGGATATAGCCACCTATATGCATCCCTTTTATCCAAAGTGATTCTTGTTTAAAGTAACAATAGGCTTCCTGCAAGGAGGCTTTACCCATTCGAATGGACTTTATTTCTGTCCCTTGCAAGATAAGACCAGCTGTATACCTATCTAAAAAAGTATAGGCAAAATGGGCCTGTCTATTCTTAATGCAAAGCTTTGTAGGGAATGGGGTTTTCTTACCTGACATTGGCGTTTAAAACATAATCTGTATGGACTTTTTCCAAAGCTAAAAAATAAAATGGTAAAAGCAGTCAAACCTTATCCCTTACTGGCCACTACTACACAAAATAAAAAATAAGCTTATGTTATTTCCATAGAGGGTCAAATTTTAGATACACTAGATAATATTCTATAAAATTATACTATATTGCATCAGAGTTTGCAGAAACATAAAATGGTTTTTATATTATGAAGCAAAGACCTTGGATCCAACATTATCCCCTTTCTATCCCGGATACGATTGATACCACTAGATATAGCTCATTGGTCCATTTCATGGAAGAAGTTTTTGAGCAATACAAAGATTTACCTATGTGCGAAAATATGGGTAAAGTATTGACTTTTAGTGCAGTAAATAAGCTATCTAAATCTTTTGCAGCTTATATCCAGCAACATACTAATTTATCATTAGGATCACATGTAGCTGTTCAATTACCTAATCTATTGCAATATCCGATTGCTGTATTGGGTATGCTACGTGCTGGACTAGTAGTAGTGAACATCAATCCACAGTATACGCCTTCTGAAATGGCTTACCAATTTAAAGATGCGGGTGTGCGTGCGATTGTTATATTGGAAAATTTTGCCCACAAGTTGGTTGAAATTTTGCCTGATACATCTATCCAAACTATTATTGTAACCAAAGTAGGTGACATGCTTGGTTCCATAAAAGGGAAAGTGGTTAATTTTGCAATAAAGCATATTAAAAAATTGGTACCTACTTATCAACTACCACAAGCCATCTCTTTCAAGGAAGTTTTAGAAAAAGGGAGAAAATCCATTTTTCGTCCGGTTGCTTTAAAAGCTTCTGATACAGCATTTTTACAATATACTGGCGGGACTACCGGTGTATCCAAGGGAGCTGTCCTCTCCCATGGAAATCTTACGGCTAATTTCCAGCAATTGGATCCTGTGTTGCGTCTTGCCTTAAAAGAACAAGAAGAACGAACCATACTTCCGCTACCACTTTATCATATTTTAGGATTATGTAGCCTATTTGCAATGGCTAAGCTGGGCGCAAAGTGTTCGCTGATTACGAACCCTAGAGATATTCCAAGGCTCATAAAAAAATTGCGAAAAATCAAACCTACTTGTTTAATAGGCATTAATACATTGTTTGAAAAATTATTGGCACATAAGAAATTCAAAAAACTAAAGCTGTCTTCTTTAAAGCTTACGATGGCAGGTGGCATGAAAACAGAAAAAAAAGTTAAAAATCAGTGGGAAAATTTGACAGGCAGCAAGCTTATAGAAGGGTATGGTCTGACGGAATGTTCGCCGGGTGTCTCGACCGATATGATCAATGGCATAGATCATATACCACTCCCTGGCACATTTGTGATCATAGCGGACGAAACGGGTAAAGAGGTGCCTTATGGAACAGCTGGTGAACTACTGATTAAAGGACCTCAACTGAGCCAAGCCTATTGGCAAAAACCAATTGAAACAGCAGGTGCCTTTGTGAATGGATGGTTTAAAACAGGGGATATTGCCACTATGGATGTAAATGGATTTGTATCTATTGTGGATCGTAAAAAAGATATGATCAATATTTCTGGCTTTAACGTATACCCGAATGAAATAGAGCAAATTTTAATAGGCCATCCAAAAGTGCTACAAGTAGGTGCCGTTGGTATTACTGATATGGGTCTCAAGGAAGCTATTAAAGTTTTTATTGTGAAAAAGGATGCTACCCTTACTGCTGAGGAAATTATAGCCTATTGTAAAGCAAAAATGACTCCCTATAAGGTACCTAAGTATGTGGAATTTTGTAATAGTTTACCCAAATCACCTATAGGTAAAGTATTAAGGAGGTTATTAAAGAAATAGACAGACAAAAAGTTATTCCATCCTATTCGTATATCGTAGTACCACTAAATAGTTCTGTAAAACAGGATGAAACGTTACTCCTGAATAGAAAAAACATTTGTATCAGTATATAAAGTCCTTTTTGATTGATACAAAGACGTATAATATTATAATTCAGCTTAGGGGTAAAACCTATTTTCTACTACTTCTTTCTTCACAAAGAAGTATCTAAAATCAAGCCTTTTGCAAAAAGTTTCGATATGGTATACTATTTATTCAAATATTTACATGCTACCTTTCAATGGCCTGGAACTGGCTTATTTAAATATATTTCTTTCCGAGCTGCTATGGCAACCCTTAGTTCTTTTACCATCATTTTTCTACTCGGTCAACGCTTTATAGATGCTTTAAGCAAAAAAAAAATAACAGAATCTAATCGACCATTGGGGTTTAATGAAGCCAAACAAAAAACAGATACCCCTACTATAGGGGGTATACTTATTATACTGGCAACTGTAGTGCCTACTTTGCTCTTTTCAAAATGGCATAACATATACATTATTTTACTATTAACCACTACCATTTGGATGGGGTTAGTCGGCTTTTTAGACGACTATATCAAGGTATTTAAAAAACAAAAAAATGGACTAAATGGATGGATCAAACTATTGGGCCAAGTTATTTTAGGTCTTATCGTGGGTACTACCCTTTATTTTCACAAGAACGTAGTCATACGTGCGTTACCCATTACGCCTGACCAAACGGCTACGATACCATCGGAGCAAGTGATCTCTCCTATATATAATGATATAAAGTCTACTAAAACAACCATTCCTTTTTTAAAAGGTAATGAATTAGATTATGCAAAAATAACAGCCTGCTTACTAGGCAATACAAATTATACATCGATCATTTATATGTTGGTAGTTATTTTTATCATTGCTGCTGTCTCCAATGGTTCAAATTTAACCGATGGTCTTGATGGATTAGCCGCTAGTACCTCTGTAATCGTTGGTACTACATTAGCCATTCTTGCTTACTTGTCTGGCCATATTATATTTGCCCAATATTTAAATATTATGTATATCCCAAATTTAGGAGAGCTTACTATATTTTGTTGTGCGTTTGTGGGGTCATGTATGGGCTTTCTTTGGTATAATGCCTATCCTGCACAAATTTTTATGGGTGACACAGGCAGCTTAACCATTGGTGCAGTTATTGCTGTAGTAGCCGTTTGTATTCGAAAGGAACTGATGATTCCCATGCTATGTGGCATATTTTTGATAGAAAATCTCTCGGTAATATTGCAAACCAGTTATTTTAAATTTACTAAAAAACGTTATGGAGTGGGTAAAAGAATTTTTAAGATGGCACCTCTCCACCACCACTATCAGAAACTAGGGTGGCACGAATCAAAAATTGTGACACGATTTTTTATTATCAGTCTTTTATTAGCGATTGCTACCTTAGTGACCCTAAAAGTCCGCTAGTAATAGATACTTGCTTCTTTTTTCTATTTGCTAGCCCCTATTTTTTAAATGTCTATGACATACCCGGGTTACCCACTACACATTACACACTCTTTTGTCCCTTGAGGACCCGAGAAAAGTGTTGCTACTTCTTCTCCCTTTTGTATTGTAAACTTAATCGCATCTGCTGCAGCTTTGGTACGTAAATAATACATCCCTGTTTTTAACCCTTTTTTCCAAGCATAAAAATGCATAGAGGTTAGTTTGGCCATAGTGGCATCCTTTACATAAAGATTTAGACTTTGGCTTTGACAAATATAAGGTGCACGATCTGCTGCCATGTCAATAATAGACTTTTGAGGAATTTCCCAAACGGTTCTATACATCTTTTTAAGATACTCAGGAATACATGCAATCTGTTGAATAGAGCCATTAGCCATTATCAACGCTTCTTTCACTTGTTCATTCCAAAGTCCAAGCTGAATCAGATCTGCCAATAGATATTTGTTTACAACAATAAATTCTCCAGAAAGGACCCTTCGGGTGTAAATATTGGCGGTGTAGGGTTCAAAGCATTCATTGTTACCCAGTATTTGGGAAGTAGAGGCGGTAGGCATTGGTGCAACCAATAATGCATTTCTTATACCGTGTTCAGCTATTTCTTTGCGTAAATGATTCCAGTTCCACCTTCCGGAGGAAGGGGTTACTCCCCACATGTCAAATTGAAGGATCCCTTTGGACATGGGCGACCCAGGGTAGCTTTCATATACGCCTTCTTTTTGGGCCAAATCTTTAGAAGCAGTTAATGCAGCAAAGTAAATGGTCTCAAAGATCTCTTGATTGAGTAAGCGTGCTTCTGCGCTGTCGAAAACAAGTCTCATTTTAAGAAAAGTATCTGCTAATCCCTGTACGCCAAGGCCCATGGGCCTGTGCTTTAGGTTAGAATGGCGTGCTTCTGACAAAGGATAATAGGTTCGATCTATGACTTTATTAAGATTTTTAGTGACCAAATAGGTTACTTCATATAATTTGGTATGGTCAAAGGCTCGATTATCATCTACAAACATCGGCAATGCAATAGAAGCAAGATTGCAGACTGCGATTTCGCCAGGTGAAGTATATTCTATTATTTCTGTACATAAATTACTAGATTTTATAGTGCCCAGATTTTTTTGATTAGACTTTTCGTTGGCCGCATCTTTATAAAGCATATAGGGCGTTCCTGTTTCTATCTGTGCCTCCAGAATCGCAAACCAAAGTGTTTGTGCTTTAATAGAAGTGCGGGCCCTACCTTCTTCTTCATACTGTTTGTATTTTTCTTCAAATGCTGCCCCATAGCAGTCTGCGAGTCCTGGTGCTTCGTTGGGACAAAAGAGTGACCACATTCCATCTGCCTCTACACGTTGCATAAATAAATCTGGAATCCATAGCCCATAGAAAAGATCTCTAGCCCTTCTTTCTTCTTTGCCATGGTTTTTTTTCAGTTCTAAAAAGTCAAAGATATCCGCATGCCAAGGTTCTATATAGATGGCAAAACTACCTTTTCGTTTGCCTCCTCCTTGATCTACATAACGAGCAGTCATATCAAAGTTGCGTAGCATGGGCACAATCCCATTCGAAATGCCATTGGTCCCTCGAATATAAGAACCGGTCGCACGTATATTATGAATGCTTAATCCAATCCCTCCAGCAAATTGTGATATTTTGGCACATTGTGTAAGGGTGTTGTAAATCCCTTCAATACTGTCGTTTTGTATCGTTAATAAAAAACAGGAAGAAAGCTGTGGTCTAGGTGTACCTGCATTAAAAAGCGTAGGCGTGGCATGTGTAAACCATTTTTCAGACATGAGTTGGTAGGTGTCAAGCACAGCATTCAGGTTATCACCATGAATGCCTAGTGCGACACGCATCAACATATACTGAGGCCGTTCCACAATTTTTCCATTTATTCTTAACAGATAAGAACGTTCCAGTGTTTTAAAGCCAAAAAAATCATAGCAAAAATCACGTTCATGTACAATTGCATCGTCTAAAGTGGCTGCATGTTCTGAGACGATCTTATAAATGGCTTTGTCTATGAGAGAAGCATTCGTTCCAGTTACAGGATTTATATAGGTATAGAGCCTTTTTATCGTACTAGAAAAAGATTTACTGGTTGATTTATGCAAGTTAGAAATGGCTATTCTAGCTGCTAGAATGGTGTAATCTGGGTGATATACAGCCATTGCTGCTACGGTTTCTGCAGCCAAGCTATCTATAGCTGAAGTAGTTACCCGATCGTGAATGCCTTCAATAATCTTTTTAACAATAGCAATTATATCAATATAATTGCTATTTAATCCATAGCAAAGTTTCTCTATCCTACGGGTTATTTTATCAAATTTGATTGATTCTAAGCCTCCATCTCGTTTTACAACTAACATCTACTTTTTATAAATTTTTGATGATGCATCAAATGATAGGCGATGCTATACTAAGCTTACGGCTTGCCTATATAGCACACCTAAAGCGGTACAAATTTAACGGTTTTAGCTTACTTAATCCAACTGTATGTTGAATGATAGGGTTCTTGAATGGTTAGGCTACTTTTCGATTGATCAAAAAATAGCCTGTATATTTATTTGACAATGTATGTGATCAAAATAGTAGCGCTCAGAACACATGCTAGGTATGCACACTGATTGATGAAATCTAAAATGGCTCATCCAGCTTAAATCGTGCTTTGTCTTTATCCTCAGAGATGCTGTTCATTACACCTGATTTTTGGTATTCTCCTACCCTTTTTTCAAAAAAATTTGTTTTTCCTTGTAGCGCAATCATTTCCATAAAATCAAATGGGTTGGCTACATGATATATTTTTTTGCACCCTAGCTCCAATAGCAACCTATCTGCAACAAACTGAATGTACTGGGTCATCAACGTTGCATTCATGCCAATTAACTTAACGGGCAAGGCATCAGATACAAATTCACTTTCAATAGCTACTGCATCGGCTATAATTTGGGCCACCTGTTGTTCTGGAAGTTTATATTTGATATGTCGGTTGTATAGCAAACAAGCAAAATCACAGTGTAGTCCTTCATCTCTGGAAATAAGCTCATTAGAAAAAGTCAGTCCCGGCATTAAGCCTCTTTTTTTAAGCCAGAAAATAGCACAAAAACTACCCGAAAAAAAGATGCCCTCTACTGCTGCAAAGGCAATTAATCGTTCTACAAATGATCCTTTACTAATCCAACGCAGCGCCCAATCTGCTTTTTTGCCTACCCATTCAATAGTTTCTATAGCATTGAATAATTTGTGGCGTTCTATGGGATCTTTTACATAGGTATCGATGAGTAAAGAATAGGCCTCAGAATGGATATTTTCAATAGCTATTTGAAACCCATAGAAAAATTTTGCCTCTGTATATTGTACCTCATTGGCAAAATTTTGAACTAAATTTTCATTCACAATACCATCACTGGCCGCAAAAAAAGCAAGGACATGGGTAATAAAGTGCTTTTCGCCCGATGTGAGGTTTTCCCAGTCTTTTATATCTTGACTAAGATCAATTTCTTCTGCAGTCCAAAAACTAGCTTCAGCTTGTTTGTAGAATCCCCAAATATCTTGATGTTCAATAGGAAATAAAACAAATCTATTTTTATTCTCTTGTAAAAGTGGTTCATCTACATAGGTGTGATTGTGCATCTGATTCTTCCGTTTTATTTATTTGGCAAATACTATATAATTGTAGGCGACAAGCTGTGTTCACAACAAACTTAGTCAAATGCAACCAAAGGTTCAACATTCGCCATAGATGGGGCAGCTATTTATTTGCTCTATTTCCTTCTCTTCAAAAACCATCACGTAAAATAATTAATGATAAAATATTTTGATGGTTAATAATAAAGGACTAGATTTGAGGCATATGTTTCTTTATTTGTTGATCCAAACTAAGTCCATGATTCAAACTACGTCTAAAGTTAGCTATATCAAAAGATGGTTATTACTTTAGAATCTTTAATTGTATCAGTATGGTTGTTGCACAAATCTATTTCTACCTTTTTTTGATCGCTGCGTCCCTTATATTTTTTTATTTTTTCCCAGTTGGTCTTTGGATTACGGCCCGTTTTTCAGGCGTGCGAGTTGGTTTATTTGAGTTGGTTTTTATGCGGATTCGTAAGGTACCGCCTGCTGTTATTGTAGATGGACTGATTGTAGCTACTAAGGCAGGTCTCAAGTTGACTTTGACGGAGGTTGAAACCCATTATTTAGCCGGTGGTCATGTACCATCTGTAATTAAAGCGCTTATTTCTGCAGATAAAGCCAATATTGGTCTTTCATTTAAGCAAGCTACTGCGATTGACTTAGCTGGTAGGGATGTATTTGAGGCCGTTCAAATTTCTGTTAACCCAAAGGTTATCAATACCCCTTCTGTAGCGGCTGTGGCTATGGATGGTATTCAGCTAATTGCGCAAGCACGGGTTACGGTTAGAGCCAATATTCAGCAGTTGGTAGGGGGAGCTGGAGAAGAAACCATTTTGGCACGTGTAGGAGAGGGGATTGTTACTTCTATTGGTTCTTCTGAGAGTCATAAAGAGGTATTAGCCAATCCAGATAAAATTTCACAGTTGGTATTGAATAGAGGTTTAGATGCAGGAACTGCTTTTCAAATACTTTCTATTGACATTGCCGACGTGGATGTAGGTGAAAATATTGGTGCTAAGCTTCAGATTGATCAAGCCAATGCTGATTTGCGTGTAGCTGATGCTAAAGCAGAAGAAAAGCGTGCAATGGCAGTTGCTTTAGAGCAAGAAATGAAGGCTAAATCTGAAGAAGCTAGGGCTAAGGTTATTTTGTCGGAAGCAGAAGTTCCACAGGCTTTGGCCTTTGCTTTAAGAAATGGCCAGTTGGGTGTTATGGATTATTATCGTATGCAAAATATAAAGGCAGATACTGAAATGCGTGCTAGTGTAGCCACAGATGATCTGTTACCAAATAAAGAACATTAACCTGGTAAGAATAATCAATAGAAAAATATAGTTCCTTTTTACTAGCTAAGTCTGCCCATATCTCTTAAGCTAATGCGAGGTATCCAGCTAAAAACTAAGCATAAAAAATGGCTGTATTGTGTTTTGCATTCCCTCAAATTAGGCGTAAAAAGACATTTTCTTAAACGTTGTAGCATTGCTAGTCGAGATGGATGGTTCTATTTAGCTTTTGTATCAATGGCATTGATGGCTTTTTCATAGGCTGCATGCATCAATAGTCCTATGCAGCAGCCCACTACAGCACCTCCAAAAACATCCAGTGGATAGTGTACCCCGCCATATATTCGACCATAGGAAATAATAGTAGCCCAGATAAAAAATAAGTAACTAAACTTATACTTATTTCTAAAAATACGCCAAAAAAGCATCGCAAAAGCATATGTATTACTGGCATGAGAAGATGGGAAACCATATAGACCCTTATAGGTACCAATAAGATGAATCTTTACAGCGGGCAACATGCAGCAAGGCCGATATCTTGCAAAAAGTGGTTTAAGCCATGTAGCAGAACATTGATCTGCTATGATAATGGTCAAGATAAAGCAAATCACACCGTTCCATCCCAATGCTTTTTTGATCAACCATATAAGCAGGATATAAAGTGGAATCCAAAAAAAGGTACTGGTTACTAGTATAAAAAATAAATCTATGGTGCAATGATTCCATTGGTTTAGTACAAGAAATAATGCTTGATCCAAGCTATTCACAATGGTTAAGATTATTGGTTTAAACCGTATGGATAGGATGTCATCCATCATATATGGATTGGTTATGCACATAACACATAAGAAGTGTCTTCCTAATTTTTCAGCAGATGTGGTCTTCTTTTTTTTGTTCTATTTATCTTTTCTTGCTCTGTCCACTCCTGAATAGCCTTATGATTACCAGAGCATAATACATCTGGAACTTTTTTACCTTCAAAATTGTAAGGTCTTGTATAAGCAGGTGGTGCTACGCATCGATCTTGAAAAGAGTCGGTCAGTGCAGAAGAAGCATCTGATATAACACCTGGTATAACCCGAACCATCGCATCTGCCAAGATGAGTGCAGGAAGTTCTCCTCCAGAAAGCACGTAGTCTCCAATACTAATTTCTAGGGTAATAAAGTGTTCACGTATGCGTTCATCTATACCTTTATAATGGCCACATAATAGCATCAAATGTTGGTTGAGTGAACATTTATTGACAAGATTTTGATCCAGTGGCTCGCCATCTGGAGCCATATATATAATCTCATCATACTGTCTTTCTTTTTGCAGTGCTCTAATGCAATTGGCAACTGGCTCTATCATTAACAACATCCCGGCAGCGCCACCATAGAGTTGATCATCAATTTTACCATGTTTACATGAAGTATACGCACGCAAGTTATGTAGGTGGATCGAAAGCAGTTGCTGTTGTATCGCTCTTTGAAAGATAAAATGTTTAAGTGGACTTTCAAATAACTCAGGACAACAGGTTATAATATCAATTCTCATCCAAATAGGGAAAACAGGGCATAACGGGCAACCATATAAAAAAATATGTAGCGAGGAGGGGAGTTGAACCCCTGACCTTCGGGTTATGAATCCGACGCTCTAAACCACCTGAGCTACCTCGCCAAAGATTATCTTTATTAGGTTGTATAAGTATAGTACTTAAATTGTACTTATATTTACTGTAAAGTTAGCCACAAATTCACAAAAATGAGCAATATTTCTATCAAAAAAATTGATAAGCTATTATTACGCACCTTTATACCCACCTTTCTGCTATTGCTTATACTGGTACTGTTTGTAATGGTTATACAAACTTTTTTCATGCTATTTAGCGGAATTGCAGGTAAAGGGTTGGGCATAGATATCTATTCAAAGTTGTTCTTTTATTTATCTCTATCTGCATTACCTGCAGCCTTTCCTATTGCCATTCTAATAACCTCTCTTATAGTTTTCGGTAATCTTTCTGAAAGCTTTGAATTAACTGCTATGCGTTCTGTAGGCCTTCCCTTACAACGGATCCTACGGTTACCTTTTATATTTATTCTTTTTTTAAGTGGACTCTTCTTCTATTTTCAGAACTATATTTATCCAAATAGTAAGCCTAAAATATTTGATTTAGTCAATGATATTTTGGAAAAAAAATCTACTTTATTTATTCAAGAAGGTGTTTTTTGTAATAATATACCAGGATATAGTATTCGGGTAGACAAAAAAAAAATAGATAACGAGCATATGGAAGGCATTATAGTCTATGACTATACCAAAAGATATGGAACCGTTTCTATAACCATTGCAGAGGCAGGTAGACTCTACACTACAGCAGACAAAGGCTATTTGGTCATGGAACTAACCAATGGACATAATTATCTAGAGCCTTTGCCTGCTAAAAATAATCATAGGGATCAAAGACCATCTTTTTATAGAAATCATTTTTCAAATCAGAAAATAAGGATTAGCTTAGAAGCTTTGAAATTTGGCAAAACAAAAGAAAAATATGCATATGATCCAAGAACAAGAACCCGTCCAGATCTCAAAAAGATGATTAAAGAAAGAGGGAAACAAGTTGTTCACTGCGAGCAGAAGATTAAAAAGTTGCTTGCCGAACAGGCTGTTCGGTACCATTCTGTAGAACAATTTAACAGAGTATTAGATCAGGATACAATAGAAAAATTACCATTACCCGTCCCACAAGCAATCCAAGATGCTGATTTTATATTATTTAGAGACCAACTTATAGCCCATAAAACGCATACCAATATAGCCTCTGATAGTCAACCTTATGACTATACCTTACAAAGGGTTGTTCAAGAGGCCTTGCATAGCGTAAAAAAGATAACCCATAGCTTAATAATCCAAGAAGATAATAAAAACCTATTCCATGGAGCATTAAATGAAGCTTTATATGAACAAGAATTTCGATTTGCAGTAGTTATACAATGTCTCATTATATTTTTGTTGGGTAGCTCCCTAGGTTGCCTCATTAAGCGAGGTGGCTTTGGAATTTCTGTAATGATTAGCTTCTTTTTTATACTGCTCGAATACATTCTTTCTATGCTTGGAAAAGATTGGGCAATAGCCAATACCTGCTCTATGTTTATCTGTGTTTGGTTGCCTAATTTCGTATTGTTGCTTTTTTCTGGCTTATTTTTAATAAAAGCACAGCATGGTAGAGGATTATCCTCTACCAATTGGCATGCTTTATATGCAAAAATTAAAAAAAGATTAAGCGGTAAAATGAATAGCATGCCGGATGCATAACGAATTCGATCCATTACTTTAGCCAACGCTCCACAAGCGTCTATAGAACAACTATTGTTTAACCTCAACGCAAGGTACTGAATATATTTTCAATTTGTTTTTAAAAAAAAACAAACCTAACTTTCAATAAAATAAGGTTTTTTTCCAAAAGTACAATTAGCAATATTGATACAACATATGCGCATTTTATTGTCAATTGTATCAACACATTTAAGCAAAAATGGTCCTTCTTTGTATCTCTCATCATTACTTATATTGCGTTTATGGAACAGTTCACAGAAAAGCATAAAGGGGAAATAGTTAAAAGAGCCATTAAAAAAACTGGTTATCAAATGAAAGCAGTAGCTAAGAGATTAGGTATTGTCCGCAATACGCTCTATACCAAATTAAAGCAAGCAGAGTTAGAAGATTCGTTTATTATACGTGTGGGCAATATCATACACTACGATTTTTCTGAGGTTTTTCCAGAAGTGTATAAGAGAGTAGCTGCTAAATTTACAAATAGTTTTGAGCGCATCTATCCAGATAAGTCTGTAGTAGTTCCTGACGCTGGTGAATTGCCACTTTATGACTATCTATATAAAAATCCATATTTCTGTGAATTACAGGTTTTAAGAGAAAAATATATAAAACTTATGGAGGATTACGATAAGCTTTTTAAAATTTTAATTCTTTTAGCCAATAACAACGAATCGGTAGACCTTAAGAAGGAAATTATAAAGCTTATAGAGAATGAAAGAAAAGAAGATTAAATAAAAAAATATCTTACAGCCCATTTGTTATAGCCTCTTTATAGAGATCTATCTAGATGTATAGAACATACTGCTCCAACAGCCATCTTCAATTTTAGCATAAAACAACAAACTTAATTTTGTAAGTTACAGCTTTATTATTTTTGTATATTTATCAATTCTTATACAATATTTGTACATTTAATGAGCAAGTTTATGTAAACTTATTGTGTAACTATACTATTTTTTGTTTTATTTTCAGAGATTTATATTCTAGCCATGGAACAACATAAAGGGAAAATAGTGGAAGAGGCTATTAAGAAGAGTGGTTTTCGCATGAAAGCATTGGCTAGCAAGTTAGGTATTGCCCGTAATACGCTTTATACTAGGCTAAAGGAAGCAGATATAAAAGAAGACTTTATTATACAGATTGGTAAAATAATACACTATGATTTTGCCAATGATTTTCCAAATATACATGCAAAAAATAAAAAACAACATGACGATGAAAGCCGTCATTACGTCCCTCAGGGGGATGGGTGTAAGTATAGCGATGAGTCAAATGGTATGGTAAGCGACCCCTATCTTATTCGATTACAAAAGTTGAATAAAAAATATTTGCGACTGATGGAAGATTACCATAAGCTTCTAAAAATTTTAATTGTATTAGCCAATAATAACGAGTTGGTGGGCGTTAAGCAAGAAATTATGACATTCATAGACAATGAAGAAAGGGAAGATTAAAAATATCGGTCCATATTTTCTTGATGCTACTCAAAAGCAATCAAGCAAATCATACATATTTTATATAAATACTCCCAACAAAAGATTTTAAGTTAAGATAATTCAAGATGATTGATCAACCAATAAATTTAAAAACAGGGCTTGCTGAAATCCTAAAAGGAGGTGTCATTATGGATGTTACCACTTCAGATCAAGCAAAAATAGCAGAAGAAGCAGGGGCCGTTGCTGTAATGGCTTTGGAGCGGGTTCCCTCAGATATCCGGGTACAAGGTGGGGTGGCTCGTATGAGTGATGTTCAGAAGATACGAGAAATCATGGAAGCCGTTTCTATTCCAGTTATGGCTAAAGTTCGTATTGGCCATTTTGTAGAAGCGGAAATATTAGAAGCGCTAGGGGTTGATTTTATCGATGAAAGTGAGGTTTTGACCCCAGCAGATAGAGCCTTTCATATAAATAAACATCCGTTTAAAGTTCCCTTTGTCTGCGGCTGTTGCGATTTAGGAGAAGCGCTTCGTCGAATCGGAGAAGGAGCAGCCCTTTTACGCACAAAAGGAGAGGCCGGTACAGGAGATGTGATTGAAGCGGTTAAACACATGTGTACTATTCAGCGTCAAATTCGATCTCTTGCTATTTTGACCACTGAAGAACTTCAAGTAACCTCAAAAGAGTGGGGTGCTCCTCTACATTTGATCGAAACAGTTGCAAGAGAAGGTAAATTGCCCATACCCAATTTTGCAGCTGGAGGCATTGCCACTCCAGCAGATGCTGCTTTAATGATGCGTTTAGGGGCAGAAGCCATTTTCGTCGGGTCGGGAATTTTTAAGTCAGAATATCCGAAAAAAAGAGCAAGTGCGATTGTACAGGCAACTACCCACTTTCAAGACCCAAAGATTCTCGCGAAAGTATCTGAAGGTTTAGGAGCGCCTTTATTGGGAACACCTGCTTGCCACCTTTCAGAAAAAGAGATCCTTGCCAACAGGGGATATTAAAATGTTTGGCATACTTGCTTTGCAAGGAGGGTTTGGCTTGCATCAAAAGGCTTTAGAACGATTCGGTATGCAAAGTCAATTGATTAAAAAACCAGAAGAACTGGGCCAAATCCAGGGTTTAATTATTCCTGGAGGAGAATCAACTGCACTTTTGAACCTTATGAAGCCTTTGAACTGGAAAGAAGCTATCATAGCCTTTGCGCAACAAGGGAAACTAATTTTGGCCACTTGTGCGGGCCTCATTATTCTATCTCGTCCTACTCCTGTTGCAAGAGACTATCTAGGGCTTATTGATATCGAAGTAAAGCGTAACGCTTATGGTCGGCAAATCAATAGTTTTGTTGGACTGGGAACTAGTTTACTAGGTATATCACCTCTCAAAATAGTGAGACCGTTGCAATAGGTTTTTAGATTTTAGTATAAAAAAGTAATTGTTAATTTTATTAAAAGTTTAACTTGTAATTATTGTTTAGGTTTTGTAATAAAAATTTTATGATATTATTATGTCAATCAAAGTGAGCGGTCAGTTAAGTTTATCAGATATATCAGCTAGTCGTCGTAAATGCAAGCATACTTTTTTGATCAAATCAATAATCTGATTAACTGGTCATTAGTAGAAAAAGAACTGCGTATTTATTATCCTAAAGGTTTACGTTTATCAGGCAAGCCTGCTTATAGTCCCCTTCTTTTGTTTAAAATGCTATTGCTTGAGCAGTGGTATGGGTTGAGCGATTACCAAGTCGAAGAGGAAGTAAATGATCGTATTACTTTTAGCAGGTTTTGTGGTATATCGATGGATAATTCCGTACCAGATCATAGTGTATTAAGCAGATTTAGGACTGCTCTTACAGAAAAGAAAGCTTTAGATAGATTGTTAAAAATCATAAATAGATCAACTATCTAACCATAGGTGTTCTGGTTCAGCATGGTGCAGTTATTGACGCCTCTATCACCCCTACTCCTAGACGTCCCAAAGGTAAAAAGAGCTATGATTTGCGTGAGGATGGTACTATATCGGTATCTCATAGTTATCAAAAAGGGGTAGATCCAGAAGCTAGTTGGACCAAAAAAGGTCATAATCTTTACTATGGGTATAAACGACATGTCCTTATAGAAAGTAAAGAAGGTTTAGTTCTGGCAGTCACGACTACAAAAGCATCTAGTCATGATGGTGCCCATTTACCTATATTATTGGATAAAGTATCTCTAAAAGCAGGAAGCAGGCTCTATGGAGATAAAGGCTATAGCGGTTTGCCCAACGAAACTTTAACTAAAAAACAAGAAATTAAAATCAGCTATTCAAAAGAAAGGTAATAGAAATCATCCCTTATCACCTGCTGCTAAACGGTTTAATAAATTTGTATCTAAGACGCGCTATAAAGTAGAAAGAGTATTTGGAAGTATTAAGAGGTGGTTCCGTAGTTCAGGAGCTAGGTATATAGGCCTTGATAAAACCCATAAGCAACATGTTATGGAATCTATAGCCTATAATTTATATAGAGCTCCAAATATCATTTTAAAGGGTTTTTAGGGGGATGGTATATCTAAAATATACAAATATTAACTTGAAAATCAATAAATAATGAAATTTATGCATCCTTAACCATAAAAACTACAAAAAATACAACTACAACCTTATCAAAAATTATAATAACTATCTATAACAACGGTCTCGATATATACGTTTACTTGTCATAATAATTGATTTATAAAACATTGAATATGTATTGCTAAAATCATGTGCCATAGCTTTGAATACTTTCAGTATATGACAAAGAATCATTATTACATATATCTACGTTATTAATTGATGAAGAGTAATAATTTGTCATCCCTTTTCCTATAAATGTCGTTTCATCATTTATATCTGGAGGGGCATACCCACTATACAGAAATAGATATCAAATTAGGTAAAGCACGTGAATGGGTAAATTTATTTATGGATAAGGTAGAAGAAAATGCCCAAACTTTTGGAATAGAAAAAGCGGTTTCCGATGTAGTAGAAAATCTTGAATTATATACGCAAGCTATAGAAACAGCTCGGAAACAATTGGCTATAGCAAAACCAGAAACCATTCTGGATCTACCCCTTTTTGATAACTATGAGATACCGATATAGTACCATCCTCACGCAAATCATAGCTCTT
>NZ_CBQZ010000006.1 GCF_000689375.1 Cardinium endosymbiont cBtQ1 of Bemisia tabaci | reverse complement strand
CTAATCTATCTAAAGCTTTCTTTTCTGTAAGAGCAGTCCTAAATCTGCTTAATACACTATGATCTGGTACGGAATTATCCATCGATATACCACAAAACCTGCTAAAAGTAATACGATCATTTACTTCCTCTTCGACTTGGTAATCGCTCAACCCATACCACTGCTCAAGCAATAGCATTTTAAACAAAAGAAGGGGACTATAAGCAGGCTTGCCTGATAAACGTAAACCTTTAGGATAATAAATACGCAGTTCTTTTTCTACTAATGACCAGTTAATCAGATTATTGATTTGATCAAAAAAGTATGCTTGCATTTACGACGACTAGCTGATATATCTGATAAACTTAACTGACCGCTCACTTTGATTGACATAATAATATCATAAAATTTTTATTACAAAACCTAAACAATAATTACAAGTTAAACTTTTAATAAAATTAACAATTACTTTTTTATACTAAAATCTAAAAACCTATTGCAACGGTCTCACATTATTAATCAATAGAAAATAATTAAATAAGCAAATATTTTCTGGTGCGGAATGTGAGTTACCCCACTTCGTTGGACAGCATTAAAGGATCATGTGGAAATGATTAAGCTTTTATTGGAAAAGAATAGGAATGCTCCTCAATGAAAAAATAAAATAATTAGTACATCGCTTGATTTAGCCAGAAAGCATAAACATGCAGCATGCATTTGTGTATTAGAAAAAGTGTTAGAAGAATAACAGACATCTGAAATTGAGTTTAAACATATACACGTCAGTTTTGGATTAGAAATTAAGAAAAGAGTATAAAAAGCTCCTTTGTGTTTTAAATTTGTGGGATTGAAAAATAATCATAAAAACCAAAGGAGCCGGATATGAATGTATCAAAATTAGTTGAAATATATTACGCTGTTGATGAATTTCTTATAAAATTTATGCCTTATATGGAATCACATTTGTTACCTACTTCAGATAGAAAACCTACTAGAACATGTTCACTGACTTTGAGCGAAATAATGACAATATTAATTGCTTTTCATGTAATTGGCTTTAGAAATTTTAAGTTGTATTATATTCATTTACAACAATTTCATTCTAATGACTTTTGCAAGTTAGTAAGCTATAGTAGATTTATATCCCTAGTTCAAAGAACAGTAGTTCCATTTTACTTTTTTTCTTTAAGTCTTTCTAAAACGAGAACAGGCTGTTATTTTATGGATTCAACCGCTATAAAGGTTTGTAATATAAAAAGAGCTTATGCTCATAAAGTATTTAAGACAATTGCTAGTAAAGGTAAAACTACTACTGGATGGTTTTACGGAATCAAATTAAACTTGATTGTCAATGATTTAGGAGAAATTATGAATTTTTCTCTTACTACAGGTAAGTCCAATGATAGATGGCCAGTAGAAAACTTATGTAAAAATTTGATCGGAAAAGTATTTGCTGATAAAGGCTACTTGAGTAAAGAATTATTTGAAAAACTTATGGGAAAAGGCATAGAACTGATTACTCAAATCAGAAAAAATATGAAAAATGCTTTCATGCCTATCTGGGATAGGCTAATGCTTCGAAAGAGATCTATCATTGAAACCATTATCGATCAGCTTAAAAATATTAGTCAGATAGAACACTCCAGGCATAGAAGTATACCTAATTTTATTGTCAATTTAATAGCTGGTATTACAGCTTATTCACTAAAAGAGAAAAAACCGGCTATAGCTAATATATATACAACTGGTTTACAATAAGTCTAATCCGAAACTCACGTTATACAGTTTTATATAGGGACAAGGAAAACCCTTTTTTCCCAAATCCTCAAAATGGGATAATAAAATAAATGGATATTTTAGATTCTTTATGATATTTTTTAAAGTTTTTACACAAAAATTTAACATATTGATCTTCTTATGAATTACTTAAGCAAGACAAATCATATAAAAATAAGACCATCAATAGTTATACACTTGATATAACTAAAACTATTAAGAAAAAAGTTATGCACTTTTTATTCATAGTCCCCCTCGCGTACCGGTCAAGTAGACTTGAAATCATAAAATATCTTTTTAACGAATTTATAATCGTAATTTTATAGGAAAATATTTTTAAATACGTTTATAATCATATCATATATTTATTTTTTAAGTCACAAAAGTCACAAGAGATACATAAAAAATAGTTTCTATGTTAAACTTTATAAATTGATTATCAACGTTAATTATGAATTAGCTAAACTTTTTGTATTAATAACTTTATTATAAAAAATATAGTAAAATGCATTTATACTTATTTATTGATTAAAGAAATAAAAGTTTGATAATCAGTATTTTAAAAATACTTTTTAATTCGAGAATCACGCTATCAATACAAAAGTATATAAGCCAAAGCTTAGGTAAAACAAACATAAAAAGTTGTTTATAATGGATTTATATTTTAATATAGTGTCTAAAATAGATCTATTTACTTGGTATCCAATTAATTATATACTAAATACGGAACATATGCCAATTGATAAAAATTGAGTTATTGACATTGATTTTAAAAACTTTTCAAGTTACCACCTAGAGTAAACGCACAGATCCGTCTTAAGACCAAATAGAAAGTGGATAAGTCGATCGTTTTAATAAAAAATTATACACAATCTTCCTTTTAAGATATGTTCTCCACATATCCACTAGATAGTAAAGACTTATATTCTTTTTTTAAATCAAATTATTTATAATGCTCCTGGGGTGGATGGGGATAAATATGAAAGTGTAAGGGGTAGGTGCTACTGTGCGCTGAATAGCAGTATAATGGTTTAATCGATTAAGACAATCTAGAAAATAGGGGTACCCATGGATAATTTTTTCTCAAGAGATATAACTTTACTTAGTCGGCCCTGAAATACCATATAATTATTTGTTAATCAGCAAATAAATGGTTAAATTTATATATGGTTAATAACCAGTTTTTAGGTTGTTTTGTATAAAAAGCTTGCAAAATAAGGATGAAATCTAAGAAAATAAATAATAGCCTTGAGCGTTTGTTTGAGCAACGCTTATCTAGTTTTCTCAACCCGAAACATCCATTATTCCAGTTATCTGATTCGATTCCTTTTCACTCCTTAGCATCAGATTTAGACCGCGGTTTTAGCTATGGACCTGGTCAACCTCCTTTGCCTATTCGTTTAATTATAGGTCTTCTCATTATCAGTCATATGTATAATATTTCTGATGAACAAGTAGTGGTTAGATGGGTAGAAAACCCTTATTGGCAATACTTTTGTGGATATGATTATTTTCAGTTTAAGATGCCTTGTAACCCCAGTTCATTGACCCGTTGGCGCCATAGATTAGGTCAAGAAGGTCTCAATTAAGATTTTATCTATGACTATAGACTTAGCGCTAAAAAAAAAGTAGTGACCCGAAAAGAACTTGAAAAAGTTATAGCTGATACTACTGTAATGGAGAAAAATATCCGTTACCCAACTGACTCTTCTTTGCTTAATAAATCCAGAGAAAAATTGGTCAGTATAGCCAAGAAAACAGGTATTAAACTGCGTCAAACTTATCAGCGTTTAGGTCTATCTATCAAACGTAAAGTTGATTGCTATGCTCATGCTAAACAGTATAAACGTTTATCTAAAGGCATTAAAACATTAAAAACCTATCTTGGTAGAGTAGTCAGAGATGTAGAACGTTCTATACAATCCTCTGATGATCTAATACGGAATCAATTTACCAATCTACTATCTATAAGTAAAAAACTTATAAACCAATACAAAAAAAAGTAAAGATAAAATTTATAGCATCCATGAACCATCCGTCTACTGTGTAAGTAAAGGTAAGTCTAAACATCCTTATGTAGTTTGGTTGCAAGGTACAATTTACAGTAACGCAATTAAAAAAGGTTTAATTGTTTCAACAGAAGCAATACATCCTAATGCTTACGATGGCCATACTTTGCAGAAGTAGTTTATTACAAGCCGAGCAATTATCTGGTAACCAAAGTAAAGTATGTCTTTTGTAGATAAAGCCGTACCGGGGTAATAATATACCTGTTAGTGAATGTAATATATTTATAAGTGGTTCTAAAAGGGGAATAACGCCTGCTACTAAAAAAAGCTATAAAAAGAAGATCTTCTATTGAACCGCATATTGGTCATATGAAATCCGATGGTAAATTATCTGTTAACTATTTGAAAGGTATTCTAGGAGATAAACTTAACGTTATTTTATGTGCTATTGCTCATAACCTACGACTGATTACAAGAAAGTTATTCTTAACACACTCACAATCACATAAATTAAAACCTATATAATTAAAATTCTTAATCCAAAACCAGTTATACCTATATCTTGGGTAGGAAAAATAGAGCGCCTGCTAAACCATAAATATTGTAAAAAAAGATCCATTCAATAAATTTATTCAAAAAAAATATTTCAGGGCCGACTACTTACAGGACTAGATAAAGCCCGTCTCCTTAAAGATGAACTGAATATACATACCTATGAAGATCTTTTAAAACACTATCCATTTCGATACGAAGATAGAAGCCGTCTTGTTACAATTATATCCTTAACGCCTACTACTTCCAGTGTACAACTGCAGGGATACGTTACCAAATTGGAAAAGATTGATAAAGGAAAAAAGAAACTGGTGGCACAGTTTAAAGACCAAACTGGACAACTACAATTGGTGTGGTTCCATAACTTTTCTTGGATTATAAAAAAAATTAGACCAAATGTATTGTACCGTATCTGGGGTAAACCTATTTTTCTACCACAAGGTCCCATACAAATAATGCATCCAGAAGTTTGTTTTATAGAGGCTTATCAAAAAAAAAAGATAACTTATTGCCTTTGTATCATGCTACAGAAAAAACTAAAGCGGCATCAGCTAGATACAAAGGGAATTGCGTGTTTGCAAAAAAAGCTGTTGGGCCAGCTCTGTACAACGATAGAAGAAACCTTACCGAACTATTTATTAAGACGCTATCAACTATTTTCTTTAAAAGAAGCCTTTCAAAATATTCATTTCCCTAATGACGAATCGGTGCTAAGACAGGCGCGAAGGCGGCTTAAGTTTGAGGAATTATTCTATATTCAATTAAAGTTGCTCAAGCAAAAACAGATTTATTCTACCAAACAAAATGGTAAAGTTTTTAATGACTTGTCACTGTTCAACGCGTTTTACCACCACCATTTACCCTTTCATTTGACCGATGGCCAAAAGCAGGCCATTAAGGAGATTTATCGCGACATACGTTCTGGAAAGCAGATGAACAGACTTTTACAGGGTGATGTGGGAAGCGGCAAAACGATAGTTGCTTTTTTGGCCATGTTAATGGTGGTGAGCAGCAAAGTACAGGTGGCGGTTATGGCGCCTACTGAGATCTTAGCTCATCAGCATTTTGAACGTTTTCGTGTTTTTGCGCAACATTTAAATTTGAATATTGCCTTACTGACAGGAAGTACCAAAAAAAAAGAAAGAGAACATACTTTATACCGGCTGAAGGTAGGTTTACTTCCTATTGTGGTAGGTACCCATGCGTTACTTAGTGATGCAGTTGTTTTTAATGAACTGGGCTTTTTTATAATAGATGAACAACACCGTTTTGGTGTCGCACAACGTGCTGGCCTTTTAATTAAAAATCAAGTTTATGCGCCGCATATACTGATTATGACAGCTACGCCTATTCCAAGGACTTTGGCCATGACCTTTTATGGTGATTTGGATCTTTCCACTATTTATGAATTGCCTTCAGGGAGGAAACCTATTAAGACGCAACACTACTATGAAAACTTTCGGTTAAAAGTTTTTCAACTTATAAAAGAGCAACTTCTATTAGGTAGACAGGTATATATTGTTTACCCTCTTGTAGAAGCTTCTGCTGTATTGGATTACCACAACCTGATGGATGGTTATACTTCTGTTTCTAAGGCTTTTCCAGGTACGCCTATTGGCATAATACATGGAAAGATGGACGGTTCTGCCAAAGAAATAGAAATGAAGCGTTTTGAAAAGAATGAAACACGTATTCTAGTAGCGACAACGGTTATAGAGGTCGGCATTAATGTACCCAATGCTACAGTAATCCTTATTGAAAGCGCAGAGCGATTTGGATTGTCCCAATTGCATCAGCTACGTGGCAGAGTAGGGCGTGGTAGTGGGCAATCTTATTGTATATTGATGACCGATTATCGTTTAAATAAAATAGGAAAAAAACGAATGGAAGTAATGGTTAAAACCAATAATGGATTTGAAATAGCTGAGTTGGACCTCAAACTCCGTGGCCCAGGAGATCTAATGGGGGTGCAACAAAGTGGCCTACTAAATTTAAAAATAGCCGATTTGTCTAAGGACGCTGGTATTTTAGAAGTAGCACGTGGGATTGCTAAAGATATTATTCAACAAGACCCAAATTTTCAGCAGCCTGATCATTTGGTAATTCATAAGGAATATACTAGATTACTGGCCTCAGGTGGAGATTGGAATAGAGTAGGATAAAAGTGCTTTTGTAAATAATAAAGGATTGAGCAAATACCATTCGTTCTAGCTTAATTTTTAATGAAAAGATCATGTTACTATACAAAAGCTTTGTAGAAAGGTTTAGCCATATTCAGTTGCTTCGTCAGATAAAAGGACTTTTATCATGGGATCAGCAAACCTATATGCCCGCTGGTTCGGTTGATATACGTGCCAAGCAACTTGCTTATGTTGCCAGCTTAGCGCATGGGGAGGCAACCAGTAGTAAATACCGAGATGCCTTGGCAGAAATGATTGATATAGAAACAGAAGAAATTAAGTTAGAAGGCTTATCTAAAATAGCAGTATCCAATCTCAAGCAGTGGTGTAAGGATTTTAAGCGGACCACTAAGCTGCCACAATCTTTTGTTCAGGCATACTATACTACAACTGCTACCGCAACAGAAGTATGGAAAAAGGCTAGGGCAACTTCTGATTTTTCCTTATTTCGTCCTTGGTTGCAGAAGGTGGTGGATCTTAATCGAGAAAAGGCCAATCTACTGGGCTATGTAGATAGTCCCTATGATGCATTAATTGATTTGTATGAACCTGGTGTAACCGCCTCTACTTTATCCACCCTTTTTGCGGACATATCTTCTTTTTTATCTGGTATCGTAAAAAATACCAATGGTAAAGATAGTCCTTATAAGGTATATTTTGACCATTCTTTTCCACAAGAAGCACAAATGCGATTCAACCATTTGCTCTTAAAGACCATGGGCATTAGTGGTGAAAATAGCAGATTAGATTGTTCTGCACATCCTTTTTGCTCCGGCATACATCCTTCTGATGTAAAGATAACTACAAACCTAGAGGGTGGGTTGTTGCAGAATATTTTTGCTGTTTTACACGAGGGTGGCCATGCACTTTATGAATTGGGCCTTTCTAAAGAAGACTGGGCTACACCTTATGGTCAAGCTATTTCGATGGGGGTGCATGAAAGTCAATCCAGGTGGTGGGAAGTGATGGTGGGTCAGTCTCTTCCTTTTTGGTCTTATATGTACCCTATCTTTCAAAAACATTTTCCCCATTTTAATGGGCTATCACTTGCCAATTTTTACCAGCACATCAACCATGTGCAAGCTTCTTTTATTCGTATTTATGCGGATGAAGTAACCTATCCGTTGCATATTATCCTTAGGTTTGAGTTAGAAAAAGCATTGATAGAGGGGACTATGGATGTGTCAGATGTACCAGAGATGTGGAATGTGAAGATGCAAACGCTTTTGGGCATTACACCTAAAAATGATGCGGAAGGATGTTTACAAGATATTCATTGGTCTTCAGGTCATTTTGGTTATTTTCCCACCTATGCATTGGGTAATATTTATGCGGTTCAATACTTTGCTGCGTTTGTTCAATCTTTTCCAGACTGGGATGTAAAAGTAGCGAAAGGATCAATTGCATTTATGAAAGATTGGTTACATAACCATATTCATCAGTTTGGTAGAATGTATAATGCTCCGGAAAGTATGCAACGTGTTACCGGTCATCCTATATCTACTCAACCCTACAAAGATTATATTAGGAGGAAATATCAAAATTTGTCTAAATAATCCTAATAATCCCATCAAAATTTTAATTGAGTTCCTATGCCAACTAATTTTTTGTATTAGCGGTGATAAAAAAGTAAGTTTTTAAAAAAATTATGGCTTCTAGTGGTAGAAATGAAGGAAAATAGTTATAAACCTATTAAAAGATTCACTTTATTTGGTCGATTGGAGAAAAAGTTGGGTTTAAAAGGTATCTCTTTAGATACCCCTTACTATGTATTTCGTCTGTTGTACCTTTTCTTTTTAGGGTTGCTTTATATTTGGAATGCGCATTACCATGAAAAAATTTTGCATAAAATCCATCAGCTCCAGCCTATGGTAGATGGGCTTCGTGTCAAACATATGCGGCTACAATCTAGTTATATGTTTGATAGCAAACAATCTGAAGTAGCTAGAAAGGTTGCACGATTGGCTATTTATGAAAGTAAAACCCCTCCTTATACCATTAAAGCCAATAAAAAAAGTGACGCATACTAAGGCAATTTTATTGCGTGCCAGAATAGTCTTTCTTTCTGTTGTATTTTTTTTCGGGGTCGTTATATGGAAGATAGTCCATTTACAGTTTATAGAAGCAGATAAGTGGCGCCATCTTGCCAAAGTGGCACAATTAGAATATAGACCTATTCTAGCCACCAGAGGTAATATTTATGCCGATGATGGCGCTTTATTGGCCACTTCTCTTCCCTTTTACAGAGTTGCTTTAGATCCTGTTCTGGCTTCAGATCTCTGTTTTAAAACAGGAATAGATCCACTTAGCCAAGCATTGTCTGATTTTTATAAAACCTATCCGTCTGATTATTATAAAAAGTTAATTATAGATGCCCGTGCCAGAAAACGGAGGTACCTACTCTTGGATCAAAGATGCATCACCTATGAAGAAAAGAAGATGATGAGCCGTTGGCCTATTTTTAATCAGGGTAGGTTTAAGGGAGGGGTCATTTTTGAAGCGCAATACGAACGGTACAATCCCTTTAAGGAATTGGCCAGGCGTACCATTGGCATGCACAGGGAAGCACATGGGTATGGTCTAGAATATTCCTTTAACCAAGCATTAAAAGGAGTAGATGGCAAAGCACTGTATCAAAAAGTAGTGGGTGGTAAGAAAGGGGTAGATGAAAAAACATTTTACCAGAAAGTGGTAGGTGGCAATTGGAAAAAAGTTCCGGAAGGTACCGTGATACCCCCTATACATGGATGTGATTTGGTCACTACGCTAGATATCAATTTACAAGATGTAGCCCAAAGCAGTTTGTTAACCGTTCTTGAGCAAACAGATGCGCAAAATGGTTGCGCAATTGTAATGGAGGTTGCTACTGGGGCTATTAAAGCAATGGCTAATTTGTCTCGTACAGAATCTGGAAAATATATAGAAGCCTATAACTATGCCATAGGCCATCAAGGTAGCGTAGAACCGGGTTCAATTTTTAAGTTGGCATCTATGTTGGCTTTGTTAGAGGAAACAAGATGGCCGCTTACCAAGCCAATAGATACTGGCCAAGGCATGATACGATTTTATAACAGATGGATGAAAGATGTTAAAAAAGGAGGATATGGATTGCTTACTTTGCAAGAGGTATTTGAAAAATCATCTAATGTGGGTATCTCTATGGCCATTCATGAAACGTTTGGTGCAGCCCCTCAAAAATTTATCCATTATATGGAGCAGTTGGGTATCCACCAACCATTGGGGATTGAACTAGTTGGAGAAGGGAAACCCTATATGGTTACCCCTAAAAGCAAAATGTGGAGTGGCGTAGCACTTCCATGGCTTTCTATTGGTTACAACTTACAGGTAACCCCACTTCAGATGTTGGTACTGTATAACGCAGTAGCCAATAATGGTAAAATGGTCAAACCTATGTTCGTGCAACATGTACAATCATCCCATGGCATCATCAAAAGTTTTCCAACTACAGTCTTAAAAGAAAAGATCTGTTCAGATGAAACGTTGCATAAACTAAAAGTTATGTTAGAAGGAACCGTAGAAAAGGGGCTTGCACAACGCATTAAGCATGGATTTTATAAAATAGCTGGTAAGACGGGTACTGCTCAAAAATTGGTGAATAGAAGGTACACGGACCACCACCTCACCTCATTTGCTGGTTATTTTCCAGCAGATCGTCCCTATTACAGTTGCATTATTGTAGTAGATGATCCGCAAGGTGCAACCTTCCGCTTTGGTTCAGAAGTACCTGCGCCTATATTTAAAGATATTGTGGATAGAATAGCTGGGAAAGATTTGCAGGCAAGAAAACCCATTAATGGGTCTGTAGGACCCTATCCAACCTTACTTTCTAATGTAGGTAATACCCATGAACTCCGTTTTTTATACCAATGTTTACACCTCCCTCTACCTAAACCTATAGATGATCTAGCCCCAAATTGGGGCACCATGCAGATCAGTCCTACAGGCGTAACCTTTCAACCATGCCACAACCCCTCTCCAAAAGAAGTACCCTATGTATTGCATATGAAGCTACGTGATGCACTTTTTTTGTTAGAAGAACATGGTCTTAAAGTTACAGTAGTGGGCAATATACATGGTGCAGTATCCAAACAATCTAAAGTAATCGATAACCATATTACTATTTTATTAAAGTAATGATGCACCATCTTCAACAGCTTTTAGTAGGCATTTCTGTAAAAAAAATGTGCGGTTCAACCGACCTATCTGTAGAAAGTATTTGTTTTGATAGCCGTAAAGCAGTACGCCGTTCTTGTTTTATTGCCATAAATGGCAGCCAATTGGATGGACATAGCTATATATCAATGGCCATAGCAGCAGGTAGTAGCGTTATTGTATGCGAATCGCTGCCTGAGTCCATTCACGAAAATGTAACCTATATAGTGGTCTATTCTACCGCTAAAGCACTGGGGATTATGGCTGCTAATTTTTACGGACAGCCCAGTAAAAAACTAAAACTAGTAACAGTGACTGGTACAAATGGTAAAACCACTATTGTACACTTACTATATCATATGGTCTGCAAAATGGGCTATAAAGCTGGTATGTTTTCTACCATATACAATAAGGTTTTAGACCAAACCTATCCCGCTAGCCATACCACACCAGATCCTTTGCAATTACAGTCATTCTTACATTTTATGGTCGCGTCGGGTTGCCAATATTGTTTTATGGAAGCCAGTTCACATGCCATAGTGCAAGAAAGGTTGGCAGGCCTCCATTTTACAGGTGCTATATTTACCAATATTACCCATGAACATTTGGACTATCACCTTAACTTTTCCCAATATATTCAGGCTAAAAAAAAACTATTTGACCATTTGCCTCCTACTGCTTTTGCCCTTATGAACCAGCAAGACAAACACAGTCGGATACTGCTTCAGAATTCTAAAGCTAAAAAATTTACTTTTTCACTTCAAGACGTTGCTGATTTTAGAGCAAAAATAGTGACCAATAGTTTGCATGGGTTAGAATTAGCCCTAGACCATCAGTTGATATGGTTTCAACTACTGGGTGCATTCAATGCCAGTAATCTCTTGGCTGCTTATGGTACCGCTCAGTTATTAGGGTTAAATGGGCAAGAAAGTTTGGTCGCACTTTCAGCCATTCCCCCTATTTTAGGAAGAATGAATCGGGTGCACCATGGAAAATCACAACAAGTTATCATAGACTATGCCCATACGCCAGATGCCCTTCAAAAAGTAATGGATACCTTGCATGCCATCCGTCCTGCTGGCAGCAGGCTTATTGCCATTATGGGGTGTGGAGGCAACCGTGACCAAGGAAAACGGGCGATGGTTGGAAAGATTTTATCTCAAAATAGTGATATCGCTATATTTACCAGTGATAATCCAAGAGAAGAAGATCCACAACAAATTATACATGCGATGCAACAAGGTGTATCTGAAACAGACCTGCCAAAGGTACTGCATATCATAGATAGAGCAATGGCCATTAAAACAGCTTGCTTAGTTGCGCACGCAAACGATCTAATTTTAATAGCAGGGAAGGGCCATCAATATTATGAAGAGATCAAAGGCGTAAAATATCCTTTTTTTGAAGCAAAAATAGTTCAGGAAGTTTTAGGCGCTGCAAAAGTAGTTTAGGTGTAACCCAACCATATTGTTTTGCTCTAATTAGTCGGCCCTGAAATATTATTTTTGAATAAATTTATTGAATGGATCTTTTTTTACAATATTTATGGTTTAGCAGGCGCTCTATTTTTCCTACCCAAGATATAGGTATAACTGGTTTTGGATTAAGAATTTTAATTATATAGGTTTTAATTTATGTGATTGTGAGTGTGTTAAGAATAACTTTCTTGTAATCAGTCGTAGGTTATGAGCAATAGCACATAAAATAACGTTAAGTTTATCTCCTAGAATACCTTTCAAATAGTTAACAGATAATTTACCATCGGATTTCATATGACCAATATGCGGTTCAATAGAAGATCTTCTTTTTATAGCTTTTTTTAGAGCAGGCGTTATTCCCCTTTTAGAACCACTTATAAATATATTACATTCACTAACAGGTATATTATTACCCCGGTAGGCTTTATCTACAAAAGCATACTTTACTTTGGTACCAGATAATTGCTCGGCTTGTAATAAACTCTTCTGCAAAGTATGGCCATCGTAAGCATTAGGATGTATTGCTTCTGTTGAAACAATTAAACCTTTTTTATGCGTTACTGTAAATTGTACCTTGCAACCAAACTCATAAGGATGTTTAGACTTACCTTTACTTACACAGTAGACGGATGGTTCATGGATGCTATAAATTTTATCTTTACTTTTTTTTGATTGGTTTATAAGTTTTTTACTTATAGATAGTAGATTGGTAAATTGATTCCGTATTAGATCATCAGAGGATTGTATAGAACGTTCTACATCTCTGACTACTCTACCAAGATAGGTTTTTAATGTTTTAATGCCTTTAGATAAACGTTTATACTGTTTAGCATGAGCATAGCAATCAACTTTACGTTTGATAGATAGACCTAAACGCTGATAAGTTTGACGCAGTTTAATACCTGTTTTCTTGGCTATACTGACCAATTTTTCTCTGGATTTATTAAGCAAAGAAGAGTCAGTTGGGTAACGGATATTTTTCTCCATTACAGTAGTATCAGCTATAACTTTTTCAAGTTCTTTTCGGGTCAGTACTTTTTTTTTTAGCGCTAAGTCTATAGTCATAAGATAAAATCTTATTGAGACCTTCTTGACCTAATCTATGGCGCCAACGGGTCAATGAACTGGGGTTACAAGGCTATCTTAAACTGAAAATAATCATATCCACAAAAGTATTGCCAATAAGGGTTTTTCTACCCATCTAACCACTACTTGTTCATCAGAAATATTATACATATGACTGATAATGAGAAGACCTATAATTAAACGAATAGGCAAAGGAGGTTGACCAGGTCCATAGCTAAAACCGCGGTCTAAATCTGATGCTAAGGAGTGAAAAGGAATCGAATCAGATAACTGGAATAATGGATGTTTCGGGTTGAGAAAACTAGATAAGCGTTGCTCAAACAAACGCTCAAGGCTATTATTTATTTTCTTAGATTTCATCCTTATTTTGCAAGCTTTTTATACAAAACAACCTAAAAACTGGTTATTAACCATATATAAATTTAACCATTTATTTGCTGATTAACAAATAATTATATGGTATTTCAGGGCCGACTAATTATGTTGGTCATTTTCGGAAAGGGTACAGAGCTTCAATGCTTCTTTGGCAGCCTTTTCTAATGCTTGCCCTATTGCTGGGTCCAGGTATGTATGGGCTATTTGTACATCTATATTGAGTGTTTCTTGTGCCATATGCTTTACCTCTGTTAAATGGATATAGCCAGCTGCATGGCGTAGGTCATAAAGCCGTTCGGCTAGTTTGATAAATAGTACAGAAAGCTGTACGTGTTCTTCTTTAATGGCTTGTGCCAGTCTATTTTGGACATAAAGCAAAGAAGGATGGTCTAACTCCTCCCGTTTGTCTATTTTTATTACATTGGATACAAAAACGTAAACGCCTAAGTTATAATGTTCCTTGATATAAGAAAGGGGCAAACAGGTACAGCGTACCAATCCATAAAGCAAAGCAGCGTACACCACCTTAGGAGAGTGGAAAACCCAATCTATTACCAGTTGGGCAATCCCTACTGCCCGTACATAAAACAATTGTCCAGAAATATGGCGCTTAAAGCCAAAGTGCTTCCTGAGCAATAAAAGTATACCTGAAATAATCTTTACATCAATAGGATCCGCTTCAGACGAAGCTTTGCAGACATAGTCATGGAATTGCATGAGCTTCATCATCGAATCAGCTTGTTCTTTAGGCGTAATAGGGGCTTCTCTAGTTAAGGAATCTATAGGCAATCTAGCAGTCATTTTATCTAGAATATCGGTAACATCTATAGGGAATACCATTAGGGTATAAATTTTCTTTTCATCAAGAGAAGCGTCTAGATAGCCATAATGGGCACGGACTACACTGGATAGGGTATCTTGCTCCAGATCTATAGATGGTGGCGCCTGTTTTTCTTCTTTAAGATCCACACAATCTATTGGATCATAGCACCCTTTTACCTTAGGTAGGTCAGTATGATGCACAGTAGACGGGCTGATGACTAGCGCAATAGCTTGAAAATCGATACAGACCGGACCACTGCTTCCAATACCATCAGCTTGTTTAAATTGCAAAGCAGTAGGATGGAGTGCTACTTTAACAATAGGTGGAATGGTTTGAGTGAGCTTACCCATTCGTAAGATAATTTTAACCAATGCATAGGTTACCTGATGGATATCACATACTACATCGGTAGCTAATGGATTACTAGGCGATTTTATTTTTTTTACCAGTAGTTTAGGTGGATGTTCTATCTCCTGGGATAAACTAACCTCTACTGTACGAATCAGCTTATCTAAAGTAATATTGTTAGGCTGCAATAGTGCATGGGCTTTGGCAGCTTCTCTGCTGTTAAAATAGGCTATCCAATCGTAAAGTTTATGGATAATGGTTTGGAAATCTTCTTTATAAAGGGGTGTATGGTTGTCTAAAAAGGAAATAGATTCTTCTACTTTACGCACTACTTGTGCTAAAATGGATCCATATCCTCTAGGAGAGGTAGCACGCGTGGAGGGAACCAGAGCCGCCTCATAGAGAGAGGCTTTTAGTTGTTGGGAGGCAGTAATCTTTTTTTGATCTTTCAGGTAAATATTTTGTCGGGTAAGCTTATTTATTTTGGTTTTAAAATAGACTATAATCGAAAACATACATAGGCCCGCTAGCAATAGCGGCCATAGGGAAGCGAATAGGGCAAAAGACCAGCCAAATGCAAAAAGGCCCCCTAAAAATGTAGTGGTTACCGCCCCTATAGCAAGATAGAGGGGCAATATCCATAAGATTACCGCAGAATGGGTCAAAGATAAAGCTAGACTAAAGATGGGATCTACCATGTCCCACCAGTTCGCAATCAATTTTAAAGGTAGATAAATGGCTAAGGTTATCAGCGAAACTAGGTTAATAAACCAGTTGGGAAGTATTCTGCCCAAGAAAGCTTTAGAAACTATAAAAAAAGCCCCTACAACCACTTGACATAGGGCAGCATGGATGCAATCTGGTCTAATAAACCAATAACTTAGAATGGCAGTAGTGATTGCATAAAGTCCTATTAAATATAGGGTAAGGTCACTGGTTATCAGATTGGCTAAGGTGTTTTTTCTATTGGCCCAAGCGTTTTTAATGGCTTCTTTTCGCTCTGTGCGCTTGCGGGCATTCTCTTGTTGGAGTTGTTTAAATACGTTGTCGGGTTTGACCCAACCGGAACCATCTGGCTGTTTGAGTAAATAGTGGGCCGCTAGCATAGCAAAGCCATTGGCAAGCATAGCTACGAAAGCTCCATCTATTTCTATTATAGGTTCAAGCCACTTGTTCCAGGCCAAAATAGTAAGTAGGCCGGTGGTCATACCGATCAAAGCTATCGAGGAGCTACTTCGAAAACCTAAAATAGCTAAAATAAAGGGAGCAGTTAATATAGGTACACTGCAATCAAGGGACCAATACACTAATTTCAACAGATCGTTACACTTAAAAGCTACCATCATAGATAGTAGACCAATTATGAGTGTCGTAGTTTTAGCTATTGTAAGCTTACGGGTATCAGGAATTTCTTTTTGTAAGCTCTGTACGATATCATGTCCGACCATAACAGAACAAGTATTTAAAGCAGAATCGGCTGTAGACATTGCCATAGCGAGCAAACTAATCGTAATAAAACCCTTAAAAAGAGGAGGGATATGGGTTACTATATAACTCCATATCTCTTCTTTGGGTAAATCTGGTGCTCCCACAAAAGTAAATAGACCGATTAAAATTATAAAAACCTGAATTATACAGCCAAAAACAGAAGCATACCAAAAAACCTTTTGTGCCTGAGTAGGACTAGAAGCCATGTAAACACGCTGCATAAGAGCGGGTTCTACTATATTACTTGGCATATCAGCTAGCAAAAGTAGCAACATACCTATTAGTTTTGTGTTAAGTAATTCGTTAAACTGAAATTTAGTGTAATTCTGTAGTATGGGAATAATTGTTGCAACTGGTTTTTCTACATTTACAAACATAAACCAAGAAAGAAGTGGAATAATAATTGCAAAGGTTATAAATTGAAACACATCTGTAAAAGTAACAACGCGAACTCCTCCAAACATAGAATAGAAAATAAGAATTAATGTAGAAAATATCGGTATTATATAGGGGTTAGATGAGATTACGCACATACTAATAGCATGGGACATTATGATGATTTGAGAAGTAATTAGAACGATGTTTCGACAAATACTCACCAACACAGTTATAAACCTTGGATATCTACCATAGATACTACCCATTGTCTCTGCTGTCGAGAAGTGTTGCATGAATGGCCCCATACGTAAGGATAATTTGCTAATAGTACACATACCAAAAGGTACTATAAGCAAAACGACTATGAACCACAAACCAAGGTCATGAATACACTCTACATTACGAACTAACCCACCTCCTTCAAAAAAAGTAGCCAACACCGTAGCTACCAAGGTAGCCGTAGTAAATTGTTTATTCCCTACCGCATATTCTCGAAAAGTGGGTTTTTTTTTACTAAAGTAAATACCTACCACTAAGGTTGATAATAAAAAAGTTGCTACTATTACAATAGCCATATTGAAGTAAATCATAAAGCAACAAATTAATAAAGTAAGGTATAGAAAATATTATAGAGATAAATATTGAGTTTATATAATACAAATTTTGGTTTAAAAAACAAATCCGTAAAAGACGGGGTATGCTAAAAAATTTTTCCAATCCGGTTTGGTCTCGTTTGAGACCGATGATACTTCTAGCGCTGTGATGAGGTAATTTTATAGATTTTATCCCATACTAAGTAGGGTAAAAAGAGCTACACGAGAGAAGCTATTTTGTTCCTCCTGTTAAATTTTATATCATTGTAACAACGTTTTGCTGTCCTGTTTGGCATAAGGCGTTATGCAAGCGGTCTATTCTGTATTTAAAAACAGCTCCTATGGCTATGGTAAAAAACCAAAACAATTTTCTACAACGTTTTTTTTCAATTGTCTTTTTTACACCTGTTATTGTTTTTGCGATTTTTTGGTCCGCATGGACCTATTTTTTTCTTTTTTTTTATGTAGTTATGCTGGCGATGCTAGAGTTTTATAAGCTGCTTAAACAAGCAAATGTTGCGCCTATGCGTGGCTACGGCATTTGGCTAGGCTTGCTTTTATATACGCTAGTCTTCTCCTATTATCTTCAAGATAACTTTTCACCCCTATTGAGCTATGGGGCTATCTTGTTCACTATTTTGGTATATATCGTTGCACTGTATAGCCGTAAGCCCTCTAACCCTTTTTTAGATATTGCGGTTACCTTTTTGGGTATTTTGTATATTGCGGTTCCTTGTGGCATGCTACATTATTTGGCCTTTTTTAAAGGTATCTATTCGCACCAATTGATACTGGGCTTACTGATCATTGTTTGGAGCCAGGATACAGGGGCCTATCTAGTAGGCTCTACCATAGGAAAATCTAAACTGTTTAAGCGGATTTCTCCTCAAAAAACATGGGAAGGTTTTTTTGGGGGGGCATTCTTTGCCCTTGTAACAGGTCATGTTATAGCCTGTTTTTTTACTATTTTACTTCCATGGCAGTGGCTTGCCATCTCGGCAATTACCATACTTACAGGGACCTATGGAGATTTGGTTGCCTCATTACTTAAAAGAAGTGTAGATGTAAAAAACGCTAGCGAAATGATTCCAGGCCATGGAGGACTTTTGGATAGGGTGGATAGCCTATTGCTAACCATTCCTACCGTAGTTGCATTTTTGAAAATAACTTTACTATATGGATAAGAAAGATCAAATTCAGTTTACTTATAGACCAGTGGGTGAGTTATAAAACCCCACTATAGCTATAGATTATAAGGCTTCTAATAATGAAAATACATAAAGAAGGAAAAGGAATTTTATTATGGACACCCGTTTTGCTGCTGCTCATTTATTATGGCATGCATAAAAAAGTGGTGTTTAGTTACCGCCAATCCATAGGATTTGCAGTAGTAAGTAGTGCTTTGTATTTTTGGTTGATCTATTTTTTTAGGGATCCATACCGGATCATTCATACCCAAGATCAATATATATTAGGGCCAGCAGATGGTAAAATTTTGAGTATTCAAAAGGTCTATGAAGAAGAGTACTTACGGGAAGATCGCATCAAAGTTAGTATATTTATGTCTCCTTTTAATGTACATGTCAATCGATTTCCCATGTCTGGAAGAATTGTCTTTTTTAAGTATCACCCAGGTAAGTACCTAGTTGCTTTTCATCCCAAAGCTAGTACACATAACGAAAGGACCTCTATTGTAATTGAAAATGACAATGGTCAGCAAATTCTTTTTAGACAAATAGCTGGTTTTATGGCACGTCGCATCAAGTTTTATTTTAAAGAAGGTGAAGCAGTCCAGCAAGGTGAAAAATGTGGCTTTATTAAGTTTGGGTCAAGAGCAGAAGTCTATTTGCCGCTAGATGCCCATATTCAAGTATCTGTAGGGGATAAAGTGAAAGGGGGCATTACCGTTTTGGCCAAAATATAAATTCTACCTACTAAATGCCCATCTGGGCAAATTTTTCTAACCATTGTATTTGTATTATTTTTCACATTGATATATGGCAGTACGTGTACGGTTTGCACCTAGTCCAACAGGCGCACTACATATTGGTAGTGTTAGAACCATTCTTTATAATTACTTTTTAGCCCAAAAAGAAGGAGGTAGTTTTATACTCCGTATTGAAGATACGGATCAAAAACGTTGGGTGGCTGATGCAGAGGCTTACATTCTAGAAAGCTTGAATTGGTTAGGGATTGTACCAGATGAAGGTCCTCAAGTAGGGGGGCCATTTGGTCCTTATAAACAATCTGAACGGATCGGGATCTATCAAAAGTATATCCAACCCTTATTGGATAGTGGACATGCCTATTATGCATTTGACACACCGGTAGAAATTGAGGCGATGCGCGAACGACTTAAAGCGGCAAGGGTGGCCAACCCACAATATAATGCTACTAGCCGTGAATGGATGCGCAATGGGCTAACCATGCCTATGGAACAGGTTAACGAATGGATCGCTGCAGGAAAACCCTATGTGATTCGACTAAAAATACCCCATAAAACCCTTATACGTTTTCATGATGGCATCCGTGGCTGGGTAAAAGTAGATACTACGGTCTTGGACGATAAGGTTTTGATGAAATCAGATGGGTTGCCTACTTATCACTTTGCCAGTGTTATAGATGATCATCTGATGCAAATCAGCCATGTCATCCGTGGTGAAGAGTGGCTACCCTCCACCCCTATTCATATATGTTTATACCGTTGCCTAGGCTGGGCAGATAAAATGCCCCAATTTATACATCTACCACTGTTGTTGGCCCCCGATGGTCATGGCAAATTAAGTAAGCGTCATGCGGATCAATATGGCTTTCCTGCTTTCCCTATTGCTTGGAACAGCTCAGATCTGACCGTTGAAAACGCATTTAGAGAAGCAGGTTATTTGCCAGAAGCATTGTTGAATTTCTTGGCTTTATTGGGATGGAACCCAGGTACCCATCAAGAAATATTTACCAAAAAAGGCTTAATAGAGGCTTTTTCTTTGGAGCGATTAGGCAAATCAGGTGTGAAGTTTGATGTGGCAAAAGCCAAATGGTTTAACCAACAACATATTAAAAAACAAGGTCCAACTGTTTGGGCGAACTACTTTATAACAGAAGCTGCGCAAGAAAACATAGTTTGTAGCCAACAAGATGCGGTAGCCATTTGTAACTTGGTAAAAGATAGAATTACTTTTCCAAAGGATTTCTGGCAAGAAGGTAGATTTTTTTTCTTTGATCCTGTAGATTATAACGCTGAACTAATCCAGCAAAGATGGCATCACCAAACCAAAGAGGGGATCATGGCTTTTCATAAAGGGCTTTCTACCCTCGTAGAGTGGAATTCGAGTGAAATTAAACAGTTGTTAGAAACAACGCGTATTGCTGGTATGATGCCTCTATTGCGTATGGCCCTTACAGGAAAAATGGCTGGCCCAGACCTTATAGAAATTATAGTTCTACTGGGTAATAAGAAGACCCATATGAGAATTGCTACATTTTTAGAGAAAATAGGGTAAACTAGCTTTATTATAGTGGACCGAAATATTCTGACAATTTTTTGTTGATTTTATTTTCTTATCTCTTTTTCGCGATACACAAACTTATCTTTATATTGTATAGATTTGATAGAATCAATAATTGGATCTAAAAAACAGGTGTCTACTTTTTGAGAACCTTCCTAACCTTATAGCTGCATAATAGTCAAATTTTAAGACAATTCAGAAACTTATACAAAATCAACGACAGACTCGACAACCCATTAAATAGTTGTTATGGATAAAAAAATTAATATTTATGGTTTGAATATAGAAGAAGAAGCCTTAACACAATTCAACAATTGTTGTAGTAAGAACTTTGTGGTCGAGGCTGCACTGATGCCAGATGCCCATTCTGGATATGTTGCACCTATAGGTAGTGTGATCAAAACATCAAAAGTCATTGTACCTGCTTGGGTGGGCTATGATATAGGATGTGGCATGATTGCTGTTAAGGTATCAAACCATATAAATGAACAAAAAATTATACAAGACAAGGCGAAACAATTGTTTAATCAAGTGAATAGAGATATACCTATGGGTGCAGGTCGTTACAATAAACAAAATGACCGAGTTTATTTAGTTGATGAAATGGAAATAGAACTTAAAAAATTAAAAGATGCTACATCTTATCAAACTTTATGGAGTCAGGTATATCATAAATCAAAACCAAATTTAGGTACTTTAGGTTCGGGTAATCATTTTATTGAAATATTGATCAGTAATGATGAAACATGGTTAGTGATTCACAGTGGGTCAAGAGGGGTTGGCCATCATATAGCTACTCATTTTATGAAAGCTGTTTCTGGATTGGAAGAAGGGTTTGAAGAGACGTTTCCTATTGAGGATCTAAGTGTACGTAACGAATATATGCTTTTTCAAAAATATTGTTTGGAATTTGCTTTGTTAAATAGAATGTCTATGGCCATAAAAGTTGAAAAAGCTATCAGTAAAGTAGTAGGTATTACATACAACACTATGGAAAATTTGTGGACAAATAAAAATCATAATCATTGTATTGAATTAGCCGATGATCTATTCTTACACAGGAAAGGTGCAACCTCTTCGGATAAAGATGAGCGTGGTGTAATACCTGCCAATATGAAAGATGGTTGTTTGTTAGTTCAAGGGTTAGGTAATGCTGACTTTTTAAATAGCTCTTCGCATGGAGCGGGTAGAATGATGTCCCGTAAAAAAGCACGAAAGCATATCATGCTAAGTGCGTTCAAAGAAGCCATGCAAGGAATCATTGCACCTGTATACACAAAAACACTTGATGAAAGCCCATTTGCTTATAAAAATATAACAGAAGTCATGGCATTACAGAAAGATAGTGTTAAAGTACTCAAACATTTAAAACCAATTGTTAACTGGAAAGGGTTTTAGAGGGGGCTGTCATCTTGTTTTTAAAAATGAATTATCGGGAGTCTATTTAAGAGTGAAAAAGATTTAGCTCTTCTAAGCAAGCAACTATTAAAACTCACCGTAGAACGTGCCGTAGATGCAGAATTAGACGATCATCTTAGCTATGAAAAGCATTCTATAGAAGGTAGGAATATGGGAAATAGCCGTAATGGTTACCCTCCTAAGTGATTAAAAGGTGATTTTCCTGAAATTGAAATTAATACGCCACTAATTGTTAATGATTTAGGTGGAATAATGAGTTTTACACTTACCCCAGATAGGGTCAATGATAGATTCTCTGTAAAAAGTTTACAAAAATTTAATGCGTAAAATATTTTCGGATAAAGGCTTGCCTTAGCAAAGAATTATTTGAAAAACTTATGGAAAAAAGTATAGAACTGATTACACGAATCAGAAAAAATATGAAAAACGCTTTTATGCCACTATGGGATAAACTAATGCTTCGAAAGTGATCTATCATTGAAACCATTATCGATCAGCTTAAAAATATTAGTCAGATAGAATACTCCAGGCATAGAAGCATACCTGATTTCTTTGTCAATTTCATTGCTGGAATTGCGGCTTATGGGCTAAAAGAAAAAAACCTTCTATATTTAATTTATATATAACTGGCTTACACTAAGAATAATTCAGAATTGACGTTAATACACTAACACTAACGTTGCTTTAACTGTAAGTGGGACACTGCCTTTTCTTATTTTTTTATAAAAGATTTGATAAAGCCATAGAGGTAGCTTATAGATTCCTTTAGAATCTAACGTGTGGTTACACTAGATTTAGCATAGACCAAAGCATCATACTCATTTTTAGAACTTACAACCAATCGTTCATAGGCACGCATACCTGTTCCAGCAGGAATCAGATGACCTACAATAATATTCTCTTTCAGTCCTTTTAATGTATCATACTTGGCACTAATACCCGCATCGCTCAATACTTTAGCTGTTTCTTGGAAAGAAGCTGCAGATAAGAAACTTTCGGTAGCCAAGGAGATTTGTGTAATACCTTGCAACTTTGGCTGGGCAACAGCCAATTCTGCTGGCCTAGCTTCAATAGGCACCAGCCCTTGTTGAGTAAGTTTATTGTTCTCTTGTAACAATCTGCTAGCGGAAACAAATTGTCCCTGCTTGAATAATTTAGAATCACCAGGTGTGAGCACAATAACTTTATCACGGATTCTATCATTCTCTTGAAAGAATTTAACTTTATCAATAATTTGTCCGTGTAAGAGCATAGTATCTCCTGGATCCAATACCTCTACCTTACGCATCATCTGTTTAATGATGATTTCAATATGCTTATTGTTAATTTTTTCACCTTGTAAACGGTATACGCTTTGCAACTCATTCATGATATATTCCTGGGTAACCAGTGGCCCTTTTGTAACCAAAAGATCAGCAGCGGCTACCGCGCCATCTGTGATTACCTCTCCTACTTTAACGTAATCGTTATCTTGGACCAATATGTGCTTAGACAATGGTATCATATACTTAACCTGTATACCTTCTTTCGATTCAATAAAAACTTCCCTATTGCCTCTTTTAATGCCTCCATAGGTTACAACACCACTTAATTCACTAATAAAAGCAGTATTGGCAGGTTTTCTAGCTTCAAAAAGCTCTACCACACGAGGCAACCCACCTGTAATGTCTCTAGATTGATTAATAATACGGGGGACTCTAGCCAATACTGCTCCCTTACGTATCTTATCACCTGCTTCTACTACCAACTGTGCTTTAACAGGAAGGGTATAGGAGGCAATGGTTACACCAGCATCATCAGATAAGATGATACTTGGATGTTTGGTCTTATCCCTGGACTCAATCATTACCTTTGCTTTACGACCAGTTTGCTCATCGAATTCTTCTTGATAGGTAACGCCTTCTTTAAGACCTAGGAAACTGACTGCCCCGTCCTGAGTAGCCAATAATACAACATTGTAAGGATCCCAATGGTAAAGTTCTTGATCGTAACTTACCGTTTGATTGCTTGCTACCTTAAGATGGGCACCATATGGCAAATGGGTACTGGTTAATACTTTTCTTGTATCTGTATCTAAAATTTGTAGCTCAGCAGAACGGCTCATAACAACTTCTACTGCCTGTCCATTTGCATCTACATAATTTGTAACGATCAAGTCTTCAAAATTTACTACACCTGCATATTTTGCTTTAACCTTAGCATCAACAGTAACATTAGAGGCAGTACCTCCAACATGGAAGGTTCTCATAGTAAGCTGTGTACCAGGTTGCCCAATAGATTGGGCAGCGATGACCCCCACTGCCTCGCCAACAGATACCATATTACCTGTGGCTAAGTTTCGGCCATAACATTTTACACAAACGCCTTGAGACAAATCACATGTTAAAACAGAACGTACAAATACTTCTTCTAGACCCGTCTGTTCTATACGGGCAGCAATCTGCTCATCAATTCCATTGCTACGTGCAACTAATAGGACACCTGTTTGTGGATCCAAGACGTCTTCTACTACCACACGACCTAGAATACGTTCTGCAAGCGATTCAACTACTTTATTTTCAACTTTTACAGCAGTTACAGTAATACCCTTAAGGGAACCACAATCTTCTTCAACAACCGTTAAATCTTGTGCTACATCTACCAACCTTCTAGTGAGATATCCAGCATCTGCTGTTTTTAAAGCTGTATCAGCCAACCCTTTTCTAGCACCATGGGTAGCAATAAAATACTCAATCACATTCAACCCTTCTTGGAAATTAGAAATAATAGGATGTTCAATAATTTCCCCTACTGATCCTTGTGTACTTTTTTGAGGTCTACCAATTAATCCTTTCATACCACCTAACTGACGTACCTGTTCACGCGATCCCCTTGCACCAGAAATCATCATCATGTAAACAGAGTTAAAGGTATCCTGGTCGGACTCCAACTGTTCCATGAGTTGATTGGTAATACGGGTATTGGCTCTGGTCCAAACGTCAATGACCTGGTTGTATCTTTCATTATCGGTTATCAAACCCAACATATAATTACCCCAAATCGACTCCACCTCTGAAGTAGCTTGGTCAATTAATTCATGTTTGTTAGCTGGTATCTTTACATCATCTAACCCAATTGTCATGCCTGCCTGAAATGCGCTATTAAAGCCTAAAGCTTTAATGTTATCTAAAAATTCAACGGTAATGACCGTACCAAACTTACGGTACATATCTGTTACAATACGCTGCATGTTTCTTACGTTCAACGTTTCATTAACAAATGCCATTCCATCTGGACAATACTCATTGAATACTACCCTACCAACAGTAGTCTCTATCAGGGTATAAACTTGTGATCCATCTGACTGGATTACAGGCAAACGAAGCTTGATATAAGCATGCTTAGACACTTTTTCATGGGCCAATCCAATTAATACTTCTTCAGGTGCATAAAAAGACATGCCCTCTCCTAATACTACATTTTTTGGAGTACTACGCCTTCCTTTGGTTAGATAATGCAATCCCAAAATCATATCACGGGATGGAATAGTAATAGGAATACCGTTTGAGGGATTTAATACATTATACGATGCCAACATAAGCAATGAAGCTTCTGCAATGGCTTCTTGACCAAGGGGAACGTGAACGGCCATTTGATCTCCATCAAAGTCAGCATTGAACGCAGTACATACCAAAGGATGCAATTGAATAGCTTTGCCTTCAATTAATTTAGGTTGAAAGGCTTGTATACCCAATCGGTGCAAGGTTGGTGCTCGGTTGAGTAATACAGGATGCCCCTTCAATACATTCTCCAATACATCCCAGATAACAGGGGCTTTTTCTTCTATTAATCTTTTAGCTACTTTTACAGTCTCTGCTACCCCACGCTCTATGAGCCTACGTATGATAAAAGGCATAAATAGTTCAACTGCCATTTCTTTAGGTAACCCGCACTCATGCAACTGCAACTCAGGCCCTACCACAATAACAGATCTGCCAGAATAATCTACACGTTTGCCAAGCAAATTCTGCCTAAAACGGCCCTGCTTACCTTTTAACATATCTGAAAGAGATTTTAATGGTCGAATCCCCTCTGAAGCAACAGAATTTACTTTACGAGAATTATCAAATAAAGAATCTACAGCCTCTTGCAACATACGCATTTCATTGCGTATGATGATTTGTGGTGCCTTAATATCTAATAATCTCTTAAGCCTATTGTTTCTAATAATAACTCTTCTATAAAGGTCATTTAAATCAGAAGTAGCAAATTTACCACCGCCCAGTGAGAAAAGAGGACGTAATTCAGGCGGAATAACAGGTAATATACGCATCACCATCCATTCTGGTCGGTTTTCTACTTTTTTATGGACATCTCTAAACCCTTCTACAATTTTTAGTCTTTTGACAATCTCCAAACGGCGTTGTTGAGAACCATCAGTAAGTAACTGCTCGCGTAAGTCAACTGAAAGTTTTTCTAAATCAAGATTTTTTAGGATAGACTCAATAGCTTCTGAACCAATAAGGGCAATAAATTTATTAGGATCTGAATGGCTTAATAATGGATTATCTGGAGGCAATTCATCTAAAATGGCCAAATACTCATCCTCAGATAGCAGATCCATAGCGGCTATACCATCTTCTTTCTTGATACCAGGTTGAATGACTACATAACGCTCATAGTATACAATCTGTTCAACTTTTTTAGTAGGTATACCGAGCAAGTAACTAATTTTACTAGGTAACACCCTAAAGTACCAAATATGGGTTACCGGCACAACCAGCTCGATGTGGCCAACGCGTTCTCTACGTTGTTTTTTTTCTGTAATCTCAACACCACATCTATCACATACAATACCTTTATAACGAATGCCTTTGTATTTACCACAATGACATTCCCAATCTTTTACAGGACCGAATATGCGTTCACAAAATAATCCTTTCGTTTCAGGCTTATGGGTTCTATAATTAATGGTCTCTGGCAAGGTGACTTCTCCTGAAGAACGAGATAAAATAACTTCTGGAGAAGAAAGACTGGCAATGATACCAGAAAATTGAATGGATTGTGGCCTATTTCTTTTAAACTTCATACGGTTAAACTTGGTAAGCGATGTGAGATATGGAATGTCAAACTGGCTATTTGCTATACAAGCGTAATTTCAAGACCTAGCCCCCTTAATTCATGCATTAATACATTAAATGATTCTGACAAATTGGGCTTTGGAATGTTATTGCCTTTAACGATTGCTTCATAGGCTTTAGATCTACCCACTACATCATCTGACTTTGTATTGAGCATTTCTTGTAATGTATAAGCAGCTCCATAGGCTTCTAATGCCCATACTTCCATTTCACCAAATCGTTGGCCTCCAAATTGGGCTTTACCACCTAATGGTTGCTGCGTAATCAAAGAATAAGGACCTGTAGAACGGGCGTGCATTTTATCATCTACCAAATGGGCAAGTTTGAGGAGATAGACTACCCCAACTGTAACGCTTTGATTAAATGGCATACCTGTTCCTCCATCATAAACGGTTGTTTTACCAAAAGCAGGTAAGCCGGCTTGATCCAACTCATTGGAAATCTGCTCTAAGGTCATACCCTCAAAAATAGGGTTGAGATACCGTTTACCTAATTGCTCACCAGCCCACCCTAACACAGTTTCATACAACTGACCTAAGTTCATACGAGAAGGCAATCCGAGTGGACTCAATACAACGTCTACTGGTGTACCATCTGCTAAGAATGGCATATCTTCTTGGGGTACAATCTTACAAACAATACCTTTGTTACCATGCCTTCCAGACATTTTATCACCCACCTTGAGCTTCCTTTTTTCTGCAATATAGACTTTAGCTACTTTTACAACTCCTTTGGGTAACCCATCTCCTGCTTCTAGTGTAAATCTTTCACGCTTAAAACGTACAATAGAAGCGGTACATTTTTTAATATAGTTGCCTAAAATACGTTGGACTAGATGGTTTTTAGATGGATCAGGAGTCCAATTACTGAGTACAAGGTCTCCAACTAGATTGGCTTCTGCTGGAATATTATAAAGTGACTCATCACGGTAAATATTTTTAGGAGGGAAGAGTTTTTCACCGATTAGTGAAGTAGTAAGTTTGGTACCCTCTGGAATAATTTCATCACCAAATTGGTGATAAATACCATTGGTAACCACTCCATCTAAAACTACTGATAATTTTTGAATAGCTATATCGCGCAATTTTAATAAATTTCTAGCATGTGCCTTTTTTAATAGCTCCAGTTCTTTTTTAACTTTTTGCTTACTTTCCTTATTTCTTTCAGGACTAGAGAATATTTTAGTATCGATTACAATACCTTCCATACCAGATGGCACTTTTAAAGAGGTATTCTTTACATCGCCTGCTTTGTCACCAAAAATAGCCTTCAAAAGCCTTGCTTCTGGTGTAACATCTATCTCTCCCTTTGGGGTAATTTTACCAATTAAGATATCACCTTCTTTAACTTCTGTACCTACTTTAACAATGCCATCAATACCTAATTTGGCAATAGCTTCTTCACTAACATTTGGAATTTCATTGGTCAACTCTTCTGCACCAAATTTTGTATCCTTTACTTCCAGAATAAATTCCTTAATATGAATAGAGGTAAAAACGCCATCCCGCACAATGCGTTCAGAAATTACAATACCATCTTCAAAGGTATAGCCTTTCCAAGATAAGAAAGCTACTTTTAAATTTTTACCCAGGGCTAACTCGCCATTTTTAGTGGCATATCCTTCACAAAGCACTTGGCCTTTTTCTACACGACTGCCTTTAGAAACAATTGGCGATAGGTTAATACAGGTACTCCTGTTGGTACCTCTAAATTTATCCATAGAATAGGTTACAGAGGCTTCATCAAAGGAAACAAGTGCTTCTTCTTCAGAACGATCATACTGAACCACAATTTTTCTACCATCCACATAAGTAACCAAACCACTACCTTCTGCAGTAGGTAACCCCCTAAACTCTTTAGCGACTCTTTTTTCTACACCTGTACAAACAATAGGCACATCTGGCCTTACCAAAGGAACGGCTTGACGCTGCATATTAGATCCCATCAAGGCACGACTGGCATCATTGTGTTCCAAAAACGGAATCAAAGAAGCAGCAACTGATGCAATCTGACTGCTCGAAACATCCATATAATTAACCTGTTCTGGTTTTACCAGAGGATACTCATCGCCATTTCGGACTTTGACTCGATTATCTAATATGACACCATTTGCATCTAACTGTACATTAGCTGGAGCAAAATTAGCATGCTCTTCTTCTGCAGCACTGAGGTAACAAATGGCACCACTAAGGTCAACTTTACCATGCTCTACCCGCCTATAAGGTGTTTCAATAAAGCCCATATTATTTACACGTGCATACATACAGAGGGAAGAAATCAAACCAATGTTCATACCTTCCGGTGTTTCAATGGTACATAACCTTCCATAATGGGAGTAGTGCACGTCCCGGACTTCAAAACCAGCACGATCCCTAGAAAGTCCGCCAGGTCCTAATGCGGATACGCGACGCTTATGGGTAATTTCTGCCAATGGGTTGACTTGGTCAATCAACTGAGACAGTGGATTAATACCAAAAAAAGAATTAATAACTGAGGAAAGGGTACGTGCATTAATCAAGTCTGCAGGCTTAAATAGCTCATTGTCTCTAATGTTGATGCGCTCACGAATCGTTCTGGCCAAACGAGAAAACCCTATACCAAATTGAGTAAAAAGCTGCTCCCCAACACAACGTACCCGGCGATTGCTTAAATGATCAATATCATCTACTTCTGCTTTACCATTGACTACCTTAATAAGATAATGAATGATTTGTATGATATCTTCTTGGGTCAAAACAGAAGCCTCTACTGAAATATCCAGATTTAATTTTTTATTGATTCGATAACGACCTACTTCACCCAACGTATAACGCTTACTACTAAAAAAAAGGCTTTCTACCGTTTCACGGGCCGTTTGTTCATCAGGTGCTTCTGCATTGCGGAGTTGGCGGTAAATTTGCTCTGTTGCTTCTTTGGTATCATTGGTACTATCTTTCCCAAAAGTATTATATATAAGGTGGTAGTCTGCAGGAGCTTCTTCTGAATGATGTAAAATAACAGAGGGAACACCAGAAGATAAAATGACTTCTATACCTGCTTCATCTAATACTGTATTGCGCTCTATAAGGACTTCATGTCTGGTAGAAACATGTTCTTCGCCAGTTTCTTCATCTACAAAATGCTCTACCGTACTTTTTAAAACCCGAGCGGCTAATCTACGGCCTATACATTTTTCCAATACTGCACCACTTGCCTCTACCTCATCGGCAAGACCAAATATACCTAAAATATCTTTGTCACTACTATATCCAATGGCACGCAACATAGTAGTAATGGGTATTTTCTTTTTCCTATCTAAATAGATATACATCACTGAATTAATATCAACCGAAAATTCAATCCAAACACCTTTGGCAGGGACTACTTTAGCAGCGTAAACATTCGAACCACTAATGTGCTTATTTTGAAAAAAGAAAATACCAGAAGACTTATGTACTTGAGAAACCACTACACGTTCTACACCACTTAAAATAAAAGAACCTTGATCGGTCATATAAGGTATATTCCCTAAAAAAACCTCTTGTTCAACGCCTTCATATTTCCCAGTATGTTCGTCATTTTGTAACAAGCGTAACTTTGCCTTCAAAGGAACATCATAGGTTAAGCCTCGTTCAATACACTCCCGAGGCGTATATTGGGGAAGCTCTAAATTGTAGTCAATAAACTCTAGAATATAGTTTCGCTTAGAATCTTCAATGGGAAAATGCTCCATAAAAACCTTATAAAGCCCTTCATTTATTCTATTTTCTGGACTAATACCGAGTTGAAAAAAGTCTCTAAAAGATTGCAACTGGATTTCAAGCAAATCAGTGTAGTTTGCGGCGGCATCAACAGAAGGCATATGACAATTTTGTTTACTAGATTGTGTTTTCTTTACGTAGGTGCTACATGTTTATAACTTATAGAAAGCAAAACTAGAATGCGGGTTTAGCTACATTGACATGAAGCAAGGCAAGCGCTAAAGGGAGTACATTACAAATAGATATGCACTCAGACCTAAATAGGTAACCTTTAACGCAGCAAAAATTATATTATATACGCCTATTGACTATTTCAACTCAACCTCTGCACCAGCCTCTTCTAATTTTCTTTTAATAGTCTCTGCTTCTTCTTTAGTGAGTCTTTGTTTCATCGTATCTGGTACACCATCTACAAATTCCTTGGCTTCTTTTAATGTTAAACCTGTTATTTCTTTTACCAGTTTTACAACTGCTAACTTAGCCGCACCACCTGATTTTAAAATAACATCAAATGTAGTTTTTTCTGGTACGTTTTCAACAGAAACTGGAGGTGCAGCAGCCATCATCATAGGAGCTGAGGCAACTGGTTCAATGCCATGTTCATTCTTCAAAATATCAGCCAGATCACTTACCTGCTTAACCGTTAAGTTAACAAGCGTTTTTGCTAAATCTTTTAAGTCGATCATAATTTGTAAAAGTTTATAAAATTTAGATAAATATAAAAAGTGACTTTTTTATTAAGTTGATGCTTTCAAAAAAGTTTCTATCACTCCCATCAAACGTTTCTCGCCAGATTGCATTGTAGCTAGTACATTTAAAATAGGAGATTTCAAAAGCGTGATAATATCGGCCAAAATCTCTTCTTTTGATTTTAAGTTTGTTAACCGATCCAAGTGCTCTGCGCCAATAAATAAATCACCATAAATCGAAGCAGCTTTTAAAACAGGCAAGTTTAACTTTTCGGCTTCTAAAAAAGCTTTTAACATTTTTCCAGGAGCACGGCCACTATCACGGCTAAATAAAATACCTGAAAATCCTTTTAATACGCTTGAAAAAGCAGGCGCATGGGCGGTACATTTTTCAGATCGTTCTAGGGCCTTTTGTATCAGGGTATTTTTAGCTACCTGATAGACTATATTTTGTTCTGCACAACTTTTTCTAAATTTATTTACCTGTTCTACAGTAAGCCCCATAGCGTCTACTACATAAAAGCAGTCGAAAGCAGAAAATTTTTCTACTAGACTTTCTATAACCTGTAATTTTTCTTCTCGTTTCATTTTTCTAAAGCCCAACGGCAATACTCCTATCTACAAAAACGCCTCTACTCATCGTGCTAGAAAGACTAATACTATTTACGTAAAGCCCTTTTGAGGAGGCAGGCTTTAATTTAACAATCGCTTTTAACAGCTCCATCACATTTTCTACTATTTTTTCCTGTGGAAAAGATGCACGACCTACACTACTATGTACAATGCCATATTTATCTACCTTAAAACTTAACTTCCCACCCTTTACCTCTTTAACCATTTTAGCTACATCCATTGTTACAGTACCTACCCTAGGATTAGGCATAAGGCCACGAGGGCCTAATATTTTACCCAATCTACCCAGTTTAACCATAACGGTTGGCATCGTTATAATCACATCTATATCTGTCCACCCAGCTGCTATCTTTTCAATAAAGTCGTCTAACCCTACATAATCTGCACCAGCCTGCTTGGCTTCTTGTTCTTTATCAGCTGTACAGAGCACTAAGATCCTACAAGATTTACCTGTTCCATGTGGCAAAGAAACTGTTCCCCTTACCATTTGGTCAGACCTTTTAGGGTCTACACCCAAGCGAACTGCAACATCCATCGAAGCATCAAACTTTGTAGAAGTACTTTTTTGCACCAGCTGAACAGCCTCGGTTAAAGTATAGGCTTCTTTAGCATTATCTGTTGCACTATGCTTATTCTTTTTTTGAATTGCCATTTTCATCTCTTTTATTTAACCCAAGGGGCAGTACCTTGTACCGTAACACCCATACTTCTTGCTGTTCCAGCTACCATACGCATCGCGGCATGTATATCTAAGGTGTTTAAATCTCGAAGCTTTTCTACTGCAATTTGTTGAATCTGTTCCCAACTAATACTGGCCACTTTACGCCTATTGGACTCAGGAGAGCCTTTTGCAATTTCTGAAAGCTTCATAATGGCAATAACAGTAGGAGATGTTTTAACGATGAAGTCAAAAGACTTGTCTTGATAAACTGTAATGATTACAGGTACAATTTCTCCTTGCTGATCTTTTGTTCTGGCATTAAACTGCTTACAGAACTCCATAATATTGATACCCTTACTACCTAATGCGGGACCTACTGGTGGAGAAGGATTGGCTGAACCACCCTTAACCCTTAACTTTACATAACCTAAAACTGGCTTAGACATATTATATAAATTTTACAAATGCTTTACAGGCATATTTACAAAGCATTAGAAAAGCTTTTTAACCTGCGTATAACTTAGCTCTACAGGTGTACTCCGCTCATCAAAAATTTTAACCACTACATTAAGTGTTTTCTTTTCTTCAAAAATTTCTTGAACTTTTCCAGAAAAACCTGCAAAAGGTCCATCTATAATCTCAACTACTTCTCCTAGGGCAAAAATAGCGTTTAACTTTAAATCACTAGATTCAAGGCTATTGGTTTTACCTATAATTCTATTTACTTCTGTTTGACTCAATGGAACAGGAGTCCCACGCCACCCTTTCACACCTAAGAACCCCAAGGCACCTGTTATACCTTTTAATAACTGTACCAATAAGCCGTTTGCAAGATCTGCCTGCAAAAATATATAGCCAGGAAATAAATTTCTATTTTTTACATACTTTTTCCCAGAACGGACTTCATATACCTTTTCGTAAGGTATCAATATCTCGCCAACAATTTGCTGTAAATTATTTTTTACAAGCTCTACTTGTAGATTGGCTTTTACTTTTTCTTCTTGCTTAGTGACTACTTTAAGCACATACCACTGTAATGCATCCATTCAATATGTCCTTTTTTTAAAAAGCATTATAAAACCAAACAAAAATTTTTTTCAAAGACCAATCCATAAGCCCAATAAGAAGCGCAAATATAAAAGAGGCTACTAGTACAAGCAGGGAACTACTTTGTAACCCATGATAGGGAGGCCAAGTAATCTTATACCTTACTTCTTGTATTAGATTCTGTATAAATAGCTTTGCTTTTGACATATTGTTTTATGCACGGGTGGAGAGACTCGAACTCCCAGCCTATGGTTTTGGAGACCATCGCTCTACCAGTTGAGCTACACCCGTATTTATGTATTTACACTTAACAATTAGGTAAAAATTATACTGCTTAGAATAAGGTCTGTTTGATAAGCGAAATGATTAGACGTAAACTTATGTTTTACAAACAATTGCAGAATAGAGACGGACTGTACATACATTTTTACCCTAACTTAAGATAAAAATATAGTCTAGTAGCTACTTTATTATATTTAAGCAGCCCCTTAATACTATGTAAGCCACCTCTATAAAGCTTATAATTAACAATCAAGAATTTCAGTAACCCTCCCAGCACCAACTGTTCTTCCTCCTTCACGAATAGCAAAACGCAATCCTACTTCCATAGCAATACTATGGATAAGGGTAATTTCTAAATTGACGTTATCACCTGGCATAACCATTTCTACGCCTTCCGGTAGTTTTACTTCACCTGTAACATCTGTTGTTCTAAAGTAGCACTGTGGCCTGTACTTGTTAAAAAATGAAGTATGGCGCCCTCCTTCTTGTTTGGTTAAAACATAAACTTCAGCTTTAAACTTACTATGTGGCTTAACACTTCCCGGTTTACAGATCACCATACCACGTTGAATAGAAGCCTTATCAATACCACGCAGCAAGAGACCTACATTGTCACCTGCCTCGCCCCTATCTAAGTTTTTTCGGAACATTTCGACACCTGTAACCGTAGAAGTCAATTTTTCAGCGCCCATACCAATAATATCAACCGTACTACCGGTGGTGATCACACCTTTTTCAATTCTACCAGTTACAACTGTTCCGCGACCTGTAATCGTACATACCCCTTCTACAGGCATTAAAAAATCTTTATCTACTAACCGTACAGGAAGCGGAATATAACTATCTACTGCAGCCATAAGCTCTTCAACTTTTGCTTCCCATTCTGGCTCGCCATTCAAAGCACCTAAAGCAGAACCACGAATAATAGGTGCATTGTCCCCATCAAAATTATAGGCATTCAAAAGCTCCCTAATTTCAAGTTCTACCAACTCGATCATTTCAGGATCATCTACTAGATCTACTTTATTTAAGAAAACTACGATACCAGGTACGCCAATTTGGCTAGCCAAGAGAATATGCTCCCTAGTTTGAGGCATCGCACCATCTGTGGCCGCTACGAGAAGAATCGCACCATCCATCTGAGCGGCCCCAGTAATCATGTTTTTAACATAATCCCGGTGACCTGGACAATCTACATGGGCATAATGTCTGTTTTGGGTTTGGTATTCGACGTGCGCAGTATTAATGGTAATACCCCGTTCTTTTTCTTCTGGAGCAGCATCAATAGCTGAAAACTCTTTTTTTTCTGCCAACCCCGCTTTAGCTAAAACAGTAGTAATTGCAGCTGTTAATGTCGTTTTGCCATGGTCAACGTGGCCAATTGTACCAATATTGACATGTGGCTTTGATCGATTAAATGTTTCTTTTGCCATAGCTTATAATTCTTTAAGATTTTCAATAAAATAAATAACTTATCCAATATAAATTCTTGGATCTACGCTAAAATCAACTTCCTCAGATCTATGCTAACATGGAGCCAATGACGGGATTTGAACCCGTGACCTCTTCCTTACCAAGGAAGCACTCTACCACTGAGCTACACCGGCCCTATATAATTAAGAGCGGGAGACGAGAATCGAACTCGCGACCTGAAGCTTGGAAGGCTGCCGCTCTACCAACTGAGCTACTCCCGCTTTACATATCTTTACTAACTAGTGGGGAGAGAAGGATTCGAACCTTCGAAGCTTACGCAACGGATTTACAGTCCGCCCCAATTGGCCGCTCTGGCATCTCCCCAAAAAATAAGCACAAAATCAGTACATACTATGCCAAATAATATAGCTTAACCAAAGCTACAAAAAATATTTTTTCTTACAAAAAGGAGATAAAGTTTTTAACAGTAAACACAAGTAATTTATACGCAGTGCGGATCTATCCGTTACATTAGATCTACATAAATACCAAAAGAAAAAGGGCTATTAGAATCAGAACCATCAGGACCTTTATTTTTCTCAAAGAGAGGAGTCAAATGAATTCCTCCTGTAAAACCAAAACGATGATACCCCATTCCAGTTTGGAATACACAAGCAAACGACTTAAGGTTAAAACTACCATTTGTAACTAAAGAAGCACCTGAATCATTGTATTCCTTATAATAATACTTCATAGCAGGAAGCTTACGCAGACCAAGCTTGAGGCCAAACCAACTATGAAACCCTTCTTTAGGTGCTTCCAAAACACTATTGAATCGAATCCTAACCAAGAAATCAAAGAAGGGGATATTAAGAGTGGAACGGTAGACTTGTTTACCTGGGGTATTATCTATATCCTGAAAACTTACATCAGACTCTGAAACTCTTTTAAGCTCTTTATAGATTGTATCTTTACCACGTTTTTCACCAACAAAAGAATAATACAAACTACTCCAACCAACCCCTACACACAAAGCAAAACGAGATTGATTGAGACGAATATCATACAGAAATGCACCATTGTTAGGGAATAAAGCAGCCCAATCTATTTTTTTTGTACTGGGAAATTTTGGCGAGTTTTTAGAGTTTGAATCATATAAGTAATCCATTTTTAGGGGCTCGTATATAAAGCTAAAGTAATTTTGTACTACCGGCAGATAGGTATCTGGCTGATCGACTTCAGTATCTATAGGAGTAGCAGCTGCGTTATCTGCAGAGGCATCTGGCTGACCGACTTCAGTATCTATGGGAGTAGAAGCTGTGTTACCTGCAGAAGCTGCATAAGGAAGATGTAAGGCCACAGAAAGAAATAACGAACGAAGAATTTTTTTTTTCATGTAAATTAATGACATTATAGCGTATAAATATTACCTAACAAAGGTACTTTTTTTTTTAAATATGTCAAAACATTACTTTGAAATAAATTTTTGTTTATTAAATTTGCATAGCAGCCACTAAGATGGACTTGTAGCTCAACTGGATAGAGCACTGTACTACGGATGCAGCGGTTAGGGGTTCGAATCCCTTCAAGTCCACGTAAAAGTTCAAAATATATGCTCATAACCTTGGATGGATCAAAGGCTAAGAAGCCATTTTACAAAAATTGACGCCCCCAATTTTAGAGCGTTTTAACCGTTACGCCATATTTGCACGATAACTGGATGTGAAATCTTCTTTTAGTATATCTAATACTATTTTAGTCATCTTTTCATGAACTAAAATTTCCAATTTGCTTTTTCCCTATTTTATAACCTCAATTTTAAAACAATAAAATTGAAACTATAGGCAACAATTTTCTTATTTTTTTTCTCCGATTTCTTCAGGCCACTATGCTTGACGGATAAAAAATGCAACAGAACATAATCTTAATAATTTTTCACAATTTTATTTAAGTTGTTTTTGGAATTGATGTTTATAGATTTGTAAATAAATTTAAATATGGCCATTATGCATAAGTGCTTTATTCCCACTATGTTCTTTTTATTAGCTAATTTTTCAATTGTAAAATTTGAAAATCAGAATATAAATTTTATTAGTCTCTTAAAAGATATACCCATTACAATCGTTGCACCTGCTTCAGGTATCAATAAAAACGAGTTAACTACTTTGAAAACCATCATTTCATTGCAATTAAATATACCAAATGGATGCTTTGATCAAAGCCGATCTGTTTTTCATTCTAATAGTGATGAATTAAGATTTAAATACTTAAAGGATGCATTGTTTGATAAGACCAATCATGTAGTATGGACATTGCGTGGAGGATATGGTGCTGCTAAGTTGATACCTGCTTTACAGAAATTAACGATACCTACCCAAGAGAAATTTTTTATAGGATATAGTGATATAACTGCACTCCATATTTTCTTTACACAAACATGGGACTGGAAAACCATTCATGGAAGTGGAATAGTTGAAATACTTAAAAGTGATAAAAAACGTGCTAATTTTACAAAGATAGCTGAGATCATTTGCGGAAAAGTTAAACACGCTACAGTTGATCAACTATTTCCGATTAATGCAGCAGCGCAATCTATCGATACTGTAGATGGTAAGCTTACAGGTGGTAATATAACTGTGCTGCAAACAGGTATTGGTACAACCTGGGAAGTAAAAACAGAAGGGAAGATTCTTTTTCTGGAAGACACGCAAATAAAAGCTTATCAACTAGATCGTACCTTACTGCATTTTAAACAAGCTGGTCTACTAAAAAATGTAAAAGCCATACTATTTGGCCATTGTGGTAGCGATAATAAAGACATTATAACAACACTGAATCAATTTGCATCTGTTTTACCTATCCCAGTCTTTAAAACAAATAGGTTTGGACATGGAAGCACAAATGATCCCATTATTTATAATACCATTAGTCAAATTGTTCTTGTCCATGACGGTAGCTTTAAGCTAATCATGAAAGTATAAATTTCCCCAATACCTAAAAGGAAATTAAGATTTAATACAAAATATATCGTTATACAGAAACCACTGCTTTAATAGCTGGATGATGCAGATAGTGTAACAATGTAAAATCTTCATAAACAAAACTAAATAAATCTGTTACGTTTTGGTTAAGTTGCATAGTAGGCAATGGATAAGGAGAACGTTTCAGTTGTAGACTTGCTTGTTCCAGGTGATTATAGTATAAATGTGCATCACCAAGCGTATGAATCAACGTACCAGGTTTTAATTGGCACACTTGCGCCATCATCATCGTGAGGAGTCCATAAGAGGCAATATTGAAAGGAACCCCTAGGAAAACATCCGCACTACGTTGGTAGAGTTGACAAGATAGTTTCCCATTTGCTACGTAAAATTGAAAAAAAGCATGACAAGGTGGCAATGCCATTTTAGAAATTTCACCCACGTTCCATGCACTTACCAATAGCCTACGTGAATCAGGATTAGTTTTAATTTCTTTTATCGTTTGGCTTATTTGATCAATTTTTACACCTGTTTCTGTAGACCAGCTTCGCCATTGGTGGCCGTAAATGGGGCCTAGTCTTCCCTCTTTGGAGGCCCATTCATCCCATATGGTAACGCCATGTTCTTGTAAATAACGTACATTTGTATCACCACTTAAAAACCACAGTAATTCATAGATAATAGAGCGTAGATGCACTTTTTTAGTAGTAATCAGTGGAAATCCTTCTTCTAGGTTGAACCGCATTTGGTAGCCAAAAAGACTTTTTGTCCCCGTTCCAGTTCTATCTTTTTTATCAACTCCTTCTGCTAAAATATGTTGTAGTAATGTTAAATATGGTTTCATGATATGAGGCCGTTGCTATAGATGGTTATTATTATGTGAATGCTGTAAAATGTCGTTATAGTAAAAGACCTATATAAAAGGCTACGATTTTTATTGTCTGTAAGATCAAATATTAACTTCTACACCCAACCTAGCATAGGTTAAACCAACGTTTTGACAGCCAATGCATTGGTAAGTTCTATAAATTCAGTCACACTTAGTTCTTCTGCACGTTTATGCAATAAACCGGCATAACATCTGTTTGATAGGTTCAACCCACCTAGTGCATTTTGTAATTTTTTTCGACGGTGCTGAAATCCCCTTTTTACTATTTGAAAAAACAACAGTTCATCACATGGGAGTTTTTGTACATTATTGCGGTGCATCGTAATAACCGCAGAATCCACCTTAGGTGGGGGAAAAAAACGATCAGGTGGCACTGTAAAATGGTATGTGATAGTATAGAACGCTTGTAAAAGCACACTAAGCATACCATAGACCTTACTACCTGGTTTAGCAGTGATGCGTTGTGCTACTTCTTTTTGAAACATGCCTACGATTTCACCTACTACATTTCGGTTATCCAAAATTTTAAAGAAGATTTCAGAAGAAATATTATAAGGAAAATTGCCAATAATCGTTAAGTGTTTGTTTTGAAAATGTTCTCTTAGCGGCAGCTTTAAAAAGTCTGCTTCTATGATGCCATCACTTAAAGAGGGATATTTCTTTTTTAGATAGGGTATAAGGTCACGATCCACTTCTACAAGGTATAAACGAGCAATAGCCTTATGATGCAATACATCTGTCAAGTTTCCCTTACCCGGTCCAACTTCAATTACCGTACCTCCTAAACTTTCGTCTGTTAATAGATTGGCTATTTGACTGGCTAAATCTGAATCTCTTAAAAAATGTTGACCCAATGATTTTTTAATTCTTATAGAGGTTGACATACTGCTGTACTAGATAGTGTCGTCATGAAATATTTTGTATATTAGGTTTGTAGTTCGTATTAACGTCAGTTTTGGATTAGAAATTAAGAAAAGAGTATAAAAAGCTCCTTTGTGTTTTAAATTTGTGGGATTGAAAAATAATCATAAAAACCAAAGGAGCCGGATATGAATGTATCAAAATTAGTTGAAATATATTACGCTGTTGATGAATTTCTTATAAAATTTATGCCTTATATGGAATCACATTTGTTACCTACTTCAGATAGAAAACCTACTAGAACATGTTCACTGACTTTGAGCGAAATAATGACAATATTAATTGCTTTTCATGTAATTGGCTTTAGAAATTTTAAGTTGTATTATATTCATTTACAACAATTTCATTCTAATGACTTTTGCAAGTTAGTAAGCTATAGTAGATTTATATCCCTAGTTTAAAGAACAGTAGTTCCATTTTACTTTTTTTCTCAAAGTCTTTCTAAAACGAGAACAGGCTGTTATTTTATGGATTCAACCGCTATAAAGGTTTGTAATATAAAAAGAGCTTATGCTCATAAAGTATTTAAGACAATTGCTAGTAAAGGTAAAACTACTACTGGATGGTTTTACGGAATCAAATTAAACTTGATTGTCAATGATTTAGGAGAAATTATGAATTTTTCTCTTACTACAGGTAAGTCCAATGATAGATGGCCAGTAGAAAACTTATGTAAAAATTTGATCGGAAAAGTATTTGCTGATAAAGGCTACTTGAGTAAAGAATTATTTGAAAAACTTATGGGAAAAGGCATAGAACTGATTACTCAAATCAGAAAAAATATGAAAAATGCTTTCATGCCTATCTGGGATAGGCTAATGCTTCGAAAGAGATCTATCATTGAAACCATTATCGATCAGCTTAAAAATATTAGTCAGA
>NZ_CBQZ010000005.1 GCF_000689375.1 Cardinium endosymbiont cBtQ1 of Bemisia tabaci | reverse complement strand
CACTTACCCCAGGTAGGGTCAAGGATAGATTCCCTGCAAAAAAGTTTATGCAAAAATTTAATCGGTAAAGTATTCTACGGATAAAGGCTATATCAGACAAAGAATTATTTGAAAAACTTATGGAAAAAGGAATAGAGCTCATTACCCATATCAAGAAAAATATGAAAAATGCTTTTATGACATTATGGGATAAATTAATGCTTCGAAAGAGATCCATCATTGAAATCATTATCGATCAGCTTAAAAATATTAGCCAAATAGAACACTCTAGACACAGAAGCATACCTAATTTTATTGTCAATTTAATAGCTGGTATTACTGCTTATGGGCTAAAAGAGAAAAAACCGGCTATAGCTAATATATATATAACTGGTTTACAATAATTCTAATCCAGACTTCAGGTTAGTATAGGCAAACGTTTGGCAGATTAGTTGATTACGCAACGTCTATAATTGATTTTGTATAGCGAGAGGTGTCTTAAATCGGCCTTTTACAAGGCCCTACCAAATTTATTTTTCTTGCATCACTCTAATAAAAAACATACCTTCTATAAACGTGACTTCCATTTATCTTATAAAACTTTCTAAATCAGGAATAGAATTCCCGATAAAGTTTTAAATCCATTAAAACTAATGCAACAGAGCCATATAAATTCAGATGCAACTTATATTCGTTCCAACTAAAGTAGACTATGATAACTGATATCCAGAGCGCATTGGCCTGTAGCCTACTGTTGCTAGAATTGGCAGGTATAAAAGTATGCCAGGATGCAATATCGCTATCCGATCAGTCTATTGATACTAACTTAAAGAAAATCAGTCAAACCTATGGCGTAAAACTAAAGCACAAAAAGCTAAAATATGCCAATCTTTCACCAAAGGATCTACCTATAGCTTTTCTTGCTAAGGATGGTACCTACCGGATACTAGCCAAAATGGACTGCACACAGTGCCTCATACAAAACCCCAACAAATCGCATAGCGAATTGTGGTCTATAGAACAACTGATCAACCATTGGATCGGAAAGGTTATTAGCTTATCTGGTCCCTCCTTAAAATTTAACTGGTCTTGGTTTGTACCCGCATTTTGGCACCACCGTCGCATACTAGCTGAAGTATGCTACTTCTCTTTTATTTTACAATTGCTCGCTTTAATCCTTCCTTTATTTTTTCAAATCGTTATCGATAAAGTTTTAGCTTATAAGACCTATGATACGTTAGCTGTATTAATATTTACGTTACTGATTACAAGTATTATTGAAGTTGTACTGAGGGGATTACGGGAATATCAATATGCCCATACCATGCATCGGATAGATATGTTGCTTGGCGTAAAATTGGTTAAACATTTACTAGGGTTGCCCTTAGTCTACTTTAAAAATCGTCCAATTGGTGCATTGGTAGCACGTGTATGCCAGCTGGATAGCATTCGATCTTTTTTAAGTGGCTCGCTCTTTACTTTGCTGATTGACATCAGCTTTATGAGTGTATTTTTACTAATCATGTGGATGTTATCTTCTAGGTTAACCACTATGGTGGTTGCCTCTATTCCTTTTTATGTACTAATTGCTTGGCGTATGACCAAACCGTTACAAGCTAGATTGGCGACCCAATTCCAATATCATGCAGCGAATACATCGACCTTAACAGAAAGTATAGCGGGTATTGAAACGGTTAAAAGTCTAGCTATAGAACCCCGTTTGGGCCAACGTTGGGAAAATCAAACTAAGGATTTAGTCCAGGCTAGCTACCGTACACAAGTATTATCTTCCTTGTTTCATCATATGGTTCAAGCCATTGGTAAGCTAACCAGCCTATTTATTTTATGGTATGGCGCTAGATCAGTTATTCGTCTTGAACTGACCACTGGTCAATTAATTGCATTTAATATGCTCTACCAAAACTTTTCTGGACCATTGGCTAAAATTGTTGAGTTATGGGGGCAATTTGTACAGGCGCAAGTAGCGGTAGATAAGCTCGGGGATATACTTAATTTGCCTGTTGAGCAAGAAACAACTGGCATACCAGAAAAATTAAAAGGGGCTATTACCTTAGACCAAGTAACCTTTCGCTACCAACCAGGTGGACCACTCGCCTTACAAGGTATTTCATTACAGATTCAGGCTGGTAAGCATATTGGTATCGTAGGTGCATCAGGTTCTGGTAAAAGTACTCTTGCCCGATTGCTATTAAGGCTCTACATACCGGAACAAGGGCAAATATTATTTGATGGCAATAGTCTCCATACCATGGATATACGCTATTTGCGTCAACAAGTAGCCGTAGTGCTCCAAGAAAATTTTTTATTCAATAGAACGGTAAGAGATAATATTGCTTTATCTGCTCCTAATACTTCTTTAGAATCTGTGATTCAGGCCGCTATATTAGCAGGCGCTCATGAATTTATTCTGGCATTACCTATGGGTTACGATACCATATTGGCAGAAGGTGGCAGCTCTCTATCAGGGGGGCAAAGACAGCGGATTGCTATTGCGCGGGCCTTATTAACCGATCCTAAGATATTGATTTTTGATGAAGCAACCAGTGCCTTAGATGACGCATCTCAAGCAGCTATTCAAGCCAATATGGATAGAATTGCCCATCAACGGACGGTCATTACGATTGCCCATCGCTTGTCTACGGTACAGCATTGTGATCGCATCATTGTACTTCAGGAAGGAAAAATTATTGAACAAGGTACACATACAGATTTGTTGGCATCATCTGGTCAATATGCACGCTTATGGAAACTACAAAAAGATTTACAAATAGAATGCTAAAGGCTTTTAGGTCCTTATATAAGCAAAAAATCCAGCAGCCTTGTATTAGTGATCCCGCTGTACAACAGGATCACTATGATTTATATGAATTTTTACCTGCTTATATCCAATCTATGGAACGTCCGCCCTCACCCCATGCCAGGGTAACAGCGATGGTAATCAGTATATTGATATCATTGGGATGCATATGGGCCTATTGGGGTGCATTAGATATCCATGCTACAGCCTATGGTCAGCTTGTCTTACCCAGCCGTTCACAACATATTCAGCCTTATGAATTGAGTAAAGTGGTTAAAATCTTAGTAAAAGAGGGACAGCATGTTCAAGCTGGTGATAAACTATTGGTGCTACATATGATAGGATCTACACAAGAGATTATTCGTTGTCAAGCACAAAAATCTTTTCACACCTTGGCACGGGCACGCTATCAAGCATTACTGAGTGATCAGCCCTTACAGCATCTTTTCCTACCCAAGGGTATAGAAAAAACTATAGCCGACCGAACGAAAGCCCATGTCTTGGGTATTTGGAAAGAACATCAAACTATGTTGCAAAAATTTGATGCAGAATTGGCTACCAATCGATCGGAACAAATAGCCTATCAAACCAGTATCAAATGTTTGCAAAAACTGCTGTGTAATATAGAAAAACGTTTGACATCAAGTCGTAAATTAACGCAATCTAACATGATGGCTAAAATGGAACTTTTAGCGAAGGAAAAGGAAGCATTAGAAACGAAATTATCATTATCTACTAAACAAAAAGAACTAAAAACTTTACAAATAAAAGCAGATACGCTTCGAAAAACCAAAACCAGTTATATTGCACAAAAAAAAAGAGAATGGCATGATCGTTTCAATGAGGCTGCCTCTGCTTTATTAATGGCAGCACAAGAATTGGCTAAAGCGCAAGATCGGGGTCGATTACAAACCTTACAAGCGCCATTAGGTGGTCTAGTGCAACAAGTTGCGGTCCATACCATTGGTGGTATTGTACAAGCCGCGCAAACCTTAATGGTTATCGCGCCAGATAATGCACCCAAACAGGCCACCATTGATATTGCCAATCAACACATAGGATTTGTAGAACCGGGTCAGTTGGTGGCCGTTAAGATTGAATCTTTCCCTTACAGCCGTTATGGCACCATCAATGGAAAAATAATGAGTTTATCACGTGATTCTGTACAAAAAAATGACTATCATGGTCAGAATGAATTGGTTTTTCCAGCTCAAATTGAACTGGAAAAAGACCATATAATGGTCGATGGTAAACCAGTTGTACTCACACCGGGCATGAAGATTACGGCTGAAATTAAAATTGGCAAACGGCGTATAATAGATTATTTGCTTAGCCCAATTAGAAGATATACCTCACAAGCTTGTCGAGAACCATGATGAAAGGAACATATGGCATACCAGCCTTGGTCAGGGCTGTTCAAGCTTTTCAAGTATTGGTAACAGAAGAAACGCTCTACCATAGTTTAGGCCAAGATGGCCAGTTATTAACGGCTATAGATCTATGTAAAGCAGCTAGACAAGTTGGATTACGGGCCAAATGGTATACAAAAGTGCATAAGCATATACAAAATTTACCTTTACCCATACTAATTTGTCTTGATCAGCGATGGAGTGTAATTGAAAAAATTGAACCAGACGGATCCTGTTTGCGTTATGATGTAGCTACCCATCAGCTTCATAAAGAACCTTTACCTAAGATAACCGCTGATACACCCATCGTTTTACTAGCAGAAAAAGCATTAGAACCATCTGATGTGCAATTTGGCATGGATTGGTTTGTGCCCGCGATATTGCGTCATATAAATCAATTCCGTGATGTCTTGGTTTTGTCTTTGGCACTGCAATTGATTGCGTTGGTAACCCCTTTGCTGTTTCAGAATATTATGGATCGCGTACTGGTCAGTAGAGGATTGGCTAGTTTACACGTGCTGGCTATCGCTATCTTGGCCCTTACTATAGCGGAGCCTTGCTATAGCTATTTAAGGAACAAGATATTTACCCATTTATCGAGTAAGATTCATGCGGAACTATCTGCTAAACTGTATAGCCATTTATTAAGCTTACCTTTACGCTATTTTTTAAAGCGACAAACTGGAAAAATTGTAGCACGGGTACGAGAGATGGATCATATTCGCCAGTTTTTAACGGGATCGGCTTTAATGTTGGTTCTGGATATGGTATTTATCTTAATGTTCATAGTGGTAATGTTTGGCTATGCTACAAGATTGGCTTGGTTGGTAGTAGTATCTTTATTATTATATGCTGCATTTTGGTTGATGATTGGCCCTATCCTCCGCTATCGTCTTACCAAATCATATGATGCTAGCGTGTTAGCTACAGCTTATTTAACAGAAACGATAACCGGTATAGAGGTGTTAAAGACTACTGCCACGGAACCAGATTTTCTCAAACGTTGGCAGCAAGTATTGGCTTGTCAGCTACGTGCGGGATTTGTAGCCAAAAAATTATCCATCACTGCTGGTCAAGGCATTAGCTTCATACAAAAACTTACTTCTGTCTGTTTAATATGGATAGGGGTTAAGATGGTACTCAAAGGCGAACTAACCGTTGGCGGATTGATCGCTTTTAATATGCTGGCCAGTCATGTTACCCAACCAATCTTGCGTCTGGCACAAATTTGGCAGGAATTTCAACATACGATGATTACCCTACGCCGTATTGCAGATGTACTGGAAAATGAGTCCGAAACAGGAAGCGAAGGCGTAACAACTATACCCACATTACAGGGGACAATAGCATTTCAACATGTAAATTTTCGCTATCAGGATGGAACACCTGAAGTTTTAAGGGAGCTCTCTTTTACGATACAACCAGGATCATTTATAGGTATTACAGGACCATCTGGGTCGGGTAAAAGTACATTAACCAGATTGTTGCAACGCTTATATAGGCCACAGAGTGGAAAAATTCTAGTAGATGGTATGGATATTGCCATTGTAGATACCCGTGCACTCCGCCGTACCATGGGTGTCGTATTGCAAGAAAATATGTTGTTTGCAGGCTCTATATTGGATAACCTGACGCTGTGTGCCCCTCAAGCTACCCAGATGCAAATCATAGAAGCAGCAAAACTAGCTGGTGCAGATGGTTTTATTAATGCGTTGCCACAAGGATACCAAACTTATATCGGAGAAAGAGGTAGTGGTTTATCTGGTGGGCAACGTCAGCGCATTGCATTGGCTAGAGCTTTGTTGCGTAATCCAACCATTCTGATCCTAGATGAAGCTACAGCTGCTCTTGACTATGCATCTGAAGCGGCTATTATGGCCAATATGGATGCGATCTGTCGGAATCGAACCGTTATTGCCATCGCACATCGCTTAAATACGATTAAATATGCCAATGCTATTTTGGTATTGGATCAAGGTAAAATGGTGGAAGAAGGTACACACCAAACACTATTGCAACAAAAAGGACTCTATGCCAAACTCTGGAATATACAAACCAATGGTACAACCTAAGGCTACTTGTCAAACTTACCCACTAAACGATACAGTGCAAATTCAGCTTGTTTTACCTTAAAAACGTCAGTTTTGGATTAGAAATTAAGAAAAGAGTATAAAAAGCTCCTTTGTGTTTTAAATTTGTGGGATTGAAAAATAATCATAAAAACCAAAGGAGCCGGATATGAATGTATCAAAATTAGTTGAAATATATTACGCTGTTGATGAATTTCTTATAAAATTTATGCCTTATATGGAATCACATTTGTTACCTACTTCAGATAGAAAACCTACTAGAACATGTTCACTGACTTTGAGCGAAATAATGACAATATTAATTGCTTTTCATGTAATTGGCTTTAGAAATTTTAAGTTGTATTATATTCATTTACAACAATTTCATTCTAATGACTTTTGCAAGTTAGTAAGCTATAGTAGATTTATATCCCTAGTTCAAAGAACAGTAGTTCCATTTTACTTTTTTTCTCAAAGTCTTTCTAAAACGAGAACAGGCTGTTATTTTATGGATTCAACCGCTATAAAGGTTTGTAATATAAAAGAGCTTATGCTCATAAAGTATTTAAGACAATTGCTAAGTAAAGGTAAAACTACTACTGGATGGTTTTACGGAATCAAATTAAACTTGATTGTCAATGATTTAGGAGAAATTATGAATTTTTCTCTTACTACAGGTAAGTCCAATGATAGATGGCCAGTAGAAAACTTATGTAAAAATTTGATCGGAAAAGTATTTGCTGATAAAGGCTACTTGAGTAAAGAATTATTTGAAAAACTTATGGGAAAAGGCATAGAACTGATTACTCAAATCAGAAAAAATATGAAAAATGCTTTCATGCCTATCTGGGATAGGCTAATGCTTCGAAAGAGATCTATCATTGAAACCATTATCGATCAGCTTAAAAATATTAGTCAGATAGAACACTCCAGGCATAGAAGTATACCTAATTTTATTGTCAATTTAATAGCTGGTATTACAGCTTATTCACTAAAAGAGAAAAAACCGGCTATAGCTAATATATATACAACTGGTTTACAATAAGTCTAATCCGAAACTCACGTTAAAAGCATAGGTGATTAAATTGATTTCTGATTTTTGGACATCTTCTTCTGCTTCCTGCAATTCGAGTAGCTTAACTTGGTTAAGCTGATAAGCCTTTTCAACAAAAGCTAATTTTTGTTTGCTTACTTTCAATCGTGCTGTCGCTATTGTATGTAACCCTAATGCATGACGATACAGCCACTTTTTATTTGCTAAACGGTCTTCTGCAGAAAGTTTTTCTTTACTTAGTCGGCCCTGAAATACCATATAATTATTTGTTAATCAGCAAATAAATGGTTAAATTTATATATGGTTAATAACCAGTTTTTAGGTTGTTTTGTATAAAAAGCTTGCAAAATAAGGATGAAATCTAAGAAAATAAATAATAGCCTTGAGCGTTTGTTTGAGCAACGCTTATCTAGTTTTCTCAACCCGAAACATCCATTATTCCAGTTATCTGATTCGATTCCTTTTCACTCCTTATCATCAGATTTAGACCGCGGTTTTAGCTATGGACCTGGTCAACCTCCTTTGCCTATTCGTTTAATTATAGGTCTTCTCATTATCAGTCATATGTATAATATTTCTGATGAACAAGTAGTGGTTAGATGGGTAGAAAACCCTTATTGGCAATACTTTTGTGGATATGATTATTTTCAGTTTAAGATGCCTTGTAACCCCCAGTTCATTTTGACCCGTTGGCGCCATAGATTAGGTCAAGAAGGTCTCAATAAGATTTTATCTATGACTATAGACTTAGCGCTAAAAAAAAAAGTACTGACCCGAAAAGAACTTGAAAAAGTTATAGCTGATACTACTGTAATGGAGAAAAATATCCGTTACCCAACTGACTCTTCTTTGCTTAATAAATCCAGAGAAAAATTGGTCAGTATAGCCAAGAAAACAGGTATTAAACTGCGTCAAACTTATCAGCGTTTAGGTCTATCTATCAAACGTAAAGTTGATTGCTATGCTCATGCTAAACAGTATAAACGTTATCTAAAGGCAATTAAAACATTAAAAACCTATCTTGGTAGAGTAGTCAGAGATGTAGAACGTTCTATACAATCCTCTGATGATCTAATACGGAATCAATTTACCAATCTACTATCTATAAGTAAAAAACTTATAAACCAATACAAAAAAAGTAAAGATAAAATTTATAGCATCCATGAACCATCCGTCTACTGTGTAAGTAAAGGTAAGTCTAAACATCCTTATGAGTTTGGTTGCAAGGTACAATTTACAGTAACGCATAAAAAAGGTTTAATTGTTTCAACAGAAGCAATACATCCTAATGCTTACGATGGCCATACTTTGCAGAAGAGTTTATTACAAGCCGAGCAATTATCTGGTACCAAAGTAAAGTATGCTTTTGTAGATAAAGCCTACCGGGGTAATAATATACCTGTTAGTGAATGTAATATATTTATAAGTGGTTCTAAAAGGGGAATAACGCCTGCTACTAAAAAAAGCTATAAAAGAAGATCTTCTATTGAACCGCATATTGGTCATATGAAATCCGATGGTAAATTATCTGTTAACTATTTGAAAGGTATTCTAGGAGATAAACTTAACGTTATTTTATGTGCTATTGCTCATAACCTACGACTGATTACAAGAAAGTTATTCTTAACACACTCACAATCACATAAATTAAAACCTATATAATTAAAATTCTTAATCCAAAACCAGTTATACCTATATCTTGGGTAGGAAAAATAGAGCGCCTGCTAAACCATAAATATTGTAAAAAAAGATCCATTCAATAAATTTATTCAAAAATAATATTTCAGGGCCGACTACTTAATTTGAATGTTTCGTTGTTTAAGCCTAGTCTTGCTTTTTTAATTGCTGCAGGCATCAGTAGCAAACCACCTAAGTCAATACTAACCCCAATATTCACTAACCCCTTAGAGGGATGAATGAGCCACTTCTTATCTTGTAAATTATATATGTAACGATTAGCTGAGAAATCACTTGATAGGCTCAAACAAGAAAGGAGATAAGACTTGGCTCTAGTAAGCTCAGTAGCAGCTATGGCTACTTTTTTCGCTTGTATAGCCGCTTCTAGGTCCACTACTTTTTCCGGCGTAACCCCATCCATATCCCACATGGGTTCAACAGGAATCGTAGATTGTACTAGTATTGCTTCATTTAATGGCCTACCCAGTGTTAAATTTAGGTTCCGGCGCTTTTCTTTAAGGACTTCTTGCTCCTCTAATAGGGCTAAATTTGCCTCTTTTAGTGCCAAGTCAGCATTTAAATAATTTATTTTAGAGACCAAACCCAATCTAAGTTTTTTTTCTTCTATTTTTAACCGAGAGGCAGCAACTTTAGTAAAGGTATTAGATAGCTCGCATTTCTTTTGGGCCAATGCAAGTTCATAATAAGAGGCAACCACTTTTTGTAGCGTGTCGGATATGGTTTTTGTCGCCATTAAATGGTTGACCAGATTATGTTGGTTGTTTATTTTGGTTTCGAATATTTTATCAAAGACTGATCTGGATTCCCATGTCAATCTAAAAAATGGATCTGATCGAAAATCAAGTGCTTTAGCGCCTTTTCCCCATTCATTATGTTGCGCAACCATAAAGGTCGCTTTAGGAAGCCATATGTGTAGATTCGAAATCTTATTCGACAACAAAGATCCTTTTTTAGTGGTTTGAGCAATCAGAATATCAAAATTCTCTTTTGAAGCAGCTGATAGTACTTCCTCGAATGTCATAGGTTGAACCGTAGCATCGGCCATGCCATGGGGTAAAAATGTTATACTACATATTATCCAAAAACATGCAAATATTTTTTTGACAAACCACATTCTTTAGTAAAAGGTATATGAGGCCATTTAGAGCGAGGGATCCCACGGGCCACTAATTCATCAGTATACTGCGATAGGTTTCTATATTTTTTAAAGCAATGCCAGTACCACGCACTACGGCTTGTAAAGGCTCCTCTGCAACATGGACAGGCAGTTTCGTTATATTATGCAATCGTTTATCTAAACCGCGTAATAAGGCGCCACCCCCTGTTAAGTGGATACCATTCTTGTATATATCAGAAGCCAATTCAGGTGGCGCCATTTCCAATGCCTTTAGGACCGCATCGTCAATTTTTACAGCCGACTCTTCTAAGGCAACCGCTATTTCTCTGTAGCTTACCGATATAATCTTGGGAATACCGGTCATAAGGTCTTTGCCATGTACTGGGTAATCAGCTGGTGGTTCTAATAAATCCGTCCACACTGCTCCAACAGCTATTTTAATTTGTTCTGCTGTACGCTCCCCAATCACTAGATTATGCTGCTTGCGCATGTAGTCCAGTATATCCTTATTAAAAGCATTACCTGCTACTTTAATAGATTGATCACAGGCAATTCCAGATAAAGATATAACAGCTATTTCTGTTGTGCCACCACCAATGTCCACAATCATACAGCCAACAGGCTCTCCAATGTTTACGCCTATGCCTATCGCTGCTGCAATAGGCTCATAAACCATATATACCTCTTTGGCACCTGTATGAGCAGCAGAGTCTCGAACCGCCCGTTTTTCCACATCAGTGGTACCAGATGGAATACAAATGATGATTCTATTAAAGAATGGGGTAAAAAAAGCTAATTTTCTTTTAGACAACATTTTGATCATACCTTGAATCATAAGCTCTGCTGCATGGTAATCTGCAATTACGCCATCTCTAAGGGGTTTAATAGTCTTTATCGTATCATGTGTCTTTTCATGCATTTGCATAGCCGCCTTCCCCACTGCGATCATCTTATTGGTATTCCTATCTATTGCTATAATAGAGGGTTCATCTACAACGATTTTATCGTTGTGTATAATTAAAGTATTAGCTGTTCCTAGATCGACAGCGATATCTATGTAAAAATATTTCAAAATTCCCATATACTTATACCCAACAGGTTAATGCGTTTGTATCCATTAAAAATTTTTAGAAGCATCTATTCAACGCTTATAGCCTAAGGGTTATAGGGTTAAAATTTATGCAATGAAAGCGCTACGCCATCAAAACAAGCATAGGTATCATGCGAAACCCAATCTCCCAAATTACAATAGCTGCTTGAATCGTTTAACGCCTTTATGTATGGACAATGTGTATGGCCAAATATATAAAATTCGTGGTGATCAAAAGGTTCTATCTGATCCTTACAATACTGAAATATAGGGTCCTTTTCTGCGAAAGCAGAAGGCGGATCATACTTATCTTTGCAATAGGGCAATCTACCTTTTTTTTTTGTAAAATACCAATCTATGGTGCCGTATAGCCAATCAGCTGGTAGCATCCGCATAAAAAATTGCAGCCAGCCACTGTGATATAATTTGTGAAATAGCTTATAACGTGTAGTAGGGTTAATCGTATCACCATGGCCAACTAAAAATCGCTTATTAGCGAGCGTAATGGATGCTGGTTTCCTAAACAATTGTACCCCACATTCTTGTGTGAGGTAATCTATAGACCAACCATCATGATTCCCTAAAAAAAAATAGACAGGTATGCCTGCGCTATAAAATGCGTAAAGTGTTGCTTGAAATCGAATGGCCCCTTTGGGCACAAGATATTTATATTCAAACCAAAAATCAAAGATATCCCCTAGTAAAAATAATGCTTGTGTTTGTGGCTTAATATGGTGTAGCCAATCTATTATTTTATCCTCTAATGTAGCAGGACGATTTGTACCACTGGGCCGAAGTGGTAAATGTACATCGGATATAAAAAAAATTTTTTTCTTTATTTTGGGTATTTGTATCAAAGCGATAAGTTAATAAAATCGTATCCTTAAGAGCAGAAATGTCCAAATGTTACTTTAGATGAAATGGTGGTATAGCCACCCAAATAAATGTTATGTTTTTAGGTAGCAATATAAGGCAGCTCTTTAATTTAATAAAAAAATCATTAGCTTTGCAATTACCCAACCCATCCCGATTTTCGTTGTATAAGCTTAGAAAATTTATACCACTTTACATCTTAAACTAAAGAGATAGATGTCTACTATAGATAGTGCTTTAAACCATTCTAATCATACCTTTAAAGAATTGATTGCGCATGCACAAGCTTATGGATTTATTTACCCGTCTAGTGAAATTTATGAGGGCTTACAGTCCATTTATGATTACGGTCCTTATGGCGTGGCATTAAAACGGAATCTACAAAACTTTTGGTGGAAAAGTATGACCCAATGGCATCAAAATATTGTAGGGATTGATGCAGCCATTATGATGCATCCTACTACTTGGAAAGCCTCTGGTCATATAGATGGTTTTACAGATCCAATGGTAGACAATAAAGATTCGCAAAAGCGTTACCGTGTAGATCTACTGATAGAGGAACATGCTGCGCAATTGGTCGCCCAAGGAAAGTCAGCTCAAGCAAAAGTCCTCATCGAGCAGATGGAAGGCTGTTTACAAACTGGTGACCTATCTGGATTAGATCAACTGCTGCAAGCCTTTACCATTGTATGCCCCCTATCTAAGACCACCCATTGGACCCCTGTACGTCAATTTAATCTTATGTTTGCTACGCAAATGGGTGCACAAAATGACGGTACAACCATCTATTTACGGCCAGAAACGGCGCAAGGTATTTTTGTAAACTTTTTGAATGTTCAAAAAACAGCGCGGATGAAAATTCCGTTCGGCATTGCCCAAATAGGTAAAGCCTTTCGAAATGAAATTATAGCCCGTCAATTTACTTTCCGTATGCGTGAGTTTGAGCAAATGGAAATGCAGTTTTTTATCCAACCTGGAACAGAAAAAAAATGGTTTGACTATTGGCAAGAAGCCCGTAAACATTGGTATGACAGCCTGGGTATTGACCCGCAAAAGATCCATATACACCCCCATAAGCAACTGGCCCATTATGCAGCCGCTGCAGTGGACATTGAATATGGCTTCCCATTTGGCTTTAAAGAGGTAGAGGGCATTCACTCTAGAACAGACTTTGACCTAAAGAGTCATGCATACTATGCTAAAAAGAAAGGTTCTGTCGCATGTGTGTAAAGAAAGCCTTAAATTTAGATTTTTAGTTTAAAACTTTAGTTTAGATGTTTAGTATTACGCCTCGATTATTGCCATATTTTAAAGGATTTTGTTCATCCCCGGAGTTAATTCTTTTATTTGTGTACATGAAATGTCGTTTTTCGTTAAGCTATAGAGATCTGGAAGAGATGATGCATATCAGAGGCGCAAAGATTGATCATTCCACTTTACAAAGATGGGTTATTAAGTTTGTTCCCCTCATAGATCAAGAAGTAAGAAGACGAAAACGCCCAGTTAGTAGTAGTTGGAGAATGGATGAAACTTACGTAAAGATGAATGGTAAGTGGATCTATTTATATAGAGCAGTAGATCGTTATGGAGATACAGTTGACTTTTTTCTAAGTGAAAGTAGAGACAAGTCTGCAGCTCTTTATTTTTTTCGTAAGGCTATCAGCTGTAATAATATTCCTTCTAAAGTGGTAGTTGATAAAAGCGGTAGTAATAAGGCTGCGCTTGATGCTTTAAATACAGAACTAGATCAAGATCATAAAATTCCAATATTTCAAAACAAATACCTGAATAATAGAGTCGAGCAAGACCACAGGTTTATCAAAAAACGGATAAAGACTATGCTAGGGTTTAAGAATTTCCATGCTGCTGCCATTACTATAAAAGGGATAGAAAATATTAGAATCATTCAAAAAGGACAATTAATCGGAACTAAAAAACAGAATTCTACTTTTGAAAACTTTTCCAAGATTATGGCCGCATAATATCCAATTTTTAAGACAAACCGGAGAACTAGGAAAAATTCAATGTAGATGCGACAGATCCATAATCATATCATATATTTATTTTTTAAGTCACAAAAGTCACAAGAGATACATAAAAAATAGTTTCTATGTTAAACTTTATAAATTGATTATCAACGTTAATTATGAATTAGCTAAACTTTTTGTATTAATAACTTTATTATAAAAAATATAGTAAAATGCATTTATACTTATTTATTGATTAAAGAAATAAAAGTTTGATAATCAGTATTTTAAAAATACTTTTTAATTCGAGAATCACGCTATCAATACAAAAGTATATAAGCCAAAGCTTAGGTAAAACAAACATAAAAAAGTTGTTTATAATGGATTTATATTTTAATATAGTGTCTAAAATAGATCTATTTACTTGGTATCCAATTAATTATATACTAAATACGGAACATATGCCAATTGATAAAAATTGAGTTATTGACATTGATTTTAAAAACTTTTCAAGTTACCACCTAGAGTAAACGCACAGATCCGTCTTAAGACCAAATAGAAAGTGGATAAGTCGATCGTTTTAATAAAAAATTATACACAATCTTCCTTTTAAGATATGTTCTCCACATATCCACTAGATAGTAAAGACTTATATTCTTTTTTTAAATCAAATTATTTATAATGCTCCTGGGGTGGATGGGGATAAATATGAAAGTGTAAGGGGTAGGTGCTACTGTGCGCTGAATAGCAGTATAATGGTTTAATCGATTAAGACAATCTAGAAAATAGGGGTACCCATGGATAATTTTTTCTCAAGAGATATAACTTTACTTACAGGACTAGATAAAGCCCGTCTCCTTAAAGATGAACTGAATATACATACCTATGAAGATCTTTTAAAACACTATCCATTTCGATACGAAGATAGAAGCCGTCTTGTTACAATTATATCCTTAACGCCTACTACTTCCAGTGTACAACTGCAGGGATACGTTACCAAATTGGAAAAGATTGATAAAGGAAAAAAGAAACTGGTGGCACAGTTTAAAGACCAAACTGGACAACTACAATTGGTGTGGTTCCATAACTTTTCTTGGATTATAAAAAAAATTAGACCAAATGTATTGTACCGTATCTGGGGTAAACCTATTTTTCTACCACAAGGTCCCATACAAATAATGCATCCAGAAGTTTGTTTTATAGAGGCTTATCAAAAAAAAAAAGATAACTTATTGCCTTTGTATCATGCTACAGAAAAACTAAAGCGGCATCAGCTAGATACAAAGGGAATTGCGTGTTTGCAAAAAAAGCTGTTGGGCCAGCTCTGTACAACGATAGAAGAAACCTTACCGAACTATTTATTAAGACGCTATCAACTATTTTCTTTAAAAGAAGCCTTTCAAAATATTCATTTCCCTAATGACGAATCGGTGCTAAGACAGGCGCGAAGGCGGCTTAAGTTTGAGGAATTATTCTATATTCAATTAAAGTTGCTCAAGCAAAAACAGATTTATTCTACCAAACAAAATGGTAAAGTTTTTAATGACTTGTCACTGTTCAACGCGTTTTACCACCACCATTTACCCTTTCATTTGACCGATGGCCAAAAGCAGGCCATTAAGGAGATTTATCGCGACATACGTTCTGGAAAGCAGATGAACAGACTTTTACAGGGTGATGTGGGAAGCGGCAAAACGATAGTTGCTTTTTTGGCCATGTTAATGGTGGTGAGCAGCAAAGTACAGGTGGCGGTTATGGCGCCTACTGAGATCTTAGCTCATCAGCATTTTGAACGTTTTCGTGTTTTTGCGCAACATTTAAATTTGAATATTGCCTTACTGACAGGAAGTACCAAAAAAAAAGAAAGAGAACATACTTTATACCGGCTGAAGGTAGGTTTACTTCCTATTGTGGTAGGTACCCATGCGTTACTTAGTGATGCAGTTGTTTTTAATGAACTGGGCTTTTTTATAATAGATGAACAACACCGTTTTGGTGTCGCACAACGTGCTGGCCTTTTAATTAAAAATCAAGTTTATGCGCCGCATATACTGATTATGACAGCTACGCCTATTCCAAGGACTTTGGCCATGACCTTTTATGGTGATTTGGATCTTTCCACTATTTATGAATTGCCTTCAGGGAGGAAACCTATTAAGACGCAACACTACTAACGTCAGTTTCGGATTAGACTTATTGTAAACCAGTTGTATATATATTAGCTATAGCCGGTTTTTTCTCTTTTAGTGAATAAGCTGTAATACCAGCTATTAAATTGACAATAAACGTCAGTTTTGGATTAGAAATTAAGAAAAGAGTATAAAAAGCTCCTTTGTGTTTTAAATTTGTGGGATTGAAAAATAATCATAAAAACCAAAGGAGCCGGATATGAATGTATCAAAATTAGTTGAAATATATTACGCTGTTGATGAATTTCTTATAAAATTTATGCCTTATATGGAATCACATTTGTTACCTACTTCAGATAGAAAACCTACTAGAACATGTTCACTGACTTTGAGCGAAATAATGACAATATTAATTGCTTTTCATGTAATTGGCTTTAGAAATTTTAAGTTGTATTATATTCATTTACAACAATTTCATTCTAATGACTTTTGCAAGTTAGTAAGCTATAGTAGATTTATATCCCTAGTTCAAAGAACAGTAGTTCCATTTTACTTTTTTTCTCAAAGTCTTTCTAAAACGAGAACAGGCTGTTATTTTATGGATTCAACCGCTATAAAGGTTTGTAATATAAAAAGAGCTTATGCTCATAAAGTATTTAAGACAATTGCTAGTAAAGGTAAAACTACTACTGGATGGTTTTACGGAATCAAATTAAACTTGATTGTCAATGATTTAGGAGAAATTATGAATTTTTCTCTTACTACAGGTAAGTCCAATGATAGATGGCCAGTAGAAAACTTATGTAAAAATTTGATCGGAAAAGTATTTGCTGATAAAGGCTACTTGAGTAAAGAATTATTTGAAAAACTTATGGGAAAAGGCATAGAACTGATTACTCAAATCAGAAAAAATATGAAAAATGCTTTCATGCCTATCTGGGATAAGCTAATGCTTCGAAAGAGATCTATCATTGAAACCATTATCGATCAGCTTAAAAATATTAGTCAGATAGAACACTCCAGGCATAGAAGTATACCTAATTTTATTGTCAATTTAATAGCTGGTATTACAGCTTATTCACTAAAAGAGAAAAAACCGGCTATAGCTAATATATATACAACTGGTTTACAATAAGTCTAATCCGAAACTGACGTAATAAAATTAGGTATACTTCTATGCCTGGAGTGTTCTATCTGACTAATATTTTTAAGCTGATCGATAATGGTTTCAATGATAGATCTCTTTCGAAGCATTAGCTTATCCCAGATAGGCATGAAAGCATTTTTCATATTTTTTCTGATTTGAGTAATCAGTTCTATGCCTTTTCCCATAAGTTTTTCAAATAATTCTTTACTCAAGTAGCCTTTATCAGCAAATACTTTTCCGATCAAATTTTTACATAAGTTTTCTACTGGCCATCTATCATTGGACTTACCTGTAGTAAGAGAAAAATTCATAATTTCTCCTAAATCATTGACAATCAAGTTTAATTTGATTCCGTAAAACCATCCAGTAGTAGTTTTACCTTTACTAGCAATTGTCTTAAATACTTTATGAGCATAAGCTCTTTTTATATTACAAACCTTTATAGCGGTTGAATCCATAAAATAACAGCCTGTTCTCGTTTTAGAAAGACTTTGAGAAAAAAAGTAAAATGGAACTACTGTTCTTTGAACTAGGGATATAAATCTACTATAGCTTACTAACTTGCAAAAGTCATTAGAATGAAATTGTTGTAAATGAATATAATACAACTTAAAATTTCTAAAGCCAATTACATGAAAAGCAATTAATATTGTCATTATTTCGCTCAAAGTCAGTGAACATGTTCTAGTAGGTTTTCTATCTGAAGTAGGTAACAAATGTGATTCCATATAAGGCATAAATTTTATAAGAAATTCATCAACAGCGTAATATATTTCAACTAATTTTGATACATTCATATCCGGCTCCTTTGGTTTTTATGATTATTTTTCAATCCCACAAATTTAAAACACAAAGGAGCTTTTTATACTCTTTTCTTAATTTCTAATCCAAAACTGACGTTACTATGAAAACTTTCGGTTAAAAGTTTTTCAACTTATAAAAGAGCAACTTCTATTAGGTAGACAGGTATATATTGTTTACCCTCTTGTAGAAGCTTCTGCTGTATTGGATTACCACAACCTGATGGATGGTTATACTTCTGTTTCTAAGGCTTTTCCAGGTACGCCTATTGGCATAATACATGGAAAGATGGACGGTTCTGCCAAAGAAATAGAAATGAAGCGTTTTGAAAAGAATGAAACACGTATTCTAGTAGCGACAACGGTTATAGAGGTCGGCATTAATGTACCCAATGCTACAGTAATCCTTATTGAAAGCGCAGAGCGATTTGGATTGTCCCAATTGCATCAGCTACGTGGCAGAGTAGGGCGTGGTAGTGGGCAATCTTATTGTATATTGATGACCGATTATCGTTTAAATAAAATAGGAAAAAAACGAATGGAAGTAATGGTTAAAACCAATAATGGATTTGAAATAGCTGAGTTGGACCTCAAACTCCGTGGCCCAGGAGATCTAATGGGGGTGCAACAAAGTGGCCTACTAAATTTAAAAATAGCCGATTTGTCTAAGGACGCTGGTATTTTAGAAGTAGCACGTGGGATTGCTAAAGATATTATTCAACAAGACCCAAATTTTCAGCAGCCTGATCATTTGGTAATTCATAAGGAATATACTAGATTACTGGCCTCAGGTGGAGATTGGAATAGAGTAGGATAAAAGTGCTTTTGTAAATAATAAAGGATTGAGCAAATACCATTCGTTCTAGCTTAATTTTTAATGAAAAGATCATGTTACTATACAAAAGCTTTGTAGAAAGGTTTAGCCATATTCAGTTGCTTCGTCAGATAAAAGGACTTTTATCATGGGATCAGCAAACCTATATGCCCGCTGGTTCGGTTGATATACGTGCCAAGCAACTTGCTTATGTTGCCAGCTTAGCGCATGGGGAGGCAACCAGTAGTAAATACCGAGATGCCTTGGCAGAAATGATTGATATAGAAACAGAAGAAATTAAGTTAGAAGGCTTATCTAAAATAGCAGTATCCAATCTCAAGCAGTGGTGTAAGGATTTTAAGCGGACCACTAAGCTGCCACAATCTTTTGTTCAGGCATACTATACTACAACTGCTACCGCAACAGAAGTATGGAAAAAGGCTAGGGCAACTTCTGATTTTGGATCTGTCGCATCTACATTGAATTTTTCCTAGTTCTCCGGTTTGTCTTAAAAATTGGATATTATGCGGCCATAATCTTGGAAAAGTTTTCAAAAGTAGAATTCTGTTTTTTAGTTCCGATTAATTGTCCTTTTTGAATGATTCTAATATTTTCTATCCCTTTTATAGTAATGGCAGCAGCATGGAAATTCTTAAACCCTAGCATAGTCTTTATCCGTTTTTTGATAAACCTGTGGTCTTGCTCGACTCTATTATTCAGGTATTTGTTTTGAAATATTGGAATTTTATGATCTTGATCTAGTTCTGTATTTAAAGCATCAAGCGCAGCCTTATTACTACCGCTTTTATCAACTACCACTTTAGAAGGAATATTATTACAGCTGATAGCCTTACGAAAAAAATAAAGAGCTGCAGACTTGTCTCTACTTTCACTTAGAAAAAAGTCAACTGTATCTCCATAACGATCTACTGCTCTATATAAATAGATCCACTTACCATTCATCTTTACGTAAGTTTCATCCATTCTCCAACTACTACTAACTGGGCGTTTTCGTCTTCTTACTTCTTGATCTATGAGGGGAACAAACTTAATAACCCATCTTTGTAAAGTGGAATGATCAATCTTTGCGCCTCTGATATGCATCATCTCTTCCAGATCTCTATAGCTTAACGAAAAACGACATTTCATGTACACAAATAAAAGAATTAACTCCGGGGATGAACAAAATCCTTTAAAATATGGCAATAATCGAGGCGTAATACTAAACATCTAAACTAAAGTTTTAAACTAAAAATCTAAATTTAAGGCTTTCTTTACACACATGCGACAGAACCCCCGACAGAGCCTATACAAATAGGCTTAGATCTTGCTACAAAATAATGTGCTAAACAAAGACAAAACGGGCGCTATTTGTCGAAAAGATCAGCGGTATAAGGTAATCCCAAATGTTTATAGGCGGCTTCTGTTGCGACTCTTCCACGTGGCGTGCGTTTGATATATCCTTCTTGAATAAGAAATGGTTCATATACTTCTTCTATGGTTTCTGCTTCCTCTAGACAAGCAGTTGCAATAGTGGTAAGCCCTACGGGACCACCTTTGAATTTTTGAATAATATTGGTAAGAATCCGTTTGTCCATTTCATCAAGTCCATTCTCATCTACATTCAAAGCAGTTAAACTTAATCCAACAATATCTTTGGTAATGTGTCCATCCCCCTTAATCTGCGCAAAATCTCTGGTACGTTTTAGGAGATTATTCGCTATACGTGGGGTGCCTCTACTGCGCCTGGCAATTTCATAAGCAGCTTCTTGATCAATAGGGCTACCCCATATACTACTGGCCCGCTGAACAATTTTAGTCAGCAATGTGGTATGGTAGTAATCCAATCGTGCATTAATACCAAAACGGGCCCGTAGCGGTGCAGTTAGCAAACCTGAGCGGGTCGTCGCCCCAATTAATGTAAAAGGATTAAGTGCCAATTGTACACTACGTGCATTAGGACCTGCATCCAGCATAATATCTATTTTAAAATCCTCCATGGCAGTGTATAAGTACTCTTCTACTATGGGATTAAGACGATGAATCTCATCTATAAAAAGTACATTAAAAGGCTCTAAACTGGTCAAAATGCCAGCTAAATCACCTGGTTTATCTAATACCGGTCCAGAAGTAACTTTTATATTGGTATTCAGATCATATGCAATAATATAGGCCAGTGTTGTCTTACCTAAACCAGGAGGACCATGTAATAACACATGGTCTAAAGCTTCTTTTCTCTGCTTAGCAGCTGCTACAAATATTTGTAGATTTTCGACTAATTTTTCTTGCCCCAAAAAATCATTAAATTGAAGGGGCCGTAAGGCTTTATCAAGCTGGTCTTCTGGTTTTTTGAGTACACTACAGGGACCATTGATAAGATCATGTTCCATTTTTTTAACTTTAAATCAATGAAAATATACGTAAAAAATATCAACCATGTGGTTAAAAATTAGATTACTCAAACGATTGACCCTATTTTGTATAGGACTTTATCTGCCTATTAAGTTTTTTATCCTATGGATCGAGTCAACGCATAAACCTTTATGCCACCATTACACACTTGAGCACTTTATATTGCGCATCATCATTTGTTGCATTGTTTTTATCTATTATTTATATCTACAACCAAACAAGGGCGTAAAAGATGGTATAGTACCCTCTCGCTACAAATTAATGATTGGTACGGTATTATTGCAATTCACCATGACATTTGGATTACTGTTGCTAAGCAGTATTCAAGCAACATTATGGCAGCCTAATGTACAGCCTATACGAAATTTTAGTAGTAGCATCGATTTTTTATACCGTGGGATTATAGAAATAAGCTGCCTGGCTGCTATTTTAGAAGAACTGTTCTTTCGGGGTATTTTAGAAAAACTATTCTACAAAATCATTTCTTCCAGATTGTGGATCACGCTAGTTAGTGCGTTAGCCTTTAGTCTGATGCACGGTAATATGCGCAATAACCTATTGTATTTTGTGATGGGATGCTTTCTTAGCCACCTATACTACCAAACCAAACACATTATTTATCCTATTATGGCCCATGGGCTACACAATTTATGCGCAACATCTATCATCTATCTCAAATTAGATGAGTCATTAGATTTAGCCATAAATAGTCTAACAATTATAACACGTATTATACTAGCGGTTGGCGCTCTCTTATCAGTGTATCAATATATGACTTATAGACTGAGTCACCCAGAAACAAAAAATACTATTTAAACCATACAAGCATGCGATTGGTTATACTAGGTGGAGGAGAAAGTGGTACAGGTGCAGCACTATTAGCCAAACAAAAAGGCATAGAGGTATTCATTTCGGATATAGGTACAATTAAGGATGATTATAAACATTTACTGAAAGCTTATGCCATTCCATTTGAAGAAGGTCACCATACGATAGAAAAAATAAAAGAGGCTGATCAGGTTATCAAAAGCCCTGGTATACCCCATGAAACTGCAGTCATTCAGCAGCTCCATGTATGCCGTATACCGGTTATAGATGAAATAACCTTTGCAGCACCCTACGCAAAAGGTAAGATAATAGCTATAACGGGTTCAAATGGGAAAAGTACTACAGCACACCTGATTTACCATTTGCTGGATGCAGCAGGATACCATGTAGCTTTGGCTGGGAATATGGGGTATAGTTTTGCAAGGTGTCTTGCAAAAGGTAGTTATGACTACTATGTATTAGAGCTTTCTAGCTTTCAACTGGAAAGCCTTAAAAATTTTAAACCAAATATTGCCTGCCTATTAAATATTACACCTGACCACTTGAATAGATACAATTATTCTGTAGAAGCCTATGCAAAAGCTAAATTGAATATATTGCGCAATATGACTCCATTAGACCACTTTATTTACAATAAATCGGATCCAATCACTGCTGCATATCTTCAAGCACAAAATATTTTACCCGAACTGCACCCTATTGATCCATTATCTATTTGGAATAGCGATGGGCTATGCTATTGTAATGTGGATGGCACCTCTTTTTCTATTAGCAGGGAACAAATCGCTTTACCAGGTAGACACAATCAATACAATGCTATCGTTGCCATTACAGCAGCGGCATTATCAGGGGTAGCACCTACAACCATTTATGGTGCTTTACCTAAGTTTCATGGGCTATCCCATCGATTAGAATGGTGTGGTGCCCCAAAAGGCATAGACTGTTATAACGATTCAAAATCCACTAATATAGCCTCTACAAGGGCGGCATTGCTTAGTTTTAACCAACCTATTATCTGGATGGCAGGAGGAGTAGATAAAGGAAACGACTATAGCCTACTATTGCCCATCCTACAAGAGCGGGTAAAAGCAATCATTTGTTTGGGAAAAGACAACCATGCTATTATAAAAGATTTTGCTCCGCTGGGATTGCCCATACAAGAAACTGATAACCTAGATAACGCCATACATATGGCACTATCTATTGCATCGCCTGGAGAAGTAATCCTTTTATCGCCAGCATGTGCCAGCTTTGACTTATTTAAAAACTTTGAAGATAGAGGCAACCAGTTTAAGAAAAAAATAAACAAATTAATTCAAAAGTATCCACTACCCAAAATTTAACAAAAGAAAGAGCACTATACAAAATTAGCTACAGATAAGATAAAACCATAATATTGAGGTAATAGCAAACATGGTCACTAATTTTTAAATTCAAATAACAGCATAACATTTATTTAAAATAAAGGCGACAGAATCAGCAGAACTGCCCCAATCATCTATATTGTTTACATAATTCTTTTTAGCGATATTTATTTGGTCTATTCAGATCAATAAAAATGTTAGCCGCCGTTGTAATGCATAACTTATACAAAGTCTATACCAAATGCTATTCTTACAAATATTATTCTAAAATAATGGGTTGAACTGATGCTATGGGCCAACTGATACAGAAACACTAGGTCCTATATCTTTATACACAACGTTCCTATGCTAAAACATTTTGATTACCCATTAACTAGATAACTACAATGCCTAAAGAAATGAATGCCTTACCGAAAAACCTCTTTTCTTTTATTCTTTTTTTTGTAAAACGGCAATCGGTTCATTTCAGCTTTATGTTCTTTACCATGATATTTTGGCCACTGAATGAATCATTGTGCCCTTACTTTGTCAAAGTATTGATTAATAAGCTTCTATCACTTGAGCCAGGTATAAATGCACCCTTTAACTTACTAGCTTTTCCCCTAATGGGATTGTTTACCTCTTGGTTGCTCATGGAAATTGCCAACAGGTTCTATGGTATGGTATCTATGTATGTTTGGCCGAGGTTTCGAAAGGATATTCGAGAAAGCATCCTTACCTATACACAAGGCCACGCTCATGGCTATTTTTCTGAACATTTTACAGGTGGACTAGCCAATAAAATTGCAGAGTTGCCTCGTGCATGTGCACACATTTTAGATATTTTCATATGTAATTTTTTCTCTACCATACTTACTTTTTGTATTTCATTGGGACTGGTTCTGCAGATAAATCCTCTTTTTGGACTCATTTTATTGGTTTTTGTAGCCATTTTTGTTGCATTAACCATTTTAAACATGAAAGATATAAATCATACAGCCAAAACGCATGCAGAAGCTATCTCTGAACTAGATGGCCAAATAGTAGATAGTTTGGGTGCTATGTTGGCTGTACGTTTATTTTCACGTACATCTTACGAATTAAAGTATCTGAATAAATATCAAACAGATGAAATAAAAAAATCTGAGCAGGCCTCTTGGGCCATTGAAAAAGCTAATTTTTATAAAGGATGGCTTACTTTTATTTTTGTAGTAATTACATTTTCTACATTGATTTGTGCATGGAACAACCGCTGGATTACCATAGGGGATTGTTCACTGGTTACAATGACTTTCTTTAATCTAATGGGATTAATTTGGCATAGTACTTTTCATATCACACAAATTGCCAAAGAAATTGGTATTTCTAATGCTGCACTTTCTATTTTAAGTGCGCCACACGAGATCAAAAATTACCCCAATGCACGTCCCCTACTTATTAACCAAGGGGCTATTTATTTGGATAGGGTTACCTTTTCTTATAAAGAAAAGACCAATATATTTAACGAAATATCTGTTCAGATTAAAGGTGGAGAAAAGGTCGGTTTGGTGGGCCTATCTGGCTCAGGAAAAACTACTTTCGTTCATCTAATATTGCGTTTGTATAACCTAAATAGTGGGAAGATATTAATAGATAATCAGGATACTTCAAAAGTATCCCAAGATTCCCTACACGCACAAATCGCCATGATTCCTCAAGATCCAATTCTTTTTCACCGGACGATTTTTGAAAATATCCAATATGGTCGTTTAGATGCCACAGAAACAGAGGTATTGGAAGCAGCAAAATTGGCACATTGTATTGATTTTATCAAAAATATGAAAAAAGGATTTCAAACGATGGTTGGAGAACGTGGTGTAAAGCTCTCTGGAGGGCAGCGCCAACGTATTGCCATTGCACGTGCTATTTTAAAAAATGCACCCATACTTATTATGGATGAAGCTACTTCTGCACTAGATTCTATTACGGAAAAGTGGATCCAAGAAAATTTAAAAAAAGTAATCCAGCGTACAACTGCCTTGGTTGTTGCACATCGTTTGTCTACCATAAATGATATGGATCGAATTTTGGTTTTTGATAAGGGCATTATTGTTGAAGACGGAACTATACCAGCATTATTAGCTAAAAATGGATATTTTGCAAAACTTTGGGACCGACAAGCAAATGGATTTATATCAGAATAGGTATTTTTTATACCTTTTTAGGCTAGATACGTCAGTTTTGGATTAGAAATTAAGAAAAGAGTATAAAAAGCTCCTTTGTGTTTTAAATTTGTGGGATTGAAAAATAATCATAAAAACCAAAGGAGCCGGATATGAATGTATCAAAATTAGTTGAAATATATTACGCTGTTGATGAATTTCTTATAAAATTTATGCCTTATATGGAATCACATTTGTTACCTACTTCAGATAGAAAACCTACTAGAACATGTTCACTGACTTTGAGCGAAATAATGACAATATTAATGGATCTGTCGCATCTACATTGAATTTTTCCTAGTTCTCCGGTTTGTCTTAAAAATTGGATATTATGCGGCCATAATCTTGGAAAAGTTTTCAAAAGTAGAATTCTGTTTTTTAGTTCCGATTAATTGTCCTTTTTGAATGATTCTAATATTTTCTATCCCTTTTATAGTAATGGCAGCAGCATGGAAATTCTTAAACCCTAGCATAGTCTTTATCCGTTTTTTGATAAACCTGTGGTCTTGCTCGACTCTATTATTCAGGTATTTGTTTTGAAATATTGGAATTTTATGATCTTGATCTAGTTCTGTATTTAAAGCATCAAGCGCAGCCTTATTACTACCGCTTTTATCAACTACCACTTTAGAAGGAATATTATTACAGCTGATAGCCTATGGAAAAAATAAAGAGCTGCAGACTTGTCTCTACTTTCACTTAGAAAAAAGTCAACTGTATCTCCATAACGATCTACTGCTCTATATAAATAGATCCACTTACCATTCATCTTTACGTAAGTTTCATCCATTCTCCAACTACTACTAACTGGGCGTTTTCGTCTTCTTACTTCTTGATCTATGAGGGGAACAAACTTAATAACCCATCTTTGTAAAGTGGAATGATCAATCTTTGCGCCTCTGATATGCATCATCTCTTCCAGATCTCTATAGCTTAACGAAAAACGACATTTCATGTACACAAATAAAAGAATTAACTCCGGGGATGAACAAAATCCTTTAAAATATGGCAATAATCGAGGCGTAATACTAAACATCTAAACTAAAGTTTTAAACTAAAAATCTAAATTTAAGGCTTTCTTTACACACATGCGACAGAACCCATTTTAGTACCCAACGTCAAAATTTATATTTTAAAGCTGAAAAACTGAGAAAACAATTACAGCACCTTGGATTTAACATAGGTCATTCAACAACCCATATTATACCAATCATTATAGGTAGTGAACGCGATACCATCTATGTAAAAGAGGAGCTTTTAAAACATCGATTGGTTGTTTCTATGGTACGTCCACCTACTGTTCCACCTGGTACCTCAAGGTTACGCCTTGCACTTAATACAAGTCACAGTGATCAGGATTTAAACTATTTAGTAGATATACTTAAACAAGTATGAAACCGCTTTTTATATTTTGTCATGGTTGGGGATTTGATCAGCAGTTCTTTGAACCACTTATAAAAGAATACTTTCCTACCGTTGGTTGCTATTCCTTAGACCTTGGTTATTTTGGAAATGAAAAAATAGACCTTCCTACTGATCAGCCATTTATTGGTGTGGGCCATTCCCTTGGATTTATAAAATTGGTTTCTCTAAAGGTAAAATTTACGGCACTTATTGGGATACAGGCTTTTATAAACTTTTTAGGATTTGATCCACAATTGCAAAAAAAAAGAAAGTTAGCACTTAAAACCATGCTCAACTGTTTTCAGCGCAATCCGATAGATACATTGAGCTCATTCCATAAACGTTGTGGACTAGATTATACCCTTTCCAAAAGTTTTAATACAACAAAGTTAATGCAAGATTTAGCATTGCTCGCTACCACACATCCATTGCCACCTATACCACTATTGATAATAGGTGCAAAAAATGATACGATTGTACCTCCAGCCCTTATATATGATAATTTTAGTAATTTTACTAAATATGCTAAAGTGATAGTGCATCACAAAGGTCATCATTGCTTAGGCCTATATGAGGGTCATTTTATACATCAGCAAGTTATAAATTTTTTATATGGAATTGGCCAAAGCATACATACAACGTAACTTTAACAGAGCAAGCCCATCTTATGATGCAGTTGCTTCCATTCAAAAAAAATGTGCTACACACCTGGTTGGTTGCTTGAAAAACCATTTTCCTACATGCCATCCAGATACTATTTTAGATTTGGGTACAGGTACTGGATATATTCCAGAAATCTTATTGTATGCTTTTCCTGAAACCAAGTTTACTTTAAATGACCTATCATCTACTATGCTTGATACAGTAAAAAAGAAACTCCCCAGTAAAAAAGTCACCTATATTTTAGGTGATATGGAACTACAAGATTTCGACTTTCATGATCTTATCACCTCCAATTTAGCACTACAATGGGTAGACGATTTATATAAAACAATAAGAAAGTTTTATGAAAAATCGCGTTTTTTTGCTTTTTCATCCTTACTGGATGGCACATTTAGTGAATGGTCTAAAATCTTTACAGACTCCTCCTTGCCTCCACCCATCCATCGGTATCCATCTAGACGAGCGTTAGCCGATTATATAGGTTCGTTACAGCCAAGTAAATACTTTTGCGATGCATCTACCTTTGATGTGGTTTTTTCAAGCGCAGTCGACTGTATGAGGTACTTAAAGGCACTAGGGGCAAATTACAGCCACCAGCATATTACGATAAGTGATTTAAAAAAGATCATTAACATTTATAGAGATAAAATTAAGCTCACGTATCAAGTATTTTTCTGCATTTTAAGTAGATGAAAATCTTTATAACCGGAACAGATACAAACGTTGGTAAGACCATTGTAAGTAGTTGGCTTTGTCTACATACTGGATACCCTTATTTTAAACCGATTCAAACCGGAGCGATCTTAGGCAGAGATAGTTGTACGGTGGGTCAATTAACCCCCACCCATATTTATAAAGAACCATTCCTCTTCCAAGCGCCATTGTCCCCCCATTTGGCAGCATCAATGGAAAGCAGGCAAATTGATATCAATAAGATACAGCTACCTAAAGTAGACAATTTAATTATAGAAGGTGCTGGGGGCATTCTTGTTCCAATTAATGAAAGTATACTTATGGTTGATCTAATAAAGCAGTTTGCCGTACCCGTCATCTTAGTAGCTCGGTCTACGCTTGGCACGATTAACCATACATTACTCAGTTTAGAAGCATTGCGTGCAAGAAATATAGATGTACTAGGAATAATTTTAAATGGCCCATATCATAAAGATAATCTTCAAACAATAGAATCCTATGGTAAAACGCAAGTGTTGGCATCTATACCTAGACTAGCCCATATAACCCAAAAGTACTTAATAGAAATACCCTTTTCTGATTCATTACAAACTATTTTTAAGCCATGCCTCTAAAGGAAAGAGATTGCAAAGTTCTATGGCATCCATTTACACAAGCAAAAACAGCAGAACCGCTTATTGCGATTAAAAGGGGCTATGGATCTTATCTGTATGATACAGATGATAAACCATACTTAGATCTTATCTCTAGTTGGTGGGTAAACTTACATGGTCATGCACATCCCGGTATAGCCAAAGCTATATATGCGCAAAGTCTAACTTTAGAACATGTGATTTTTGCTGGATTTACCCATGAACCTGCGGTACAGCTTTGTGAAAAACTCCAGCCTTTGCTACCAGGATTTTCTAAATTCTTTTTTTCAGATAATGGTTCTACGGCTGTTGAAGTAGCCCTAAAGATGGCTTATCAATATTGGCACAATCAAGGTGTACGTAAAAGAACCATTTTTTTAAGTTTTGATGGTGGGTATCATGGCGATACATTTGGCGCAATGAGTATAGGGGTAAAATCTGGTTTTCATACGCTATTTTCAGATCTATTTTTCTCCGTTTTAACCATTCCTTTTCCTGCAACTTGGGATGGAGATGAAGCCATACAAAATAAAGAAGCCTATGCACTTGAAGTGTTGGCCTCCCATTTAAGTACCAGTTGTGATGCAATTGTTGCATTGGTCTTAGAGCCTTTAATACAGGGGGCAAACGGGATGCAGATGTGTCGTCCAGCCTTTGTTGAGCAGGTCGTTCACCTGGTACGCAACTATGGAATTTTGGTAATTTTTGATGAGGTAATGACCGGTTTTGGCCGTACCGGTACCTATTTTTGTTTCGAACAGATTAACATTATACCAGATTTTATATGTCTTGCTAAAGGGTTAACAGGCGGTTTTCTACCCCTTGCTTTAACCGTTACAACAGAAAAAGTTTATAAAGTATTTTGGGATGATGCACTTAACAAATCTTTTGCCCATGGCCATTCTTATACAGCGAATCCTTTAGGTTGTGCAGCGGCCATTGCTTCTTTGGACTTATTAATGGAACCAAGTACCATGCAATCGATTCAAGCGATTCATGATGCACATACAAAAGCGATAGTCAACTTACCAGTAAAACATAGACGTGTCACCGGTACAATAGCCGCATTTGATCTAGAGAACCCACAAACCTTCAAAAGAAAATGTTTGGAACAAGGACTTTTAATCCGGCCGCTTGGCAATGCTGTTTACCTACTACCTCCCTATTCCACAACCGTATCTGAACTAGAAAAAGCTTATGAAAAAATTAACAATATCCTTAAAATAATTTAGTTGATTAAGATGCGTTCAACAGATCATTGGCATAATTTTTATTTTCGCTAAAAAATAGATAAATTTACAATTGTCGGTATAAATAAGGATTTCGTAGCTCAGCTGGTAGAGCATCTCCCTTTTAAGGAGAGGGTCCTGGGTTCGAGTCCCAGCGGAATCACATTTATTAAGTCAATTAAGTAGAATTAAAGCATACATGCAATGCTAATCCCTTTTATTATAAATTTCCGCCATTTAAACTTTAAGCTATTTAAAAAGCATAAATTTTTTAAAGCTCCATTCAGAATATATGCTGTACGACCATAGCTTTGGTTGGTACAGATCCTCAATATGGCTATCTTAGCCTAGTCAAAATAATTTTATTATATAAATCTACTTGTAATATGGCTAAAAAATATATAGCCCATCAATCCATATGGTTGGTTATCATCATGGCCACCTATCTAACAGGAGGCAGCTGCGATAGTTGTAACCGTAAGCGTAATCGTACCACTACTCCTACGCCTAAGTCTACGCCTAAGCCGATAGATAAGTCTGATGCAACATCTAGCGCCTCTTCAGGTTATGCCAGTGACAGCAATGGTTCAACCTCTTCTGGCAGCAGTTCTTACTCAAATTTTTCTAGTGGTAGCGCTTCCTCCAGTCGGTCCAGTTCTCCTGATCCTGAGGCTCCTTTTGTCGGTATTACTAATATTGGTAATACTTGCTATATGAATGCAGTTCTGCAGATTATTGCAGCATTGTATGAAGACAAGATACAGAACCATGATGGGTTAAAAAAGCTGGTCGATAGAATAAATAAAAAGGGAAAAGAAGTAGATAAAAAGCATAAGCCGTTAGAGCGTAAAGAAATAGAGGACTGTGTGAACTCTTTACCAGAAAATGCGCAAAAGATGGCAACATTAGGAAACCAGGAAGATCCATATGAATTTATCAGCCGTCTTATGGAAGAAATTCAATTTTTAGACCCTATTCAGTGCACTGAGTCTTTTGTCTTTACAAGGTCTTTTTCATTCGGAAAACAGAAACAGTTTTATAAATACGATGCTTCACCAGCATTCCACTGCGAAGCTAATGGCAGCATATTAACTATAGATACAAAAAAAGGGTCTGAACTGACTAACTTGGTTCAAGATTATCAATACAAATTTGTGGAGCAAGGTACTGCTCTCGATAATATCATATTACATAAATGTACTTTATTGAACGATAAATTGCCTACTTATGTACAACCATATACAGATAATCTAAAAGATCCTAAAAACAACCCTGATGGTAATAGCTATATCACATGCAAAGTATTCCATAAACTTCCTGACAAAATTTGTATACGTTTAAATAGATTTGCTTCGGATGGCAGTAAAATAAATGATAGTGTTTCTCGTGCATTAAACATCGTTATTCAACCAGATCCTAGCCATGAGGATATTACTTCATTTGATTTACATGGATTTATTGTGCACAATGGGCCTAGTGCTTCTTCTGGCCACTACGTGGCCTACGTAAAACGTAATGGACAATGGTACAAAGCAGATGATTCATCGGTCACTCCAGTTGATAAGTCAAAAGCTATAGACCAATCTAAACAAGCCTATCTATTGTTTTACAAAAAGAAATAAATAGACAGATGGACTTTTTGGTTAGATGGTTTAGCGCAAAGCCATCTTCCAGTGGTCGCATAAAACAGCTGTAGCGATAGCTGCATTCAAAGAATTGGCGGTGCCATACCTAGGTATAGAAACCGTATCTGTAACCACCGCTTGTATGGCAGGCTGAATCCCATGGGACTCGTTCCCAATGACCAATATGCCATGGTCTGGGAAGACAAAATCGTGTACCGGTTTGCCCTCTACCATAGCCCCTACAATAGGTAGCTTTGCATTTTGAAAATAGCTTGGCAGATCTAGGTAATGTAGGTTCACCTTTAGAAAAGAGCCCATGCTGGCCTGGAGTACCTTTGGGTTATATAGATCCACAGTTGTTTGTGCACAAAGTATGGTGCGTATGCCATACCAATCTGCTATACGGATAATCGTCCCTAAATTTCCAGGATCTTGTATACCATCCAATGCAAGGGTTATACCCATTAATGGTAAATGGGGCGCAGTAGGCTTCGGTAGGGCCGCAACGGCCAGTACTTCATGGTTATGGACCAAAGCCCCTAACCCAGAAAGGAGCTCCTTCGACGCCTCAAATACTTCAATCGTGTTGGGAAAAGTTGCAACAATATTTTGATTTTTTAGAAAAAAAGAAGGGGTACCCACGACACATTTTATGGCATAATCCGAAGCAAGCAACGCCTCCATACCCTTTTTGCCTTCTAAGACAAAAGAAGCTTCCGCCAGGCGATGCTTTTTAAGGGCCAACTGACGAATAAATCTAGCTTTATTTTTACTCAAGGTAGGGTACATATATCGCTTACCACCTTACTTACGAGCGTACTTGCTTTTTACATAACGAAACAACAAATAATGGATTGCAACGATGCATGGCACTATAGCAATTTTTAATATAAAAACCAATGACAAGCAAGATAAAAAGAATAATAGTATCGCAATTAGGAAGCCAGTTTTAAATGAAACCATAGACCAAAAATTGAAAAAACGTATATAAACGACAATAACGAATAATATAAATATTACAACTATTTTCGAAACCATCCAAAAAAAGTTCTCTTGTCTCTATAGGGGGTAAAGGTTGATACCATTGCAATAGATTTTTAAATTTTAGGATAAAAAAGTCAGATTACATTTCATTAATAACCTGAACTCTGGATTAGATTTTCATATTTGCGTATAAAGAAGCTTCTTTGAGTTTTAAATTTAGGTGATTGAAAATTACCTCTAAAAACTAAAGGAGCCGCTTATGAATGTAGACAAATTAGTAGAAATATATTATATGGTAGATGAGTTTTTAATAAAATTTATGCCTTATATGGAGAAAAAGCTGTTAACAGAGCCCACAAGAAAACCCACTAGAACTTGTTCTCTTAACTTAAGCGAAATAATGACTATACTAATTGCTTTTCATCTAATAGGTTTTAGAAATTTTAAGATGTATTATATTCATTTAGAGCAATTTCACTCAAGTGAGTTTAGAACATTAGTGAGCTATAATAGATTCATATCACTAGTAAAAAGAACGTTAGTTCCTATGTATTTCTTTACGCATAGTCTTTCTAAGACAAGAACAGGTTGTTATTTTATAGATTCAACAGCCATTAAAGTTTGTAAGGTACAAAGGGCTTGTTCTAACAAAGTATTTAAATCAATAGCTACTAAAGGTAAAACAACAACTGGCTGGTTTTTTGGGTTCAAGTTACATTTGATTGTAAATGATTTAGGTGAAATTATGAATTTTACACTTACCCCAGGTAGGGTCAAGGATAGATTCCCTGCAAAAAGTTTATGCAAAAATTTAATCGGTAAAGTATTCTCGGATAAAGGCTATATCAGCAAAGAATTATTTGAAAAACTTATGGAAAAAGGAATAGAGCTCATTACCCATATCAAGAAAAATATGAAAAATGCTTTTATGCCATTATGGGATAAATTAATGCTTCGAAAGAGATCCATCATTGAAACCATCATCGATCAGCTTAAAAATATTAGCCAAATAGAACACTCTAGACACAGAAGCATACCTAATTTTATTGTCAATTTAATAGCTGGTATTACTGCTTATGGGCTAAAAGAGAAAAAACCGGCTATAGATAATATATATACAACTGGTTTACAATAATTCTAATCCAGAGTTCAGGTTAAAAGTTTAACTTGTATGTATCGTTTAAGGTTTGTATTTTATCTTTTGATTATTTTTTTGTCCGTTGTCCGATTTTTTCGGTCCACTATACCATGCTACTAAAAAATTAACTGTATAGATGCAGCCATCAACAGCTTTTAGGATTGAACTTTATACTCAAATGAGGGATTTCAAGCTTGAAAATCCACTGACCATTTTTCTTTTTAGCACAAGGAAAATCCATAGAAATGTTAAGAGGATAAATATTTTTATTAGATAGTAATCTACTTAAAAAATTCAATTCTAGGCCAAAGGTATCGGGATTTTGGTTGGTAGCTAGCGTTGCATAATAACCATTTATCCATATATCGTTTAAAAACCAAATCAGTGGTATGCCACACTCTGGATAGGCTAGAGGCAAACCATATTTAAATTTAACGTTTTTAATCACCTGATTCCACTTATTGTTTGGATTTTTTAATCTTTCAAGTTCAATAATTGGATTTAGCATAAAAATAAAATAGTGGTGGTGCTGAATTCCTGGAAAATAGCATACAAGATTAAAATAACATTTATCTCTATCGTAAACATTATTTTCATAAAGTGCTCTATGTCTAGAAAAGTGTACATTAAGTACTTGCATCCAGGGTGGATATCTATCTTTTTTACTTTGCATGGAGTAGTTTTTTATTTTTAAAAAGCAATCTGTGTTAAACAAGCCTTTTTTATCAAAAGGCTCCTTTAAATTAAATACAACGCCTAAAGATGCTTTGCCTAAGCAGTTTCCTAAAGTAAAGTAATAAGGAAGTTTTATACCTAACCCTAATGTTCTTTCCCAATATGGCTTTGCTTTTCGCTTTAGGTCATAATCATAAAGTACATAAAGTGATTTTTCTTCGATATTATACCGCGTACCTGTAAGGTTTACATTAAAGATTGGATAAAAGCTTCTATACTTTACTTGTAACCTTATTTCAGTCGTTGAAAAAATAATATATTGATTACTAGGTTTAATAAATAGGCTAAAATAAGGGGTAACTTTTAGATTATCCTGTAAGTTTACTAATGTAAAAGGCACCATGCCTAGCGACTTATCCTGCCAGTTGGGTGCTAACTCTATGCCCTTATAAGCTATATTATCTATTCCAAAACGGTATTTAGAAACAGGATATTGATGGTTGGGAACTTTTTCCAGAATATCACCATTCTCTTCTTGTACAACTAATGGTTCGTAGTAAGCTACAGACCTATCCTCTACCTCTGTTAGCGGTCTCCACAAAAGAGGATCAAAAGGCATGGCGGCTATTTCCATACCATTTTTAGTATAATCACTGAAAATAAGTTGATTGGTTATAGGGTCTACCATTCCCAAATAGGCTCCATATTTTCTTGAAGTAACTTGAAAGCAAGCTTGAGTAGGTAAATGGATGGCATAAATATTATCAATGCCATTGTAGGAGCTGTTATAGAGTAAGTAGTCTTTATATAGTTTAGGATAACTTCTATGCTCGTAGGTGTAAGGCAAGAGTATTTCTGTTTTACCTGTATCGGTATTGATGCGTACAATACTATTTTTTTGATCTTTGGTTTTTACCACTACTATGTCTGAAGCACTAGACCAACTGGGGGTTAAATAATAACCATTATCCGGATTATCTATTTTTTTAACCACTTTACCAGACTTTTTTTCTAAAACCACTAAAAAATGGTTATTGGCTTCATCAGATGCTACCGCAACCAGTTGGCGGGTATCAGGACGCATAGCTAGTGCATTATACCTACTGCTCGCCACAAGGGTTCGCCTTTTTCTTTGTTTAAAATCATAATGTTGTAACCGAATGGTTTGCTGTTTTCTTTTCCAAGGATGGGGACAGGTTTCTAGCCAAACTGCGCACCCTTGGCCGATCGCAAAAGTAGATGGCACAAACGTATCACTCCTATTTATAAAGTAAAAGATCGTTTTATCCTTTCGAAAAGGTGAAACTATATTTTTTGGTAGGGTCGGCTCAAAGGGAGCAATCGTAACCTGTACCAATTGATCACGCAACCCTATACCTCTTTTACAGGCCATCAAGTTGCCTGATGCGTCAATAAATGGCTGCATATAATCGAAGCTATCCCCTGCTTTTTTAAAGGTAAGTTGGTTAGCAGGCGTAATTTTTAGCCCTTCTAACTGTTTTTGCCAACCAACTAATAATTCTTGATTCATATCATGGTACACTTCCAGTATTGACTTTTTAGTAACCTTTTTTATGGCATGGTAAAATCCAAAAAAGGGCACCCCTTGAATGGTTTTTTCAAAAATAGATTTGATGGCATTTGGACCATAATTTCTTCGGATATGTGTAGTAAAGTAATAACCTATGTGATATTCAGATGTTATCTCATGTTTCAATGAGCCAAATATTTGTCTTTCAAAACTAGCTGCGCCCCGTTCTAGCAGGTTAACTTTGTATAACTTTTCCCAGCCAGGTAAGCGCCCTCGACCACTTTTTGTAAGTGCGGTTTCTATACCAACTGCATCACCTTCTTTGAAAAAATGGGGCACACTAGAGTAATTAACCAAGTTGCCAAAAAAATAGAAAGGCTTGAGCCAAAAAGGTGTACTATGGTATTCAATACTATGTTGTACCGCATGTCTAAACTCATGTATACACAACATATTTAACCAATCCTCATTTCCAATAAAATAAGGATCATGGGCATAGAAAGTATACATCTTTATATGACGTGGCATATTGGTAAAGAATGCGTTACACTCTGTAGATCGATTATCGATCCACAAACGAATAGGACTAGGATATACCTCCAATGTTTTACATACAGGTTTGTATATGGTTTCTAATGTGTTCGCTATACGCTCGGCCGAGTTGGTTAGATTTTTATAAAATCCTATATTAAAATGGGGTGTTGTTATTTTTTGAACTTCCTTAGCTTGGCTTTTTAAGCCAAGCAATGTAAAGCATATACAATGGATAATTGTAATCAAATATTTTTGTTTTTTTTCTTTGAAAGCGATCCACAAAAAATAATACAGAAACATAAACAAGTAGTTAAGTGATAATAGCCTTTTATTGGAGATGAGATAGGATAAAAACAGAAAAAATTAGTTTGATGTCATTATACCTAAAGGTTAACTCCAACGGATTAACCAACCGTTTTCCCATAAATTAAGAAAAATTGGTAGACATAGTGTTTTAAAGATGCGATATGACCAAAACATATGACAGTGCACTAAAACTCCAGAATGGATATGCTTCTTCATATATCAGCCCATACAATTTATGAAAATAGCGAGTAAGCTTTAAAAATAGCCTATTTTTATTAAAGGAACCTTGTGCTTGCTCTATTTTTAGAGTAGATTTATAGTTAGATTTGCATGGTGTACCCATTTTAATAACAAACTAAATAAAATATGATTGTTGTAGAAGTAAAAGAAAACGAAGCAATAGATAGAGCGCTTAAAAGATTTAAGAAAAAAGTAGAACGCGTAGGCGTGCTCAAAGAGGCCAGGAAACGTATGGCCTATACAAAACCCACTGTAAAGAGAAAAGCGAGAAAATTAAAGTCCATCTATAAGTACCGCATGTTATATGGCCACAATGGATAAGTCTGGTATCTAGTTTAATTTGCAGTAATGGATAATCAATCATTGCTTACCCTTTTTGTAACCTATTTAACAGTAGAAAAAAGAGCAAGTCCACATACCGTTACGGCCTATCAAACAGACTTAATTCAATTTATAGGTTACCTTTCTGAATATATTCCTAAAAAAATAGTTACGGAAGTAACAGGACAGGATCTGCGTAGCTGGATTATGTCTTTGGCTAAGGAGGGACTTATCCATTGTTCTATTAATAGAAAAATGGCAGCGATACGTAGTTTTTATACTTTTTTGCAAAAAAGATCGCTGGCAACAGGTTGTCCTACAGCCTCACTTAAAAGTTTAAAAGGGAAACAAAGGTTGCCGATCTTTTTTCAAGAAAAGGAGCTGATCTCTTTCTTAGACAAACAACCGTTTCCCATTCATTTTGCTGGTTTGCGCGATCGGTTGATTTTAGAGCTGCTATATGGAACAGGTATGCGGTTGTCTGAACTAATCGCCCTTTGCCAAAAGGCTATCAACCTTACAGATGCAACGGTTAAGGTAATAGGAAAGCGCGATAAAGAACGGATCATTCCTTTCCCACGGCCACTTATGCCATTGATCACTGATTATATATTGGAAAAAGAGCGAGTAGGTTACCATTCTACCCCCCAACTCATCGTAACCGACCGAGGAAATCCCTGTTATCCTATGTTTATTTACCGAGTAGTAAAGAAATATTTGGCCCCTACTACACGCGCTAGTCAACACAGCCCCCATATATTGCGCCATACTTTTGCTACGCACTTGTTGGATAAAGGAGCTGATTTACAGTCTATTAAAGAATTATTGGGCCATTCCAGTTTGGCGGCTACCCAAATCTATACCCACAATTCTCTGACGAGATTAAAAGAAATTTTTAAAAAAGCCCATCCTAGAGCAGAGGAAAGTTGATGCCATGATATGGTTTTTAGCCATGAAAATAACCTAAAATTCCATAGATTATAGCTACCTATATAAATTATGTTTTTTATATATTTTGTATTAGATTTGATCGCTTGTTTTGGTTACTCTACTGTACAATCTTATGCTTTTATATGCTTTAAGAGAGGCCGCACAGAGCCTCAACACCCATAGATCCCGCACCTTCTCTATGGGCTTTGGCATATGGTGGGCTATTTTTATACTGGTATTGATATTGGGTGTGGGCAATGGATTTCACCATGGTGTTTCCAATGCATTTGCAAAGTATGGCACGAAAACGATGGTTATTTGGGGCGGTAGCACCGCTGGTAATCATCACCCTATTCCGACTACAATGGTTGGAAACTTGGCCAAAGCTTTTCCTTCCATTCAGCATCTTAGTCCTATGTTAGGATGCAATAGTCCTGTAAAGTATGCCTTCCAAAAGGTTGATACACAGATTTGGGGATGTGATCCTTCCTATGCCTTATTAACCCATCTGCCGATCCAGGAGGGACGTTTTTTCACCCTACGTGATGCAGTAGCTGTACATAATATTTGCGTCATCGGCATAAACATTAAAGAAAAATTATTTGGTGCAGCCTCTGCTATTGGGAAATATATTTTTTTGGGAGATATGGGCCTACAAGTAGTGGGTGTACTAGATGCATTTAATGGAATGTATAATGAATCTAATGCATTATTGCTGACCAATAGTTTGTTTAAACAAGTATTTCCCAAGTATAGTGATCATGTAAATTCTATTCGCCTTACGTTGGTACCAACTGCTCGTGAAGAGGTCGTAGCATCACAGTTTCGTTCTTATTTTGGCCGCCACTTACATTTTGATGTGCAAAATACAAAAGGACTTGGTCTATTTAGTCTTACCAAACATGCCAATAAATTTCATAGATTTTTTAACAACCTAGCTATTTTTAATGCCATTATAGGCATATGTCTCCTCCTAACCGGTATGGTAGGCATTAGCAATATGATGCTTGTGACTGTTCAAGAAAGAACACAAGAGCTGGCTATTCGAAGGGTATTGGGTAGTCGCTCTACAGAAATTGTCTTGATGATTTTATGGGAAACTGTTATGGTAACCTTTGTAGCGGGTATGATTGGCTTTACAGCAAGTTTTTCGCTTATGCAGTTGCTCAATCAATGGGTCGTTCCATTATGTCAAACCTATTACCTATCTACTTTGACCTGTTCGCCTGAGTCGATCTTTGTCGGATTGGGATTCATTACCTTAAGCAGCTCATTAGCTGCCATTGTGCCCGCCATCAGAGCGGTAAAGATAAAGCCTATAGAGGCATTGAATCGCAAATGATTCAGATCGCAGGGGTTTGCTTTTAATACTAAAATTTCCTTTTCCGATAAAGGGATTGTATATTTATATATGTTTGGTTATCAAAGTTTTTTAGAGGTTTTTCATAGCTTAAAAGCACATAAAACAAGAACCGCTTTTACCGGATTTGGTGTAATGTGGGCCATGTTTATTTTGGTGCTTTTGCAAGGAGCAGGTACTGGATTTTACAATGGTATGGTGAAAAAGTTTCAAAGCTATAGCAGCCAAGTGATGTCCATTTATGCAGGCCACGGATCAACTGGTGCAATCCACTTAACCGAAGCACTAACCGAGGAGCTAGCCGTTCATTTGAATGTTTTTGAAGAGATTATGCCTCTATTTGCAGCCCATTGTTCGGTTATATATGGACAAGCTGCACATAAAAGTAATGTATTAGGGGTGCGTGTGGGCTATGAAAAAATGAAACATTTGGAACTGGTAGAAGGGCGCTTTTTTAGTGAACGTGATGCAATACAAAAACTTCCAGTCTGCCTACTAGGTTTTAAAATGAAAACGAAAATATTTGGCAACCAATCAGCAGTTGGAACCTTTATCACAATAGATGGTACCACCTTCTCTGTAATTGGCGTATTAGAAGCAACCGCTGGTCAGGATGACCATCAGGTAATTATCCCAAGCAGTTTATTTAAAGCATTGTTTCCGCGTAATGCAGAAAGTATTGATTGCATGATCTCAACTTTAGCGCCCAAACAAAATCCTATAAGGGTAGAAAAAAAAATTCGGGCTTATTTGGCTAGACGGCTCAATTTTGAAGCGCAAGATAAACAAGCACTGTATATAAGACATCTATCTAAAGAAGCCAGACCTTTCCAAATACTCTTTGTAGTAATGCAAGGATTTATTTGGTTCCTTGGCCTCTGTTTTTTAGTCAGTGGAGTGGTAGGTATAGGTAATATGATGCGTGTGGTCGTAAAAGAGCGTACACAAGAATTGGCCATTCGTAAAGTGATGGGTGCGCAATCAAGTGATATTATGGGCTTAATTTTACTAGAATCGATCATCATTAATTGCATTTCTGGTGTCTTAGGACTAGGGATCGGTATAACCATGCTCCAGTGGATGAATACCTATCTATTGCCTATCATCGAAAAATATGGCATCGCTCATTTTGAATTTCACTCTTCTATGGCTGTATCTGCCTTAATTGTTCTGATATTGTCTGGTTGTCTAGCCGGCATTATCCCTGCAAAAAGAGCATTATACATTAAGCCAATAGATGCTTTAAACAATGAATAAAAATGCGTACAATCAGTAAATTTATTTTAACCACTGGTCTTATAGCTGGGGGCGTTTTTGCTTATTCTAGGGTCTATAAAGTCAAATGGAGCAAGTTCCATCAAGTAACTTTTAAAACCACCCAGCCTACGCGCAGAACGATTATTCGAAAAAAAGTTTTTTCCGGTACCCTTATACCTCATAAAGAAATTAATTTAGAAACGCATCTTACAGGTGTCGTAGATAAATTATGGGTAGAGGTGGGGGATCATGTGCAACAAGGTACCAAGATTGCTCGTATTAAAATACAGCCCAACCCAAAAGAGGTTGAGGAAGCAACCAGCAAGTTGCGTTTGGCCTCTATTAATCTAAATCAAGCCAGAGCAAAATACTTAAGAAGTAAACACCTTTTCACCAAAAAGATGCTAGCCAAAGAAACGTATGAAGCAGCTTTGGCATCTTGGGAACAAACCAAAGAAGCATTTGCTTCAGCCCAGAAAGCATTACAAATATGCCAACAAGGCTATACCCATGCAAAAGGAGCAAATGCCAACCTCATTAAGGCTACTACAAAAGGAACCATTTTAGCCTTACCCGCTAAGGAAGGTAGTATGGTACAGGCCACCGGTAGCAATGCCCGTGGTACTACAGTGGCTATTATTGGTGATATGGATCGTTTTTTGTTTTCAGCTCAAGTAAGTGAATTAGATGTGGCTGATTTAACCAAAGGGATGACCTTTATCGCTTCATTAAATGCCTTTAATGAAGTAAAATTACAAGTTACGTTAACTAAAATTGCACCAAAAGCAAGTCAAAAAGGATTAAAAAATGGAGAAATTAAATTTGAAATAGAAGGGCTGGTGCAGCAGCCTAAAAAGTCAAAAGTTACCTTACGTGCAGGTTATTTAGCACTTGCAGAGGTAGTAGTTGGACAAGTAAAAAATGTCCTGACTGTTCCAGAAAGCATGATTCAAATGGAAGGGAAGCATTGTTTTGTAAAGTGTTTGCATGAAGGTAAAATAGTTCCCAAAAATGTAGTATTAGGACTATCAGATGGGCTTTATGTTGAAGTAAAAGAAGGCCTTACAGCAGCAGACCACTTAATTGTAGAAACCTAGCATGATTCAGATTCAAGATTTATATAAATGCTATCAAAATGGTACGGTTACTAGAAATGTGCTAAATGGCATAAATTTTTACCTTGAAAAAGGAGACTTAGTTGCTTTAATGGGGCAATCTGGTGCAGGGAAGTCTACCTTGTTGAACATTATTGGCATACTAGATCATTATGACCATGGAAATTACCATCTTAATGGGGTCCATATAAAAAATCTTTCTAACCAACAGGCTAGTAGATATAGAAGCGAATTAATTGGTTTTATTTTTCAACGGTTTCATTTAATTCCTTTTAAAACGGCTTTAGAAAATGTAGCACTACCTCTTTATTACCAGGGTATAGAAAGAAAAGAACGGTACAAACGTGCATGGGCTATGCTAGATCGAGTTGGCTTGTCTGCGCATGCCCATAATAAGCCAAATGCATTGTCAGGTGGTCAACAACAAAGGGTGGCCATTGCACGTGCACTGGTAACCGATCCTCCTTTAATCTTAGCAGATGAACCAACCGGCGCCTTAGATAGCAGTACAGCCCATGAAATCATGGCCTTGCTAAAGGAAATGAATAGAGAAGGGAATACGATTCTTATCGTTACACATTCTCTACAAGTAGCACGACAGTGTAATGGTATTCAAGAAATTATAGACGGAAAGATTATTTAATAAAAAATTCACTAAACATGTCGATGATTCAAAAATTGATTATACGATTTAGTATGATGTGCACCATTCCACTTTTGATCTATGATGTTGCACAAGCAAAAGACCAGCCAATAAGTTTAGAAGCAGCCATAGATATGGCCTTAAAAAATAATTTGAACATTCAGATAGCTGAAAATACAAAAAAGCAAGCCATCCTTTCCACTAAGATAGACCATTTTCGTTTATGGGCACCTCAGGTAACTGTAAAGATTGACCAAGTAAACACCTGGAAATCGAAAGCTTCCATATATCAAATTCAATCTATACCTGTTTTTACCTTAGAATGGCGACTTACATCACTGTTTGATAAAATTTTTCAAGCTAGAATAGCTGGTCAAAATAATGCTGTTTGCAAACTAGTGGCAAAAAAAGCAGTGGAAAACGAATTACAGGAAGTCGTTTGTCGCTATTATGCATTGGCCTTGGCACAAAAAAAGTGGGCATTATCGAATAATCTGATGAAGCTAGCAACAACTAGATTGAAAACAGAGCAAGAAAAGTTGCGGGTGGGACTTATTTCCCAAATAGATTGTTTGGATGCGCAACTAGCGCTTAAAAAGGTAAAATTAACCTTATTAGAGCGGCAAGAAGTGTTGAAAGAAAAGCGCAGAAGCTTCAACATAATGGTTGGTAAGCCGCTTAATGAAGCAACATGCGTGCAATCCAATATTCCCATTCAACCTATATGGGATATAAAGGCTGTTGGGAAAGAAAAAGCCGTTGATTTAGACACTGCCATACAAGCAAAAAAAGTAGCCATAGCCGCTACCAATTTAAGTAGGGCCAAAGCCTATCCACTTGCTTGTTTCAATCTGTTCAATAATTTTCGCTCAACTGGCTACTCATATGATTTAAAAGATAAAAGGTCTGAAGAGGGTAAGCCTAGCCAATGCACTGTGGGTATTGGCATTAGTATTGATATAGCTACCTTATTATTACTGCCTGCAACCGTTAAAAAAGCAAAGATTGCATTGCATAATGCAAAATTTGCCTTAACACAAAAAAAATTAGCTATAGAAGGTGGTCTAGAAGATAAAAAGTGGCAGTACCACCATGCTTTAGGTGCATACAAAGTAGTAGAAGCACAACTGAAAATAAGTAAACAAAAATTGACTTTTGTAAGAGAAAAATATCGTTTGAATCGGTCAAAACTACTTGAACTTCATGAAGCAGAAGAAGATACGCAAAAAATAGAAATTGATTTAATAGAACAGGCTTTTAAGGTAAAACAAACAGAATTTGATCTATATCGCATGGTGGGTATGTTGCACCAGGGATAGACTGAACAAGAGTAGTTACGTATTTACTTGGATACCAGTCGGTAAAAAATGATACATAAAACAGAAAAAACAATATTGGGCAACCATATGTCCAACAGTGGGTGTTGACTTTGTGTCTCGGCTACAATTTTAGCAGATAAAAACAGGACTATATAAAAACAACCCAGTATGACGCCCAATGTAATACGCCTTCCTACCCCCCCTCTGGGCTTATGTAATGCTACTAAAAAACCCAACACAATAAGAATAAGAATAGCAAAGGGTGTCATACAGCGAATATGTTGCTCGGCTATGAAAAAACGTACACTTGCATGGCCCTTGTAGATCAATTTTTGAATGTGTTTTGCCAATTCAGGAAGGGTTAAGCCGTCTTTTAAGTTGGGGTTAATGGAAAAATCTTCTGGATCTACTGCTAAAGAAATGGTTAGGTTGTCTCCTGTTATAACCTCTTCATGTCTTGGAAAAAAAATACGTTTTTGCCAAGATCGTACAATCCATGTTTGATCTTTTCCATTCCATTCCATTTTTTCAGCACATAGCCGTTCTATCAGGATATTATTTTTAAAAGTGTCTAAGCTAATATCATATCCGGTATTACTGTAACCATAGTACTTGCCGATGTGTAGGTATTGATTAGGGCCTACCTTAAGCTGTATATAGTCTGACTCAGCCAAACTACCCATGCCCATGTCGAGGTATTCTGTTTCAAACCGAACACGTGCTTTATTCACATTGGCCAATAACCAACCTGTGAGGTAAAAATTGGCTCCAGTAAGCAAACAGGCAATGATTATATAAGGTCTTATGATGCGATGCAAACTAATCCCACCACTTAATAGTGCAATAATTTCTGATCGTTTTACCAGCCTAGTCGTACACCATATAGTAGTAGTAAAAACAATCAGAGGGGCTACAAGATTGACTAAATAAAGCGCCAATACACAGTAGTAATTGAATACCTGCTGAAAAGTAAGGTGATGCTTTTTAAAATTGCTTATATTATCCACTAGATGGATAACGATAAAAACTAAAATAAAGATGGTAAGAATCACCCAAAAAGCAGAAAAAAACTTTTTAAAAATGTACCGATCTAGTAGCTTCATTTTGATTAGATTTTTTCCATAATGGTTTTAACCATATGGTTTTTCCATGCAACAAAGCTATCCTGCTGAATCTGCTCTCTAGCTTGACGGACCAGCCATAGATAAAAATTTAAATTATGGACGCTGGCCAATTGCGCACCCAATAATTCTTTAGAAGTGATCAAGTGGCGTAGGTAGGCTTTTGAATAATAGCCACTAACTGGCCCACCTAATGCGCCATCTATAGGGCTAAAGTCATATGCCCATTTTTTATTTTTAATGTTTACAATACCCTGTGTGGTAAATAGCATACCATTCCGTCCATTGCGCGTGGGCATTACACAGTCAAACATATCTACACCTAGGGCAATACACTCTAAAAGATCCAAGGGTGTACCAACCCCCATTAAATAGCGCGGCTTGGACCTAGGTAAAATAGAACAAACTAGCTCTGTAATTTCATACAGTTGACCGTCAGGATGGCATACGCCTCCTATGGCATTACCAGGCCTGTCTGCTGCAGCTATGGTTTCAGCCGATTGAATCCGTAAGTCCTTATAGATACTACCTTGCACAATTGGAAAAAGTGCTTGATGGGCATGCTGATCCGTTAAGGTAGCATCAAAATAGTTTATACCCCTTTTGAGCCAGCGATGGGTACGTTCCATAGAAGCCTTTGCGTAGTGGTAACTACAAGGATAAGGGGTGCATTCATCCAGTACCATCATGATATCAGAACCAATACTTCTTTGAATATCTACTACAAGTTCTGGTGTGAATAAATGGCTAGATCCATCTATATGGGAACGAAAGGTAACCCCTGCTTCTCTCAGCTGACGACGGTCTGCTAAAGAGTAGACTTGATAGCCTCCACTATCGGTTAATATTGGTCGATGCCATCCCATAAAGGAATGGAGTCCTCCTGCTTTATCCAATACTTTAGTACCTGGACGTAGATAGAGGTGATAGGTATTGCCTAAGATGATATCCGCATTGATCTGGTCACGTAGTACGTCCTGTGGAATGGATTTTACCGATCCTATCGTACCTACTGGCATAAAGATAGGTGTACGAATGGTGCCTTTACTAGTCGTGATCAGCCCTGCTCTAGCTTTGGAATACTGATCTTCATGTGTTACCGAAAATTGCAATGCAGTATGGATGGTTATATGTATGGACTAAACTACAAAGGTAGAGAAGACCCTACTGAACAAAAAATTTCTTTTAGATTTTGGGTCAAATATATGCTTTTTTAGCCTCATTCCCCATGAACTACTCCAGTCGAAACAGGTAGATAGTAATAAAATGAATATTTTCTTATAAATTTATCGTGATGAGCAAATGTGCAGGTCGGTCCGTTTTTACGCCATCATCGTAGCAAATAATGCGATCTTGCCCTTACTTTTTATGGTTCCGTTTAAGCCCCTCGTATTTTTAATCTCTATAAGGGTAGTGCGATAGGGGAACCTAAGCGCAAAGGGTATACCCTCATTTAATACAAAAAATTTTATGCAACTTCGTGCAGATTCACTGATTAAAGCATATAAAGGACGTAAAGTAGTAAAAGGAATCTCACTGACCGTTGAGTCTGGTGAAGTGGTAGGTTTACTGGGGCCCAATGGAGCAGGGAAAACCACTACTTTCTATATGACGGTTGGTCTTATAAAACCCAACAGTGGTAATATTTATTTGGATGAAACATGTATTACCCCCTTACCCTTATACAAACGTGCTCAAAAAGGTATTAGTTATTTACCCCAGGAGGCCTCTGTCTTTAGAGCATTAACGGTAGAGGAAAATATCATGGCTATATTGGAAATGCGTAGTCTTTCTAAACAGGAACGGAAAGAAAAATTAGAAGGTTTATTGGAAGAGTTTAGCATTACGCATATACGGAAAAGTAAAGGTAATGTACTCTCTGGAGGGGAACGGCGCCGTACAGAAATAGCTAGAGCATTGGCCACTGACCCCAAATTTGTCTTACTGGATGAGCCTTTTGCAGGTGTAGACCCTATTGCTGTAGAAGAAATTCAGCTACTTATCGCCCAGCTTAAGCATAATAATATTGGGGTGTTGATTACAGACCATAACGTAGATGAAACGCTTTCCATTACGAATAGAGCTTACTTAATGTTTGCTGGCGCATTGCTTAAAGCGGGCACTGCAGAAGAATTGGCAGAAGATGAACAAGTTCGGAGGCTTTATCTTGGAGAAAAATTTGAATTAAAACGTTATGAATAACTTATACCATCTACTGATCGATCATACCCCTTATGTTAAGCAGTTAACTCACCCTGCATTGCAAATACAGGGCTTAAGATTACGGCATGAATGCCTTGGCCACAGCTAGTTTTCGACTTGAAAGTCTCCAAGTTGATCTTCTATTTATCCATGTCTATCAACATAATCCTTGATCAGTTGATCTGTAAAAGTACTAGAATTTTTTACAAACAGATTACTTTTTTATAAAATTGAACCTTTAATTGCCAAATATGTTGAAACGACGCACTGCAAGTGCGGGGTTTTTCTCCCAAAGTGAGACAATAAAAAATAGCATTCGTAAAAAATCATGCTGTTGTTAGGGATAAATGCTCCCTATGTTTTATAAGCAAAATAACTGATAGATCCAGGTAGCCATACAGCTAGCAAACCATATAATAAACTTATGCATGCAACTATAAAAGATTCATATCAAGTAGTGATTGGACTAGAAATCCATATTCAATTGCTCACCCATAGCAAAATGTTTTCCTCAGATAGAGCTGAATATGGTGCGCTTCCTAATACCAACCTTAGCCCTGTTACTTTGGCCTGTCCTGGTACGTTGCCTAGAGTAAATAAAAAAGCATTTGACTACGCGATAAAATTAGGGTTGGCCTGTGGTTCAACGATTACAGATTTAAATTTCTTTGCTAGAAAAAGCTATTTCTATCCAGATTTACCCAAGGGGTTTCAAATTACACAAGATACTACGCCGATTTGCCAAGGTGGCTTTGTAACCATTTATACCAATGAAGGAGTAGAGAAAGCCATTCCACTTATACGCATGCACCTAGAAGAAGACACTGGTAAATCTATACATGGTGTAGTGGAAGAGGTTACTTTATTGGACTATAATCGAGCAGGGACCCCTTTATTAGAATTGGTAACCGCTCCAGCCATTACAACAGGAGAAGAAGCCTATCACTTTTTATATGAAATTCGAAAATTGGTCCGTTATTTAGATATCTGTGATGGCAATATGGAAGAAGCTTCTTTGCGTTGTGATGCCAATATTTCAGTAGCCCGCAAAGGATCTAAACAACTGGGCGTTAGAGTAGAGGTTAAAAATATGAATTCTATGCGTAATGTTCAGCTTGCCATAGCCCATGAAATAGAACGCCAAATAGCCCTGTTGGAAAAGGGTGAACCCGTGATAGCAGAGACGCGAAACTTTCAAGTTGATTCAGGTGAGACGATTAGCTTGCGTGCCAAAGAAACAGCCAGTGAGTATCGTTATTTTCCAGAACCAGACATACCTCCTATATGGGTTTCAAAAGAATGGATAGAAAGCATTCGCAAGACGATGCCTTTGTTGCCAAGAGCTTATTTTATAAAATTTATAGAGGTATATGGTCTTTCCGAGTATGCTGCTTCCGTACTTACGGAGCATAAAGCGTTTGCCATATTCTTTGATGAACTATGTCAACATACTACCTACTATACGGCTGCAGCCAATTGGTTACTGGGGCCTGTAAAAGGTTATCTTAATGAGCAGTCTCTTCCATTGGAAGAATTGCCCCTTACTGTTGACCGTTTTGTTGCACTCATCACATTGGTAGAAAGTGGCATGGTCCATTTTTCGGTTGCGGCCAATCAAATCTTTCCCTTATTATTGCAACAGCCAGATATAACCCCTATGGCTGTTGCAGAGCAATTAGATCTGATACAGGATAATGATGAGGCCAACTTAAAAGCACTTATTGCAGAAGTATTGGCAGCTCACCCAGAAAAAGTAGTAGCTTACAAAAATGGAAAGTCAGGGCTACTGGCCATGTTTATGGGGGAAATTATGAAAAATAGTCAAGGAAAAGCCAACGCACCACTGGCCAGTAAGCTATTAGAATCTGCCTTAAATAGTACCTCTTAGGTTTTGCCCCATGGGCCACATAATTAAAAGTCTATTGCAATTGTTATAGTAAAACACCTATACAAACTTGGCAAGCTAGTAAAAAGTTAGTATTTTGAAAACATAACCATATTGCATATATCTAAGGAAAAATTTGAAATTACACTAAACTTAAACAACTATAAACTATAATTTGTACTGACGCTAAGATTAAATCTTGACTTCTATAACTTATTGTTTATGTAAACTATCGTCCCACTATATTAAATATTTTTGTATAAATGTATAAAAAACATATGGCGTATATTAACGCTTATAACATATCCTTACTACTATATAGCGTTCTTTTATTTTTTTTACTTCCGATCTATGGTTATGCTGATTCAGATTTATCACCAGTAGAAAGGAATGTTATGCTACATGTAGTAGTTAAAAATGGTGATGTACAAGCAGTAGAAGCTTTACTCAATAATCCTGAGGTTGATGTAAATTCGAAAGACAAAGATGGGTTGACTCCACTACATGTGGCAGCCTGTGAAGGTCATGTAGAAGTGGTAAAAGAATTACTAGCCACTAAGGATATTCAGCTGAATTTAAAAGATAAAGATGATAAGATTCCACTACATATGGCAGCACAAGAAGGTCATGTAGAAGTGGTAAAGGAATTACTAGCTACTAAAAATATTCAGGTGAATTTACCATGTGAAGATGGTTGGGCTCCACTACATATTGCACACAAAATGGTCATGTAGAAGTCTGTAAAGCGTTAATACAAGATGAAAGAGTTACAGCCAACATAAAAAATATTTTTGGTCAAACGCCTGTTGATCTAGCTAAAAAAAACAATCATGACACATGTATTAATCTTTTAAAATAGGGCAATAATCTTGGGGTAATAGAAAATATATGCACTGAATTTTTAAACCAAAAATTATAATACTCTAATAAAGGAAGACAAAATGCTTGTTAAATAAATGTAAATAATACTAAGCTAGTGTAAATCATACAAATAAATCACTACTTTAGATGATTAGCAAATGGGAAAAGAAGGAAATAAAATTCCTAAAAATTTGTCTTAAAAATCAGTCTACTATAGTATAAAGAACATTTTATATAAATTATTCTGATAAATTCAGAACCCACGTTATAAATTTTTAATTTTACGCAAAATCAGATAAATTTTATCCTATGCCTTTTGAAGGAGATTCCATAAAGCTGGTACCTAAACTTAGACAAGCTATACAGCAAGCATTTTTAGCCATTTATGATCTCCCCTTATCGGAAGAAGCGTGTAGCTTACAGGTTACCAGAAAAGAATTTCAAGGTACTTTTTCATTGCCTGTATTTTCTTTTGCTAAAAGATGTAATGTACCACCTGTTGAATTGGCTACTCAAATAGGCCAATGGCTACAAACCCATACCAATCTAATAGCCAGTTATAATGTGATCAGTGGGTTTTTAAACCTTGTGCTGCATGATGCCATTTGGCTGTCTATTTTAACTGCTATTGCAGCAGATTCAACTTATGGCCATTTGGCCAGACGGATGCGCCATATAGTGGTAGAATTTTCATCTCCCAATACCAATAAACCGCAACATCTGGGTCATTTGCGTAATAATTTTTTAGGCAGCTCTTTGGCCGCTATATTAGATGCGGCTGGATATACCATCCATAAAGTGAACCTGATTAATGACCGTGGCATCCATATCTGTAAATCTATGGTGGCTTACCAGCAATTTGGCGGAGATGAAACACCAGAAAATACTGGCATAAAGGGAGACCATTTGGTAGGAAAGTATTATGTAAAATTTGACCAAGTATATAAAGCAGAACGGGCCCTTATGGAAAAAAATGGGGAAGATGCAACGGTACCCCCTATTTTGCAACGGGCACAAAATATGTTGGTGGAATGGGAAAAAGGCAATCCTGATGTGGTGGCGCTATGGAAAAAAATGAATGGCTGGGTTTACGACGGATTCAACGCAACTTATGCTGAATTGGGTATCACGTTTGATAAAATTTATTATGAATCTGAGGCTTATTTACTAGGTAAAACCATTATAGAAGAGGGTCTAGATCAAAAAATATTTTACAAAAGAGAAGATGGAGCCATTGCAGTTGACCTATCCAAACAAGGCCTAGGAGAAAAGGTTTTGTTGCGCAAGGATGGAACAGCTGTCTATATTACGCAAGATCTAGGGATAGCTGATTTGCGTTATGCAGATTATCATTTTGATCAAATGATTTATGTGGTCGGCAATGAGCAAGCTTATCATTTTAAAGTCTTATTTGCCATTATGACCGAATTGGGCAGGCCTTATGCATCTTCTATGCACCATTTTCCCTACGGGATGGTCGATCTACCAGACGGTAAAATGAAATCTAGAGAGGGAAACGTAGTAGATGCGGACAACCTTATACAAGAAATGATTGATACAGTTGGGGACTATATGAAGACTGCTGATAAAGTTACCAAATGTTCCGAGGAAGGGCTACAGAAATTGCACCATACTTTGGCAATAGGTGCGTTAAAATTCTTCTTACTACGGGTTTCTCCTCAAAAAAAGATGTTATTTAACCCTAATGAATCTATTGATCTACAAGGTGATACTGGTACATTTATTCAGTATACCTATGCTAGAATTTGTTCACTAACCCGAAAAGCACAATTTGTTCCAAAGGTTCCACTGGATGAATCAACAAGCGGTTCGCTTAGCCCATTAGAACAGACTCTTATTTTCCAATTGTATAGGTTACCAGAAACGATAGAGGAAGCTGCAGTAGCCTATATGCCTTCTATAATAGCCCATTACGCCTTAGAGCTAGCAAAAACGTACAACAAATTTTATGCAAGTCATCTAATATTGCGGGAATCTAACGCTAATGCCAAAGCGATTCGACTATTGCTTTCTTTTTGTGTAGGCAAGGTGCTCAAAAAGAGCATGGCACTTTTAACCATTGAATTACCAGAAAAAATGTAATGCTAAAAGTTAGTAATAAAGTTATACAACCTAAAACTTTTGTTTTATAAATGCGTCATTGCTATTTTTCTGAATAGTTTAAAACGTACTCATTAATGTTAAAGTATATACATGAAAGGAATCATTGTTTTTGGCATATGTGATCTTACAAAAGGATCCTTAGATATTTTTCAAAAAAATAATTTAATGGTCTATGGCATTCTAGAAGATGAAACCAAATGGCATCATAGAACGATACAAAATATTCCTGTGTTAGGTGGTACAAATGATCCAGCTTTTCTTGGGTTACTCAATGAGGCATGTCCTTATTTTATCGCCTATCGCCCTATGAAAAAAAGAAAAGCGTGTTTAAACTTTTTAAGCACACAACAAGACTCCATCCCAATCTCTGCTATTCATCCATCTGTGATTACGGCTGATGCCATTCAACTAGGGCAGGGCAATTACATAGGTGCACAAGTTTGTTTGGCTTCAGGGGTAACCATAGGCAACCACTGTATACTACACAATGGGGTGATCATTGAATCAGAAACCCATATTCATGATTGGGTAGAGATAGGCGCTGGGAGTATTATAGGTAACCAGGTCACTTTGGAAGAAGAAGTTTTTATTGGCATGGGCGTTACGATTATTTCAGGTGTTACCATTCAAAAGGGAGCCAGTATTGGTGCTGGATCAGTTGTATTAGGAAATGTAAAAAAGGGTGATGTCTTACTTGGCAATCCAGCAAAATCTATTCAGCAGTCTAAAAGGGTCAATTCTGGATTAGGATTATTGTAAATCAGTTGTATAAGACCGTTGTCATAGATTTTGTTAATAAGCAGGTCATCTAGCCATTGCGCATGTTTGATAGATTGGAATATAGTTTATTGCTTGAAAACAGCCTAAATCTTGTTCCCACTGCCAACAAAAATGGGTAATTCCATTTGTTACTACTAAATAATTTACCATGAGCTGTCGATTGTATTGCATCATTTGGCCTAAAGTTTTATGGGTTAGTTTGATATAGGGCGCTTTGCATTCTACCACCATTTTAGTAACACCAGATTTATCACATAGCATAATATCAGGCCTATAATACCTCATACCGTTATATATTCTTTTTTCTAAGCAGCACAACCCTTTAGGATAGGAGCGGTAGTGAATCAAGTAATGCAACATATGCTGACGGACCCATTCTTCTGGGGTCAGCAATACATACTTTTTACGAACCAGATCTAAAATATAGGTTTTATTTAAAACTTGCTTAGTTTTATAATCAAATGAAGGCAGGGTAAGCTGCATCATATTATGATATATTTATCTGTTTTTTTTGAAAATACGGCCACACCAAGCAATAAGAAAAGAAAAATAAGCTATAACTGACATAATGAGTACAATCCAAGGCCCAGTAGGCATAAAAGGAATGGTATAGGAAATAAAAGTTCCTGCTAAGGAAGCAAAGACCGCCATCAACATAGCAAACAGCATGATATAAGAAATCTTTCTTGTCCAGAACCGTGCAGTAGTAGCTGGCGTAATAAGCATCGCACTCATTAATACTACCCCTACTGCTCTGATGCCAACTACAATAGCCAGTACCATTAAACTGGTAAACAAAAAATTTATTTTTTTAATAGGAAGACCTATGGACTGTGCAAAAAGACGGTCGAAGGCAATAAGCATAAATTCTTTGAAGAACAAAATTAAAACTATAATAATGATACAACTCAACCAGAGCAATGCAACTACATCTTCTTGTAGTAGCGTAGCAGCACTGCCTAACAAAAAAGACTTTAACCCACCTTGGCCAGCTTGACCACTATGTTGAAGCATAGATAACAAAAAACTACCCAATCCAAAAGCTATAGAAGCTACAATAGCAATGGCCGCATCTAGCTTTATTTTTGAATGGTTAGTGATTTGGTCGATGGCTATAGAGGCCAACCAACCTGTGATAAAAGCACTTATAATAAGCCAAATAGAGTGTTTGTTTCCAGTTAGCAAAAAAGCCAAACAGCTACCAGGGAGTACCGCATGTGCAATGGCATCACTGATCAATGTCTTTCTTTTTAGAAGTGCCAATACGCCAATCATAGCGCTACTGGTACTCAGCAAAATGGTGCCCAATAATACATTGCGTACATTTGGATCAGAGCAGGAAAGAAAATCTTGAATAGTGCTCATCATGTATAAAATTATTCCAGCACTACTGTATAACTGAATGGTAGCGCTGCAATATACTTAATTTTAAAGAAATTTAACTTCATAATGAATGGGTAGATTTATTTGTATTTTTACGAGATACCATTCATTCTTTACCCTTAATCATAAAGTATATGAAAAATCCGATCACCCGTAGACAACGTAGGATATTTACCTTAGTTATTGAAGGGGTAGATTTTGCTGGAAAAACGACTTTGGCACATCAAATACAAGCTAGTTTAATCAATCAATCTTATCATGTAAAGTTGCTGCATGATCCCAAAGGGAGTAAAAATGCGCAATTGATTTGGGAGACTATCTTAACGATTAAAAATGAAGATGCCCATCCTATTACAGAATTTTTTCTATTCTTGGCAGCACGCCATGAACTGATTTATAAAGAAGCACTGGTAGGGGAAGTAGATGTATTGATCTTTGATCGATTTATTTTTTCTACTATAGCCTATCAATTAACCCATCAACCAGATTATTGGGCCCCCTTTTTAACTACACATCGTATTTTTTCTGGTTTAATGCCAGATCTATGTATATACTGTGATATTGACTTTGATACTTTCCAATTGCGCAACCAGGTCAGAACCAACCAAGACGTGTTTGACAAAATGTCTCAAAAGCGCTTTGAAGCCATTAAAGAAGCTTATGAACAAACGCTCGAACTGAAACTATGTCCCTATATTCAGGTCAATCAACAGAATAATGATCGTTCTACATTAATCCAAAATATTATCAAACATATTTCAATGGAGCCATCTAGGTACGGTCCAGCTAAATAGGGCTGTTAACCAATGGCTCATATATATAGGGAACGCAAACCCAATATCGTTTTGATCGTATGATATTTTTACTTAAACTTGAGTCTTCTCTACACCTATAGTTTTTGTAAGTTTTTCTATACTTCGTTCTGAACGGTGTGGAACGATCTTCATTTAAGCTAAAAAGATTCTTATATCAGATGTATAGCCTGTTTCCTGCTATGGCAGACAAAAAAAAAAGATTCCCCCTTACTGTAGCAATTCTATTTAGAAAGTTTTTTATAAACTGGGTATTGCTATTTACACTCCTACCTGGATATACTGTTTCCTCCAATAAGTATGATCTAATACCTATCTTAGCCAAAAATCCAAAGCATATTGCCATTATCATGGATGGTAATGGCAGGTGGGGAATAAAAGCAATAGGCGACAGATCTTATGGACATAAAAATTCAAAAAAAGCGGTCATTGAAGCAATAACTGGATGTTTAGAGCACGGGATCACCTATTTAACCCTTTATGCTTTTTCTACTGAAAATTGGAGCCGACCTACGCCAGAGGTAGATAATATTTTTCGAACGATTACGGAAGGCATTGCTGAACACATCAACCTTTTTACGGAATATAATGTTAAATTCCGTGTAGTGGGGGATACAGCAGGGATACCTAGTTTTTGCTGGAATAGATTAAAAGAGGTAATAGACCTTACAAAAGATAATACTAGGCTACATTTGACCGTTGCCATTAACTATGGAGGGAAAGCAGAAATGGTAGCTGCTTCTGAAGCTATAGCAAATGATTTTTTGATTAAGATAGTGGACCAATTTTTACATAAAGGGTTTAATAAAAATTCTCGTTTTGAGAATTTTATAAAATTTGCAAAGAACCATCGCGCTAAAATTACCCCAGCTACCTATCAGCAATATTTGAATACAGGCCACTTGCCTGATATTGACTTACTGATACGTACAGGTGGTAAAAAACGGATAAGCAATTTTCTGCCTTGGCAATGCGCTTATTCAGAAATATATTTTACCAATTTATATTGGCCAGACTTCAAAAAAGAGGATTTGCTAGAAGCTTTAACCTTTTTCCAGCAACAACAACGGACCATGGGTGGTGTTGTGTAACCACTATCTTTCAGCTCGATAATTGCACTTGGTCGTTTTTCTATTTTTATTGGGCCATATGGCAAGCGACAATTTTTAGTAAAAAAGATAATATTATTTTATATTGAATCTATTCTTTTGAGTCAATACTTTTATTAAAAAATTTTCCAGGCCTTTGCTAAAAAGCCATTTATCGATTTTCCACTCAATAGGCCCCCTATTTATTTACGCAATAGAATCCACGAGAAATTTTTATGACTATCTCTAAGATATATGGCATACATCAACTTTATATTGCCACATTATTTATTGGCTGTAGCGACACTACCTTGGGTATCCTAAAAACTGCTGGTAGACCATCTGCCCCTATACCTATACATATAGGTCCAACAACAACGCATATAACGACACAATCAGATGAAATTCTAAAACAAAACTTAAAAAAGCATGTAACCTATTTATCACAAACAATTGGTCCCCGAAACATTTCCGACCCAGCATATTAACAAAAGCTCTGTCAATCAGCACAATACATTGATAATGCCTTTAAAGAGATTGGCTATCAAACCAATATAATTACCTATAGCGCCACCTATAGGGGCCAAAAATTTGATGTGCAAAATATAGAAGTAGTTATTCCAGGTAGTATACCTATGTCGAATGGTATGGCTATTAAAAATAGCACCCATACTGAATCTATTGTAATTGGAGCGCACTACGATACAGTTTGTTTCAGTCCAGGTGCAGATGACAATGGCTCTGGTATTGCTGCCTTAATAGAAATAGCAAGACACCTGTATGATTTATGTATGCAACTAGAGGATAAAACAACGATTAAGCGTACCATAAAATTAGTCGCATTCCCAAATGAAGAATGGCCTTATAGTGCAGATGATCAAACAGGTAAACACTTTGGATACAATATGGGGAGTGTCCAATATGCCAAACAGGCGAAAGAAAAAAGTGAAGTGATTACCGGTATGATATCCCTTGAAAGTATAGGGTATTTTTCTAGCGAACCCAACAGCCAAAGGTATCCTTGGTATTTGAGCTGGTTAAAATATCTTTACGGAGATCGGGGTAATTTTCTAATGATGCTGGGAGACCTATCGTCTCAGCCATTTCAAAAGAAGTGGCTTTCCTGTTATAACCAAATAGATGCAGGTGCTATGCATGCTATTGCTTTACCTGGATGGATACCAAATGTTTACCGATCAGACCATGGCTCATTTTCCTTAGAAGGCTTTCCTGCTTTTATGATTACAGATACAGCGGATTTTAGAAATCCCCATTATCATCAAGCAACAGACAACATCGCAACCATAAACTTTACCCTTTTCACTAAAACAACCAAAGACTTAATCGCAACGATACAGTATCTTGCGCTAGATGGTCCATTGAAAACATAGATATAGTTCAATTTTTCTATCTACTTGTTACCTATGTCGACGCTTAATTATACAGAAGCCAATATCCGCTCCCTATCTTGGCAAGAACACCTTCGGTTACGCCCTGGTATGTATATTGGTAAATTGGGAGACGGTAGTCTACCAGATGATGGTATCTACCTACTACTCAAAGAAGTAATAGATAACAGCGTAGATGAATTCGTAATGGGCTATGGGAAAAAAATTGAAATAAAAATATCTGACAGTCAACATGTTTCTATTCGAGACTTTGGAAGAGGCATTCCATTGGGGAAATTAGTAGATTGCATTTTTAAAATCAATACAGGCGGTAAATATGACACCCAAGCTTTTCAAAAAGCTGTAGGTTTAAATGGTGTGGGTATAAAAGCAGTGAATGCGCTTTCTGCCTATTGCAAAGTACAATCTTTTCGAGATGGATTAACCAAATCAGCCACTTTTTCTGCTGGCTTGCTCTTAGAAGAATCAGAAATCCGCTCCACTCAGGAGCCAAATGGTACCCATGTGGTATTCCAGCCAGATAATGCCATTTTTAAACAATTTTCTTTTGTACCCCAATTTATAGAAGAACAAATAGCCCATTACAGTTTTTTAAATACTGGGCTTATCCTTTACCTGAATGGTAAAAAATACCAAGCTCGAAATGGACTTTTGGATTTATTACAAGCCAAAACAGCTGCAGAAAACTATCTTTACCCGATTATCCATTTAAAAAAACAAGATATTGAACTAGCATTCACACATCACCATACTGTTGCCAACGAGGTCTACTATACTTTTGTTAATGGGCAATTTACTGCTCAAGGAGGTGCCCATTTGAATGCTTTAAAAGAAGCAATTGTACAAACCGTACGAACCTTTTACAAAAAAGAATTTGAAGGAGCAGACATCCGTGGAGGATTAATAGCTGCACTTGCCATTAAAGTCCAAGAGCCTATTTTTGAATCCCAAACCAAAACAAAACTTGGTTCACAACAGATGGGTCCTGAAGGACCAACGATTCGTAGTTTTATAATTGCTTTTATCAAAAATGCATTAGATGACTTTTTGCACAAAAATCCACCGATAGCCGAAATACTCCAAAAACGTATTCTGCAATCTGAACGTGAACGTAAAGCAATAGCTGGTATTAAAAAACTAGTCCATGAAAAAACGAAAAAAGCCAACTTACATAATAAAAAATTAAGAGATTGTCATATCCATTTTAACTCTAGCCATCCCAATCGCCTCGATAGTACCATTTTCATTACAGAAGGCAATTCTGCAAGTGGTTCTATTACTAAATCTCGTAACGTTGCCACACAAGCTGTATTTTCATTGCGGGGTAAGCCCTTAAACTGCTTTGGGCAATCTAAAAAATTAGTTTATGAAAATGAAGAATTCAATCTATTGCAACATGCTTTAAATATTGCCAATGGACCCGATGGATTGCGTTATAATAGAATTATTGTTGCTACAGATGCAGATGTAGATGGCATGCATATTCGTTTGCTGATATTAACCTATTTTTTACAGTTTTTTCCAGAACTTGTATATAGTGGACATCTCTATATATTAGAAACACCTCTTTTTAGAGTACGCAATAAAAAAAACACCCATTATTGTTACAATGAACAAGAAAAAGAGGTAGCCATACAGTCACTAGGTGCACAACCTGAAATTACCCGTTTTAAAGGACTAGGCGAAATATCTCCTGATGAATTTGCCCATTTTATAGGTGCAGCCATTCGACTGATTCCTGTTACGTTGGCGCCCCATAGTGCCTTAAAAAATATATTGGCTTTTTATATGGGCAAAAATACGCCAGAGCGGCGGGATTTTATTATTAATAACCTTAGAATAGAAGAAAGTTTACCTGAAACGTAACGAAACATCTATTCAGATGAGTCGTAAACAAGGAACAAGTAGGCGATGCTTTATTCGTATAAATCAAGATTTGATTTTACAGCCACTATATATTTAACCGTTATTGTATTTTTTAGTACAATTTGTTTGCAATAGTATGTATTTTTTATTATTGTTATAAATCAAAGGAAAAAAGGAGATACTGCAGTATCATTTAATTGCCTTTGATCATTACAGTTGCTTGAAGCAGAAGAGACAATAGGGCTAAATAAGCCTTTGTGCTATTATTATAATCCTGCTTGGGCTATACGATTACTCGTGATAAGTTTTTAATATTTTAATATCATTTTTATGAAAAAGATAAACAGTAAAATAGGCCTATATATTGGGCTATTAACGTCAGTTTTGGATTAGAAATTAAGAAAAGAGTATAAAAAGCTCCTTTGTGTTTTAAATTTGTGGGATTGAAAAATAATCATAAAAACCAAAGGAGCCGGATATGAATGTATCAAAATTAGTTGAAATATATTACGCTGTTGATGAATTTCTTATAAAATTTATGCCTTATATGGAATCACATTTGTTACCTACTTCAGATAGAAAACCTACTAGAACATGTTCACTGACTTTGAGCGAAATAATGACAATATTAATTGCTTTTCATGTAATTGGCTTTAGAAATTTTAAGTTGTATTATATTCATTTACAACAATTTCATTCTAATGACTTTTGCAAGTTAGTAAGCTATAGTAGATTTATATCCCTAGTTCAAAGAACAGTAGTTCCATTTTACTTTTTTTCTTCAAAGTCTTTCTTAAAACGAGAACAGGCTGTTATTTTATGGATTCAACCGCTATAAAGGTTTGTAATATAAAAAGAGCTTATGCTCATAAAGTATTTAAGACAATTGCTAGTAAAGGTAAAACTACTACTGGATGGTTTTACGGAATCAAATTAAACTTAAATTGTCAATGATTTAGGAGAAATTATGAATTTTTCTCTTACTACAGGTAAGTCCAATGATAGATGGCCAGTAGAAAACTTATGTAAAAATTTGATCGGAAAAGTATTTGCTGATAAAGGCTACTTGAGTAAAGAATTATTTGAAAAACTTATGGGAAAAGGCATAGAACTGATTACTCAAATCAGAAAAAATATGAAAAATGCTTTCATGCCTATCTGGGATAGGCTAATGCTTCGAAAGAGATCTATCATTGAAACCATTATCGATCAGCTTAAAAATATTAGTCAGATAGAACACTCCAGGCATAGAAGTATACCTAATTTTATTGTCAATTTAATAGCTGGTATTACAGCTTATTCAACTAAAAGAGAAAAAACCGGCTATAGATAATATATATACAACTTGGTTTACAATAAGTCTAATACCGAAACTCACGTTTATTATATTTTTTAGATTAATAAGATCAATTATATTCCTAAGATGTCTAAATGGATTCACCGTCATGATATTTCAGACAAAGTATGGTCTATTTTATCACCTCTACTTCCAGGTCAACAAGGAGGTTGGGGAGCTGTTGCCAAAGATAATAGGCTGTTTATTAATGCAGTATTTTGGATTTTACGTACAGGATCTCCTTGGCGTGATCTTCCATCTAGCTATGGGGATTGGAAAAACACCCATCGTAGATTTTCTCGCTGGAGAGATAATGGTATATGGGAAAGGATCTTAGAGAGACTAATTAATAATCCTGATTTTAAATGGCTTATGATTGATTCTACTTATATAAAAGTACATATGCATGGAACGGGTGCGAAAGGAGGAAACCAATTTATGAGTCGAACAAAAGGGGGCTTAATACGAAGCTACATTTGGCCGTGGATGCGTCTGGTATGCCGGTCAGAGCTATTATCACAGAAGGTACCAGAGCTGATTGTAGCCAATCTACATATCTTATTGAAGGGATAACTCCAAAGCATTTGTTAGCAGACCGCGCCTATGATACCGATAAAATCATTAAATATGCTAGAGAAAAAGGTATTGTTCCTGTTATCCCTCCCAAAAAAAACAGAAAAATAAAGGTTCTGTCGCGTTTGTAAAATATGTCAAAAGATTTTCAAAATATATTTTTTATATTAATTTTTAATGGAAATCTATATAATTGATTTTCAGTATAAAAAGTAATATTTTTCAGAAAATAATTTAGGGTGAAAAATAAAGTTTTTAACCTAAATCTTAACAGATGCGACAAATGCGACAGAACCTGGAGATACAGTTGACTTTTTTCTAAGTGAAAGTAGAGACAAGTCTGCAGCTCTTTATTTTTTTCGTAAGGCTATCAGCTGTAATAATATTCCTTCTAAAGTGGTAGTTGATAAAAGCGGTAGTAATAAGGCTGCGCTTGATGCTTTAAATACAGAACTAGATCAAGATCATAAAATTCCAATATTTCAAAACAAATACCTGAATAATAGAGTCGAGCAAGACCACAGGTTTATCAAAAAACGGATAAAGACTATGCTAGGGTTTAAGAATTTCCATGCTGCTGCCATTACTATAAAAGGGATAGAAAATATTAGAATCATTCAAAAAGGACAATTAATCGGAACTAAAAAACAGAATTCTACTTTTGAAAACTTTGCCAAGATTATGGCCGCATAATATCCAATTTTTAAGACAAACCGGAGAACTAGGAAAAATTCAATGTAGATGCGACAGATCCAAATGGAACCATACAAATGCTAATAAACTTTTAACCCAGTATACTATCTAAAACTTTAGGTAAGAGGAAGAACTAATAAAAATCAATTGTAGACCAGACAAAATCTATGAAGACCCTAACCCATCAACCTTTTTTAGCACAAATCATCGACCATTTGGATCGGTCCAATAGAAATCAGCAATCACTTTTGATATTTCCTACGCAATTATCTATTGATTATTTTCAATCTCTACTCAATAAAAAAGAGGAACAAAAAAGTGTTACTTGTTTAACCTTGCATCAGTTCATAATGATGCATAGTAGCATCAAGCCATTACCTACTTTAACCTTGCTCAGTAGGTTATATAGATTAGCCGAACAGGTTTTAGATAGGAAAGAATCTTTTGAGCAATTTTATGGTTGGGGGCTTACCCTTTTACAAGATTTTAATGGTATAGATACCCACTTTTTAAATGATAGTGGCTTGTGTGCATCCTTTATCCAGCAAAAAAAAAAGACCGTTGATACTTTTGTAGACCAGAATCTATTGGGATCTCTTCAAAAGGCTAGGACTTTATCACAATTGCAAGAAAAAGAGGAACTGCTTGTTGGCCAGCAATTTCCCTTATTGTATGAATCCTTTAGGGAAAGTTTAATAGAAAAGCAAGAAGGCTATGAAGGTTTATGTTATAGAATGGCACAACCATTACCGAAGCTAATCGCTACTTATCAGGAGCTCATCTTTATTGGCTTTAATCTCTTAACAGCTGTTGAAGAGCACTTTATTCAGCAATGTAAGGCAATCGCTTCTACCACTTTTTTCTGGGATGTTGACGCCCATTATTTAGACCATCCAAATAATATAGCGGGCCATTATCTGCGCCAGCATAGAGCAAAAAAATGGTTTCAGAAAAGTTTTCCAACTCCTACTTATTTGAATGATCCTGGTAAAAAAGTTTGGCTTATAGAAGCTTCTAGTATGGTCGCACAGGTACAAGCAGTAGTGGCAGCTTTACAAGAAAAAACGAATAAGGGGCTACCCAAATTTCCAGCCACCCAAACTGCCATAGTAGTAAGTGGTAGCGATTTACTTATACCTTTGTTAGACCAGCTCTCTAAGTTATCTATTCCCTTACATTGCAAATTGGAGTACCCATTTAGCGCTACGGTTATATATACTTTATTAGTGCAATTGGTAAAGCTTTGGGAAGCTACTATGGAAGGGAATCAGCTGGAAATCTATATAGCTAACCTTTTGGCGTTATGTGATCCATTTGTGAAAGACATGACGCAATCGGGGCGGGCTATAGGCCATGCCCTTTCAAATGATCGATCTTATCAATCGGAAGCCTCTGATATATGGTTGAACAAAACCCATAAAGACCTTTTATCCTACCTTAAAGAAGGGTTAGCTTATATAGATCACTATTTTGTAGAGCCAGATGGGCTTTTCTTAGCCCTGAATAAAATGGCACTACGTCATCTACTGAAATATATTGATGGCCTAGCAGCAGAAATGGATAGCTGTTCTGTTGCTTTTTTATTAAATCGTGTAAAAGAAAATAAAATGTGCTTTCATCAAAATCATCCTATAACAGGACTCTATATTGTAGAAGTTTCTGCATCCTATAACCTAGATTTTGAACATATTTTTTTTCTGAATATGAACGAAGGAGCATTTCCTAAACCGATGCATCATGATTCTTTTATACCGTATGACTTGCGTTATACCCTTGGACTGCCATTTTTAGATAAAGTAGCAGAAAACAGCACAGCTTATGGATTTTATAGATTATTGCAACGTGCCCAGAATATCTATTGTAACTATGTCCAAAAAAATAGTTTAGATACTTCTAGTGAAATGAATCGACTGTTAATGCAATTGACCTTTGATAGTAAGTTAAAAATTATACAGTCTGATCATTGCATCTATTCACCTACTAAATCAATTCCTGTTATATCTATTCAAAAAGATGATGGAGTAATGCAGTTATTAAATAGATTTTTGGTCAAAGAATCATCAGCTGCTGCCTCTAGTTTAACACCTTCTGCACTAATTGCTTATTTATCTTGTCCACTTCAATTTTATTTTATCTATTTGCTGCAATTAAAGCAACAGGTATGGCCCAAACATGGCGCAGAGGCGGTACAGTTGGGTACATTGTTTCATCGTGTTATGGCACAGTTCTACCAACCTTTTATAGGTGTAGAGATGGATAAAGAAATGGTCATGCAACTGGCGTCAAATATAAAAGTAAAGCTAAAAGAAGCTATAGCTGCGCAACGGACTGAACTAAGTGCGCCTATGTTACTCCATACACTACTAGAAAAACTATTAGCGCGTATGGTGGACTTAGATGGTTCTGATGCCCCATTCACCATTTTGGGCGTTGAGGTAGCCATTAAGCAACCCATCCTGTTGAACCTAGATATAGTGCGTGAAGTTTGGTTAAGCGGTGTGATAGATCGTATAGATAGCTCAAACCACTTAATTCGTATTATAGACTATAAGACAGGTCTATCCAATTATAAAGTATCCAGTATAGCTAGTTTATTTGATCCTACTCAGGTTAAAAAAAATAAAGCTATGTTTCAAACTTTTTTATATGCTTGGCTTTTTAAATCACTATATGGAGCCCATGGTCTGGACCAGGTTATGCCTTATTTGATTCATATTCGGTCTCTTTTTTTAGCTGATTATAAACCTGGCATATTCATTCAACAATCGGATAATGGTAAAAAGTATCAACAGATAAAAGACATTATGGAATATGCACAGCCATTTGAAGAGGCATTAAAGGCATTACTGTTAGAAATTTTTAATCCTGCTATACCCTTTGTACAAACACAAGATCTTGAAATATGTGGCTATTGCCCATACGTGCGCATTTGTCAAAGGGATGTAGTGGCCTGAAAAATTAGGACAGAAAAATAAGAATTTTATTTCCGTATAACGTGAGTTTCGGATTAGACTTATTGTAAACCAGTTGTATATATATTATCTATAGCCGGTTTTTTCTCTTTTAGTGAATAAGCTGTAATACCAGCTATTAAATTGACAATAAAATTAGGTATACTTCTATGCCTGGAGTGTTCTATCTGACTAATATTTTTAAGCTGATCGATAATGGTTTCAATGATAGATCTCTTTCGAAGCATTAGCCTATCCCAGATAGGCATGAAAGCATTTTTCATATTTTTTCTGATTTGAGTAATCAGTTCTATGCCTTTTCCCATAAGTTTTTCAAATAATTCTTTACTCAAGTAGCCTTTATCAGCAAATACTTTTCCGATCAAATTTTTACATAAGTTTTCTACTGGCCATCTATCATTGGACTTACCTGTAGTAAGAGAAAAATTCATAATTTCTCCTAAATCATTGACAATCAAGTTTAATTTGATTCCGTAAAACCATCCAGTAGTAGTTTTACCTTTACTAGCAATTGTCTTAAATACTTTATGAGCATAAGCTCTTTTTATATTACAAACCTTTATAGCGGTTGAATCCATAAAATAACAGCCTGTTCTTCGTTTTAAGAAAGTACTTTGAAGAAAAAAGTAAAATGGAACTACTGTTCTTTGAACTAGGGATATAAATCTACTATAGCTTACTAACTTGCAAAAGTCATTAGAATGAAATTGTTGTAAATGAATATAATACAACTTAAAATTTCTAAAGCCAATTACATGAAAAGCAATTAATATGGTTCTGTCGCATGTGTGTAAAGAAAGCCTTAAATTTAGATTTTTAGTTTAAAACTTTAGTTTAGATGTTTAGTATTACGCCTCGATTATTGCCATATTTTAAAGGATTTTGTTCATCCCCGGAGTTAATTCTTTTATTTGTGTACATGAAATGTCGTTTTTCGTTAAGCTATAGAGATCTGGAAGAGATGATGCATATCAGAGGCGCAAAGATTGATCATTCCACTTTACAAAGATGGGTTATTAAGTTTGTTCCCCTCATAGATCAAGAAGTAAGAAGACGAAAACGCCCAGTTAGTAGTAGTTGGAGAATGGATGAAACTTACGTAAAGATGAATGGTAAGTGGATCTATTTATATAGTATCAGTAGATCGTTATGGAGATACAGTTGACTTTTTTCTAAGTGAAAGTAGAGACAAGTCTGCAGCTCTTTATTTTTTTCGTAAGGCTATCAGCTGTAATAATATTCCTTCTAAAGTGGTAGTTGATAAAAGCGGTAGTAATAAGGCTGCGCTTGATGCTTTAAATACAGAACTAGATCAAGATCATAAAATTCCAATATTTCAAAACAAATACCTGAATAATAGAGTCGAGCAAGACCACAGGTTTATCAAAAAACGGATAAAGACTATGCT
>NZ_CBQZ010000004.1 GCF_000689375.1 Cardinium endosymbiont cBtQ1 of Bemisia tabaci | reverse complement strand
TCTTACTATTTGTATACATGAAATGTCGTTTTTCGTTTAAGCTATAGAGATCTGGAAGAGAATGATGCATATCAGAGGCGCAAGATTGATCATCACTTATAAGATGGTTATTAAGTTTGTTCCCTCATAGATCAAGAAGTAAGAAGACGAAACGCCCAGTTAGTAGTAGTTGGAGAATGGATAGAAACTTACGTAAAGATGAATGGTAAGTGGATCTATTTATATAGAGCAGTAGATCGTTATGGAGATACAGTTGACTTTTTTCTAAGTGAAAGTAGAGACAAGTCTGCAGCTCTTTATTTTTTTCGTAAGGCTATCAGCTGTAATAATATTCCTTCTAAAGTGGTAGTTGATAAAAGCGGTAGTAATAAGGCTGCGCTTGATGCTTTAAATACAGAACTAGATCAAGATCATAAAATTCCAATATTTCAAAACAAATACCTGAATAATAGAGTCGAGCAAGACCACAGGTTTATCAAAAAACGGATAAAGACTATGCTAGGGTTTAAGAATTTCCATGCTGCTGCCATTACTATAAAAGGGATAGAAAATATTAGAATCATTCAAAAAGGACAATTAATCGGAACTAAAAAACAGAATTCTACTTTTGAAAACTTTTCCAAGATTATGGCCGCATAATATCCAATTTTTAAGACAAACCGGAGAACTAGGAAAAATTCAATGTAGATGCGACAGATCCTAAAAATTAAAATAACAATACTATATCTAGATTATACACGTCAGTTTTGGATTAGAAATTAAGAAAAGAGTATAAAAAGCTCCTTTGTGTTTTAAATTTGTGGGATTGAAAAATAATCATAAAAACCAAAGGAGCCGGATATGAATGTATCAAAATTAGTTGAAATATATTACGCTGTTGATGAATTTCTTATAAAATTTATGCCTTATATGGAATCACATTTGTTACCTACTTCAGATAGAAAACCTACTAGAACATGTTCACTGACTTTGAGCGAAATAATGACAATATTAATTGCTTTTCATGTAATTGGCTTTAGAAATTTTAAGTTGTATTATATTCATTTACAACAATTTCATTCTAATGACTTTTGCAAGTTAGTAAGCTATAGTAGATTTATATCCCTAGTTCAAAGAACAGTAGTTCCATTTTACTTTTTTTCTCTAAAGTCTTTCTAAAACGAGAACAGGCTGTTATTTTATGGATTCAACCGCTATAAAGGTTTGTAATATAAAAAGAGCTTATGCTCATAAAGTATTTAAGACAATTGCTAGTAAAGGTAAAACTACTACTGGATGGTTTTACGGAATCAAATTAAACTTGATTGTCAATGATTTAGGAGAAATTATGAATTTTTCTCTTACTACAGGTAAGTCCAATGATAGATGGCCAGTAGAAAACTTATGTAAAAATTTGATCGGAAAAGTATTTGCTGATAAAGGCTACTTGAGTAAAGAATTATTTGAAAAACTTATGGGAAAAGGCATAGAACTGATTACTCAAATCAGAAAAAATATGAAAAATGCTTTCATGCCTATCTGGGATAGGCTAATGCTTCGAAAGAGATCTATCATTGAAACCATTATCGATCAGCTTAAAAATATTAGTCAGATAGAACACTCCAGGCATAGAAGTATACCTAATTTTATTGTCAATTTAATAGCTGGTATTACAGCTTATTCACTAAAAGAGAAAAAACCGGCTATAGATAATATATATACAACTGGTTTACAATAAGTCTAATCCGAAACTGACGTTAGATATAAAAAAGATTTTTATAGCAGCGGCTTTTTACCTAAACAGAGGACCTATTGGCTAGATATAGAAAAAACTATATTTGATTCCCTTTAGGTTAGATCCACTGCTTCTTGAAATGCTTCATAACTTCCGGGAAATACCTTTACTTTTTTGTTTTCAATATACCAAATTTTATTGGCTAACTGTTGGATAAAGTTACGGTCATGCGATACAAACAAACAAGTACCTTCATATTGCTGTAGGGCTTGTCCGAGTGTATCAATAGATTGTATATCTAAATGGTTGGTTGGCTCGTCGAGTACTAAAAAGTTTGCTTGAGAAAGTAATACCGTTGCTAGAGCAACCCGTGCTTTTTCTCCACCAGAAAGGACTGCTATTTTTTTATATACATCATCTTTAGTAAAAAGAAACATACCCGCTATGGCACGCAGCTCTTGTTCAGTGCATTCATTGCTATTATGGGCATGTAAAGCTTCTATAATGGTATGTTCTATATTCAAGGCTTCTAACTGATGCTGCGCATAAAAAGCCATCTCTACATTATTACCAAAACTTCTTTGTTGTTGCTCGGCTAGCGCATGGCCAGCTATAATACGCAGCAACGTAGTTTTACCCCGTCCATTTGCACCAATTAAGGCGATTTTATCTCCTCTGTCAATTTGTATGGTCGCATCTTTTAGAATATTTACCGTACCATAAGACTTATTTATTTTTTCTATTACGGTAATAATTTTACTTGGATTTTGCTTGATCGTAAATTGGAACTTTATCGTTTTACGATGCATAGTGGGTGTTTCTACCTTCTCTACCTTATCCAATGCTTTAATCCTAGACTGGACCAGTTTGGCTTTACTAGCCTTTGCTCTAAAACGGTCTATAAATTCTTGGGCGTGTTTCAGCTGTTTTTGTTGATTGGCATAGGCGTTTTCTAGTAAAGTACTCCTTTCTGCTTTTTGTATGGCGTAGTCACTATAGTTCCCTACATAAATGATAAATTTTTTATCCGAAATCTCTACAATTTTAGTAGTTGTACCATCCAAAAAGCTTCTATCATGCGAAACTACTATAAAGGCACTATCGTAATTCTTTAAATAGCCTTCTACCCACTTAATTGAAACCAAATCTAGATGGTTGGTTGGTTCATCTAATATCAACAAAGAGGGTTCTTGTAAAAGCAATTTAGCAAACATAACCCGCATGCGCCATCCGCCTGAAAACTCAGAAAGCGAACGGTCTAAATCCTTAGTCGCAAAACCCATACCCTCTAACATGGCATCGGTCCTTGACTGTATATCATATCCTCCTATTCTTTCAAAGGTTTCTTGGAGATTAGATAGCTCCATCAGTAAATCATCAGAATAGTTTACCTCCATCTGTTGACACAAAGACTCAATTTTTTTTTGCGTAGTCAATGCTGCACTAAAAGCTTGCATGGCTACATTCCGAATGTTATCCTGAGATTGATAAGAAAGTAAATCCTGATTCAGAAAACCAATGGAACATTCTTTTCTTTTAGTGACTTTGCCACTATCTGGTGTAAGCGTACCGGTAATAATCTTTAACAGAGTAGACTTTCCAGCTCCATTAGGACCTACTAGGCCAATTTTATCCTTGGGTTTAATATGTAACGAAGCTGAATCATATAAAGTTCGCTTGCCCAAATGATAGGTAAGATCATTGATTACAATCATGTAATTTTATTTGTTTTTTTAGCTTATTTTAGCGGGAAAATATCGCTTCCAAACAGAAAGTATACTGGTAGAAAGGCGATTAAACTATTTGTTCTATCCTATAGCATGCAAATATAAGATAATTTTCGATATATCGTATGCCTACTATCTGCACTGAATGGATCAACTAGATGGTATAGCCTATATTTTGGTAAGCAAACCAAATATTGTACAAGTTTTAATATATTGAGGTACTACAGGCTATGAAGCTTTAAGCTATTTTTTAATCTTTTTCATGAAGCAAAAAACGCCATCAATTAGACCCGCTGAACGGCCAGATTGGTTACGGGTTAAGTTACCTATAGGTAAGCACTATACAGCTGTACGTGACATTGTAGATCGGTATAAGCTACACACTATTTGTACCAGTGGGAACTGTCCCAATATGGGAGAATGTTGGGGGGCCGGTACGGCTACTTTTATGATATTGGGCAATATTTGTACGCGCAGTTGTGCCTTTTGTGCGGTGGTTACTGGACGACCTACTGCTTATGATCGAGAAGAACCAAAACGCGTTGCAGAAGCCATTCATTTAATGGGGGTTAAGCATGCGGTTATTACTTCGGTAAATAGAGATGAACTAAAGGATTGTGGGGCAGAAATTTGGTATCAAACCGTTACAGCCATCAAAGCTTTGAATCCTACTACCACTATAGAGACATTAATTCCAGATGTAAAGGCCATTTGGTGGGCATTAGAGCGGATGATTAGTGCCGGACAAGAAGTGGTTTCTCATAATATAGAAACGGTAGAACGCCTTTATAAAACCGTTCGTCCTCAGGCTAAGTATGCCAGAAGTTTGGAGCAGCTTAGAAGGATTAAAACATATGGTAAACGCTCTAAATCGAGTATTATGCTCGGATTAGGAGAAACAGATGAAGAGGTTTATCAAGTAATGGATGATCTACTGGAGAATGGATTGGATGTTTTAACGCTGGGTCAATATCTGCAACCTACCAAACAACATCTTGAAGTAGCTGCTTTTATACATCCAGATAAATTTGCCCATTTTAAAGAGGAGGCGCTCAAACGAGGATTTTCCTATGTAGAGTCAGGTCCACTCGTACGCTCCTCATATCATGCAGAGCGACACGTGCAAAAATAAGGTTCTGTTGTCCCTATATTTGATTTTTTAGCCGACTATATAACCCAGAAGAATCCAAGATGCTTTACTATAAATTCAAACCACGTTTTACTGGGACTAAACAGCAGGCTAAATCCAGAACAGAAGTGGCTGATACGGATTACTGACATATTTATGAAATTAAAAAAAAAGATTGACTTATAAGGGCTTTTCTTAGCATAGTTCTGTCGCGTTTGTTTCAAAAAGACCATTAAATTGGAGTTTTTATTTCAAACTTAGTGTCCGTGTTTGCTATTATTCCAAGATTATTGCCTTATTTTAACGGTTCAGTTTAACTAAATCAAGTGCTATTGCAGCTACCTTATGTTGAGCGTTGGCATGTGATGCCGTAAAAGGTTCCATTTGCTTAACTAATTTTAATTGTTGCGGTTCGTCATTAAATAATTCTACTATTTTAGGTATGAGTAGAAAAGGACATTCCTGATCTGTAATAAGTATAACAGCTCCACGATGGGCCAATAATAAACTGTTCTTGGTTTGGTGATCTTCTACCACATTAGATGATGGCACCAAAATGGTCGGTTTCCTCCATACACAAAGCTCCGCAATAGATAACGCGCCACCTCTAGAAACAACAATATCCGCTGCTGTATAAGCCATTTCCATATTGCTTAAATAGGGATAACATTTTATATAAGGATAATCACTCATTGCTTTTTTAATTGGCTTAAAGTAGCGCTTACCTGTAATCCATATAATTTGTATATCCAAGTTAGACAAGTGATCTTTCCATTCCAGAATCGTTGTATTCAATATCTTTGCACCTCCACTCCCACCAACTACAAGCAGACACTTTTTATTTTGAAAAGCAGAAAAACTAAAATACTCAAGTGCATCCATTCGATCTTCTTGGAAGGTACAGAGCGAAGAACGTATGGGATTACCTGTATACACTATCTTTTCCTTTTCACAAGGGAAAATAACATCTGGATAACCTGTACAAACTTTAGTTACCCATCTAGAAAGCAATCTATTGGTTAACCCAGCTACACTATTTTGTTCTTGAATAAGCGTAGGAATTTTTTGCATGGAAGCTACAAACAATGTAGGAAAAGAGGCATACCCTCCAGTTCCAATAACTAAATCAGGTTTAAATGATTTAATAATACGTCTTGCTTGGTATAAACTTTTTAAAAGAAAAAAAGGCATTAATAGGTTTTTAAAGATGCTATTCCTTGCCAATCCTTTTATACTAATCCGCATAATAGGATAACCAGCAGCAACTACCAGCCCTACTTCACTACTTTTTTTTGTCCCTACAAATAAGAAAACTGCATCTGGAACCTGCTTCTTAATGCCATCCGCAATAGCTATAGCAGGATAAATATGTCCGCCTGTACCTCCACAACCGACCAAAATACGCATAAATAGTATAATGAATTAATCTTTTAGGACAGGTGCTTGATCAATCTCTACTATGCCATTAGGCATTGTAACCGTATACTGAGTTAAATCCCTTGTAGCACGTAACCCAATCCCTTTTAACTCATAGGATTTGTGTGCTATTATAATAGGTAGATCTGTAAATATTATTTCTTGCTTCATATCGTATGACAACTGTTCGGTTCGGATGGTCAGTTGTTTTTCTGGGACACTAACGAGAATGTTTCCTGTTATGATACACAGGCTTTGTTCTTTATTGTAAAGAAGCTTATTGGCTTGAATATAAATAGGAGCTTTTTCTTGATCTACCTTATTGCTTAATATAACGATTTTTATATCATCTGTTAAGGTTACATTTCCATTTTGGGATTGGCACATCTCATATGCTTTAATGGTCACTTGCAACCTACCATTACAATCTGTACCCAATAACTCAAATCGGGTAGTTTCCAGTAAAGGGACCTCATCTGGTGCATCATTTTCCGCATAGGCTGGCCCGCATAAGCCGATTAGGGCAAGACATAACTGCACGATCAAATAATTAGATCGATAAGCAAAAAAGCTTTTTTGATCATTGTACTCAACTATAACCTCCAAAATATAACAAACTTTATTACACTCGATGAGCAGTAGCCTATTTGGCCCATTCAACTGCCAAATAACTGACCTCTCCTGTATTAGGCTCCATCACCTGTATGAGTACTGCTTCTGCTTTTGTACTTCGAATCATTTCAGCGAAATCCACTATACCTTTAACCGGTTGTTTATCGAAAGCCAGTACAATATAGCCTTTTTTAAGGCCAGCAGCTTTAAATTTACCCTTAGTAATCTCTTGCACTAGCACCCCACCTGTAAGCTTATATTTGGCTTTTGTTTTTTCATCTATATTCTGAAAAGTAGCACCTTCCGCTTTTAATATATTATTTTTTAGTATTACTTGTATAACATCAGGTGCTTTTTCTAACAATAGATTAACGCGCTTTTCTTTACCCTTACGATATAGGATAACGGTAAGCTGATCACCTGGTTTGGCACAACCTATTACTTCTTGTAAATCTGCACATTTATGAATTGATCGGCTATTAATTTGTATAATAACATCTTCTTTTTGAAACAATTTTGTGCAAGGACTATCGTCCTGAACTGTATCAATATAGACACCAGTGGTTATTTTTAAACCCAATTTTTTGGCCAATTCAGCATTCATATCGCAAATAGCCACACCCAATAGGACACGTTGTACAGCACCATACTGAATGAAATCATCGGCTACTTTTTTCACCAAAGAAGAAGGTATAGCAAAGCCATATCCTACAAAAGAAGCTGATCTAGTTGCATAGATAGCTGTATTAATGCCTACTAATTCCCCATATAAATTGACCAATGCACCACCACTATTACCCGGGTTAATCGCTGCATCAGTTTGAATAAAAGATTGAATACCAATTTTTGTGCTAGTCTCATTTAAATGTCTAGATTTCGCACTTACAATTCCTTTGGTAACAGTAGAATACAAGTTAAATGGATTACCAACTGCTAAAACCCACTCTCCTACCTCTAATTTATCCGAACTACCTAATACCAAAATAGAAAGATTGGATGCTTCAATTTTTAAAACTGCTAAGTCTGTAGCAGGATCCGAACCAACCAATTTTGCTTTATAACGTCTATTGTCATGTAAGGTCACTTCTATTTGGTCTGCTCCCTCCACTACATGATTATTGGTAATAATGTATCCATTACTGGTATAAATCACCCCAGAACCAGTAGAGACTTGAGGTCTCTGTTCATATTCCTTAGGAATCAATAATCCTTCTCCAAAAAACTGTTTGAAAAATTGCTCTAATGGTGTAATAGCCTCTCGTTTCAGGATTTTAGGATCCTGAGAGGCTTGGATGTAGACCACGGCTGGTGTGGCTACTTTAGCGGCATAGGTAAAATCAGGTAAAGGGGGTAGTACAGATTTACCTTCTGGTAGGGATAGCCTATCTTGTAATGGTTGAGTAGGCTCTACAATAGTAACTTGCTGGAGATGCGTAACCGGCGCTAAGCTTTTTTTCCCTGCATAAGGCGCAACCAACCATAACCCCATTATAACGACAATAGCAGTACCAGATAATTTTTTAACTGCGGTATACTTATTACGCTGTTCGTACATAGCAATTTTATTTTTGTATTTTTACATGTTATTTTCTTGTGCCCTAGAAAGGGATGGCAACTAATCCAACTGGCCTACCAAAAAGACTACCAGTCCTACGCCAGCAAAAATCTAAAATATTTTTGACCTATACAAAGATGCATCAAATATTACGGATCTACAACAGCCTAACTAGGCAAAAAGAAGTGTTTCAGCCCCTTAATCCGCCTTTTGTGGGCATGTATTTATGTGGTCCCACTGTCTATGGGAACCCACATCTAGGTCATGCACGTGCAGCTATTACTTTTGATATAGTTTTTCGTTATCTGCAACATTTGAAGTATAAAGTGCGGTATGTGCGCAACATTACAGATGTAGGCCATTTAGAAAGGGATTTAGATGAAGGCAAGGACAAAATACAACAGCAAGCTGAGCTAGAGGCGGTAAGTCCAATGGAGGTAGCGCAACGCTATACCAATAACTATCGTAGAAATATGCAACAGCTTAATGTATTACCTCCTAGCATTGAGCCTTGTGCAAGTGGACATATTCCAGAGCAAATTGCGATGATTAAAAAGATTATCGAACATGGATTTGCTTATGTTGTAGATGGGTCGGTCTATTTTGACGTAGCCAAATACAACCAAATGGATCATTATGGCAAACTTTCACGAAGGATTATAGAAGCGGCTCGCTCAGGAACGCGTGCATTGGCAAATCAAATAGACAAAAAAAAACCAGTAGACTTTGCTTTATGGAAAAAAGCAACACCTATGCATATTATGCGTTGGTCTTCTCCATGGGGAGAGGGTTTTCCTGGATGGCATATAGAATGCTCTGCCATGTCGGCAAAATATTTAGGTAAACAATTTGATATACACGGAGGGGGAATGGATTTGCTTTTTCCACACCATGAGTGTGAAATAGTCCAAGCACAGGCTGCCTTAAAAACGAATTTGGCTACCTATTGGCTCCATAATAATTTGGTTACGATTGATGGGGTCAAAATGGGTAAATCATTGGGTAATTTTATTACATTAGATGCGTTTTTCACGGGCAAACATCTGGCTATAGATCAACCCTATAGTCCTATGACATTACGCTTTTTTATACTACAGGCCCATTACAGAAGCACGCTTTCTGTTACCGTAGAGGGGCTAAAAGCCGCTCATCAGGGATACCGTAAATTAATGAATGGTTGGTATTTGCTTGCTCAGCTCGATGATGAAACAGTTGCCTTTTCTACCCAAAATGGTGCATTAGATGAAGCGATCTATGAAGATTGTGCAGCTTGCTATAGGGCTATAAACGATGACTTCAATACGGCAAAAATTTTAGCAGGTTTATTTAATTTATTAAAAAAGATAAATGGATGGCACAATGGAATACTACGTGATACATCTGTTTCAACAACCGCATTCAACCAATTGCGTAGTACCTATGCTACTTTTATGATAGACCTCTTAGGATTAAAAGAAGAACGTGAAGCCGCTACTGATCAAATGATGGAAATGATACAAACCATTTACCAAGAAGCCAAAGCAGAAAAGCGCTACCATCAAATTGATTTTATACGCCATTCGCTGCATAAAATGGGGATTGCCATACAAGACCATCAAAATGGGATATGTTGGGCATACCAATAGGTTGAACAGCTACCATAGCCTTAACTAGACAAAATAGGGCTCTAGCCTCTATTTAAAAAATATTAAATAACCTAAACTCTGGATTATAGTTATTGTAAACCAGTTGTATATAGATTAGATATAGCCGGTTTTTTTTCTTTTAGCCCATAAGCAGTAATACCAGTTATTAAATTGACAATAAAATTAGGTATACTTCTATGTCTGTAATGTTCTATCTGACTGCACGCCGGTACAGTTGTGAAACAAATGGGGTGAAAGTCCCCAGACGCTAATTTGTCTATTTCGGGAATCTAGCAGGAGGTTGGGTTTGTGAGGCGACTTACAGATCTAAGTTACCTTTATTACGCTGCAAAATAGTGGGCTGCAACAAAAGTGAACCTAAATTAGCCTCGTTAATACTTAGTCGTCCCTGAAATACTATATAATTATTTGTTAATCAGCAAATAAGTCATTAAATTTGTATTAGTTAATTACCAGTTTTAGAGTTGTTTTGTATAAAAAACTTGCAAAATATGGCAGGACATAGTAAGTGGTCTAATATAAAACGTAAGAAGACTATAAATGATGCAAAAAAAAGTAAAATATTTACAAAGCTGGTTAAAGAGCTAACTGTAGCAGCCAGAACTGGCGGATCTGAACCGGAATTTAACCCACGATTGCGTTTGGCCATTCAAAATGCTAAGGGGGCTAACATGCCAAAAGATGCCATACTACGTGCCATTAGTAAGGCAAGTAGCCATGATGTAGCTTCTTATCATGAAGTGACCTATGAGGGATATGGGCCAAATGGAGTTGCCATCATGGTGGTTTGTATGACCGATAAAGTGATTAGAACGGTAGCCAATGTACGGGCTATTTTTGCGAAATATCGAGGCAGTCTAGAAAAAAATGGTGCCATTACTTTCTTGTTTGATTACAAAGGCTTTTTTACCATTCCTTCTGTTGATATTAAAGATTATGATGATTTTACTTTAGGGTTAATAGATGCAGGAGCAGAAGCACTAGAAAACAATGGTCCATTTGCCCATGTGATTTGTGCAGTAGAAAATTTTGGGAACATACAAAAACACTTAGAAACACAATCTATTGCACCAATTTTTGCTGGTTTAGAGTATATTGCTCATACTTTTGTTCAAGTAAACGATGCTATATTGCTGAAGCTTATAAAGCTTATAGATGCGTTAAAAGATGATGATGATGTACAAAAGGTTTACCATAATATTGCTATTCAACCAGATCAGGAAGCTTTATGGGATTAAAAGACTAGATGGTGCTGTCACGAAGGAAATTTACCCCTGATTCTATCAGTAAATTTATGGCTGCTTGAACTTTTGGGTTAGAAGAATCTTTCTTTTAGAAAGACCCTACTATCCCTTTTACTCAACCACAAAGTAGCCCTAGAGCATGCACTAAAGCTGTCGTTTAATTTCTTTTCGCTCAAAACCCTCTATAATATCTCCTACTTCAATTTCGTCAAAATTTTTAATATGTATACCGCATTCAGAGACAGATTTTACCTGTTTGATCTCTTCTAGTCCATGCTTTATGGTCTGAATGGGACCTGTAAATACAACTTGCTCTTTCCGAATGACACGTATGGGGTTAGATTGTTTGATAAAACCTGTTTGAACTTGACATCCTGCAATATTACCAATTTTTGAAAAAGTAAAGATCTTTTTCACCTCTGCTCGACCTGTAGGTACTTCTTCGATAGTAGGTGCTAAAAGTCCCTGTATCGCATTGCGTACGTCATCTATAACACTATAAATAATTGAATAGTATTTAATCTCTACCCCTTCCCTTTCAGCGAATTTTTTAGCTTGTGCAGATGGTTTAATGTGAAAAGCAATAATGATGGCTTTAGAAGCAGCAGCAAGGAGTATGTCGGACTCTGAGACGGTTCCTACACACTTATGTAAAATATTCACCGCTACTTCTTCATGAGATAGGTTAAGCAATGCATCCGCCAATGCTTCAATAGAACCATCCATATCCCCTTTAATGATGATATTAAGCTCCTTGAAGTTGCCTACAGCTAAACGACGTCCAATTTCATCTAGGGTAAGTTGAGATTTTGTTCGTAATGTCTGCTCGCGCAACATCTGTTGCTTTTTTTGTGCCAATTCCCCTGCTTCTTTTATACTACCCATCACACGAAAGGTATCTCCTGCTCTGGGCGGACCATTTAATCCCAATACTTGTACAGCTGTAGCGGGAGGCGCTATTTTTTGCGTCATACTTTGGTGGTTTAACATCGCTTTTACCTTTCCATAGTAGACACCCGCTAGCATAATATCGCCTATCCGTAAGGTGCCATCTTGCACAATACCACTAGATATATATCCCCTACCAGGATCTAAGAAAGACTCAATAATTGTCCCCTTGGCCTTTCTAGAGGGTGTTGCTTGTAAGTTTAACAGAGAAGCTTCGAGAAGAATTTTTTCTAACAGGTCGTTGACGCCTTGACCTGTTTTAGCCGATAGTTCTTGGCATTGGTATTTCCCACCCCAATCCTCCACTAGGATGTTAAGATTAGCCAAATCTTTTTTAACCTTCTCTGGGTTGGCTTGTGGTTTATCCATTTTATTAATGGCAATAATAATAGGACAACCTGCTACTTGCGCGTGACTGATTGACTCTTTAGTCTGGTTCATAATGCTATCATCTGCAGCGATCACAATTACAATAATATCGGTTACCTGTGCACCCCTGTTACGCATAGCTGTGAAAGCTTCATGGCCAGGTGTATCTAAGAAAACAATCTTTTTGTTTTGATCGGTAATAATAGAATAGGCTCCAATATGCTGGGTAATACCGCCAGCTTCTTTTGCAGCTACTTTTGTAGTACGAATATAATCTAATAATGAAGTTTTTCCATGGTCTACGTGTCCCATAATGGTTACAATAGGTGGACGTTCTACAAGTGGACCATTGGTCTCTTCTATATCTTGATAGACTTCTTCTTCTTGTGTGGCAACAAATTCTACACTATACCCAAACTCATCTGCAACTACAGTGATGGCTTCTGCATCCAGACGCTGGTTGATCGATATAATCATACCTAAGGACATACAAGTGGAAAGTACTTCATTTACCGTAGTGTCCATAAAAGAGGCGAGTTCACTCGCTGAAATAAATTCCGTAATTCTTAAGATTTTTCCTGCTGTTTTTTCTTGAATTTGACGTTTTTCTTCAGCTTTTAGATGGGCGTTACGCCTATCTTTCTTATATTTAGATCGTGTCGCATCGCCGGTACCTTGGTTTAATTTTGCTAAGGTTTTTTTGATTTGACTTTCTATTTCTTGGGAGGATACCCCTTCTTGTTCTTTTGCAATTAATTTTGTTTTAGGATCTTTTTCTTTACGAAAGCCATCCGAGTTTGTATTAAAATTAGATAATCCTGTTTTTTTACCATTTATAGATCTGGCTGTAGCAGCGTTATCTATACCCTTTTTGAACCTATTTTGTAGTTTTGTACGCCCTATTTTAGGTGTACCGATGCCACCATTGGATTTTTGGAGTAGAGGACCATTGTTCTGGTTGTGCCTTCTAAAAGTAGGTTCAGGTAGGGTCATTTTACCTAGGATAGTAGGTCTTTTAAGTGGTTCTGAAAAAGATATTTTTTCTGGCTTAACAGGGAGTGGTTCGACTCTTTCTTCTAAATAAGGGGCCTTAGCATCGGCCTCCGTTATTATTGAAGGAGGAGGTATTGCTGCAGTGTCAACTGGAATGGAAGGAACCATAGAAGGGACTTTAGCTTTCGTTTTTTCAGTAGCCAAGTCAATTTTCCCAACTGTTTTTAACCCAGGTAAAACTGGAATAGAAGATTCATAATGAGCAGGTATGGTAGGGGAGGGGTGTTCTCCTTCTTTCACTTTTACTGGTATAGCTTCTTTTTGTAGGACTCGTACTGGTTCTTTGCTTTTTGTACCATCATGCTTATCAGATGGTGCAACGATATTTAGGTAGGTTTTACCAATGATTACATGTGCAGCTTCTTCTTTATCCATACCAGCTGAGACAAATTCAGTAGCTAATAGGTTAAATTGTTCGATCGTTATTTTAGCATTTGGCTTATTATCTACCACAAATCCTTTTTGAGCTAAAAAAGAAGTAAGGGTCTCTGTTCCTACATTTAATTTTCGAGCCACTTGGCTAAGTCGCATGTTTTTTTCTTGATTCATAGGGTGTATTACGTTACCTAGCGGATGTATTTAGGTCAACGATTGAGCGCTTGATCTAATATAGCATAGATTTCGTCTATTGTTTCTTGTTCTAAATCTATACGTTGCTCAAGGGTTGTTCTGGACAAAGTTAAAACACTTCTAGCGGAGTCTAAACCAACTTTATGTAGTTCCTCTAAAATCCAAGGTTCAATGGTGTCATTAAACTCAGAAAGTGGAATATCATGCTCTTCTAAATGGTTGGACACATCCCTATACACATCTAGTTCTTTGCCAATTAACCGACTAGCTAGTTTAATATTTTGGCCCCCTTTACCAATTGCTAGTGCTACTTGATTAGGATCCAAGTAGACAGAGATCCTATCATTGCTTTGTTCGATTCGGTTAATACATGCAGGGCTGAGGGCACGTGTAATATATAATTCTAAATTATCAGTATAATTGATAATATCAATGTTTTCATACTGAACTTCCTTGACAATGCCGTGTATACGAGATCCTTTGATGCCTACACAAGCGCCAACTGGATCGATTCTGTCGTCAAAAGTTTCAACGGCTACTTTTGCACGAGCACCTGGATCTCGTACAATTTTTTTTATCGCAATAAGCCCATCCTGGATTTCAGGAATCTCATTTTCAAATAACTTTTCTAAAAAAATAGGTGATGCCCTAGAAAGTATAACACGAGGTATTGCATTATTAATTGTTACCTTGGAGATAATCGCACGAACATATTCTCCTTTTTTAAACTGATCCTTAGGTATTTGTTCTGATTTTGGTAAAAAAAGCTCATTGCTTTCGTCATCTAATAAAATGATTTCCTTACTCAAAATTTGATTTACTTCAGCTGTAATCAAAGAACCCACCAGTTGTTCATATTTATTATAAAGGGATTCTTTTTCCAGTTCTCGAACCTTTTGTACTAGCATTTGCTTAGCAGCCAGAATCAGCCTTCTACCAAAATCAGAAATTTTCATTTCTTCAGATAGTTCTTCTCCTAGTTCAAAATCAGCCTCTATTTTTCTAGCCTCTGAAAGGGGTATTTTATCAGGGGCGCATCGATCTGCTGCATCATCTGCTACTACTTCACGAAAACGCCATATCTGAAGATCTCCTTTATCAAGGTTGATAATTATATCAAAATTATCACTATTTCCAAATTTGCTAAGCATAACTGCACGTAATACATCTTCTAAAATACGTATGACGGTGGGGCGATCAATATTTTTAGATTTGGCAAATTCTGCAAATGACTCTACTAATTTATTATTATCCATGTGTTACTAAACATAAGCACGCATTAAGGTAAAATATGCACAAAAAGCAGGAGAAACCGCACCTCTGCAACACAAATTGCTTTACCAGGGCTAAAACTAGGTTACGTGTTTTACTTTTTTATTAAAGGTTATATATGGTAGGGATTAAAAATAATAAATTTATACTACTACAACTAAAAATCCAATCCTAAATGGATGCCATGTAGCACCCTACACAACAAAATTATACTTTTTTAACATAATGCCAGTTTACAGCAGTAATATTAAAAACCCCACACAATATACAAAAAATATCTCTAAACCATTTTAGCTTTTCTTAGAAAGAGTAAAATAAACTTTGCATAAGCTATCGATCTCTGCTATTTTTTTTGTATCTATTATAGCGAATGCCGGCTAATTCTTTTTGTAAATGTATCAGTTCTGTATCGATTACGCCTTGACCAATGCTTAATAGAATTCCTAATGCAATACCCGTAAATAAAACGGAAGTGCCACCCATACTTACAAATGGTAAAGGTAGGCCTGTAACAGGGCCCAGACCTACTGCAATTGACATATTCAATAAAGCTTGAAATACAATTAAAAGACTTATACCTATAGCTAAAATTCCGCCATAATAACTAGAAGTTGTAGGCAACAAAGCAATGGATCTATATAGTAAAAGCAAATAGAGCACTATGACAAATATACCGCCTATAAGGCCATACTCTTCAATTAAGATGGCATAAATAAAGTCGGAATAGGGGTGGGGTAAGAAGTTGCGTTGGGTGCTATTACCAGGCCCTTTACCCAAAAGGCCACCTGTTGCAATAGCAATGTAAGATTGTTCAGCTTGAAAGGAGACATTACCTTTGATAAATCCTTCTATTCGTTTCAGGGCTGTTCCTCCACGTTGACCCCAGATTAATGCACCGCCTGCAACTAATATACCAGTAAGTAGAATAATCAGTAAATACTTGATAGGAATTCTACCAATGAACATAAGGGTCAAGCAAGTGGCAAATAATAGAATCGCACAAGAAAAATTGGTTAAAGCAATTAACCCACTAATGAGGCCAGACCAGATTAACATGGGCAAACAGGCAGATGTAAAGCAAGTAATATTTTTTTGTTGCTTAGCTAGCATATGGGCGATCCGTATAATAAGGGAAAGTTGTGCTAAGTCGGATGGTTGAAAAGATTTATTAATAAAAGGGATATTCAGCCAACGAGAAGCTTCATTTAATTTTAGTCCATACTGCCAGGTTACAAGCAAGAGTGGAATAGACACCCAAAGGGCAACTTTAGCGATAGCCGCATAGTAGCGGTAATCAATCCGGTGGCTTAACCACATGGCAACTAGTCCGCCACCTATAAGCAGCGCCTGCCTTATCAAATAATATTCAGTATTATGCATTTGTCTATAGGCTAAAGAACTAGAAGCGCTATAAACGGCTAGAATACTGAGGTGGGAGAATATAAAAGCAATGCCCCATATAATGGGATCTCCTTTGATTTTTTCTTTAATCAACTGCTTCATAGGTAATGGACTATATCCTAATATCCCCTATATGCACTTAGTTAAAAGTAGGGTAACCGGGCTTTTTTATTAGTCTATGGTATTTTTTTGACAGTATGGCCACTGCTGCAATCCAAGTGATGCAAACTAAGATAAATAATACCATTGAAAATGGCGCCAGTTGATTGGGCTGTGCTGTAGCAAAGATAGTATAACAAATGACTTGTACAATTGCACCTATAGATTTTCCTATTTTCCCACCTAGTATATCCACTGCTGCTTTGCCTTTTGTAGCCATCTCACGGTCTAAAGGAATGTATACCATTTCTTTGGTTGCATCAAACAAAGCATATTTAGTCCCTTTAGCCAATACATTTTGTAGACCACCTATAGTTATAATAATTGTTAAAGTAGATATACCCATTATAGTCTCTGATAAAAAATTCAAATTCGTTGCTACTATAAAAAGAAAAAAAGAACTGCCCACTACCAGTGTTGTAATAGGTGTAACCAGTGCTGCACCTAGCCAACTTAGTTTCTGAATAATTGTATTGCCCAGACAAGAACAAGTAAGGGTACAAATGCCTGTCCAGAATAAGACTTTACCTTGATAATTGATAAAATTTGTAGGGTCTTTTTTATAAAAAAGACTGGTTTCATGAAGCCAGAGTCCTTCTATTAAATGAACAACTGTGGAGTAAGAAATCATCAATATGCAGATTAAGCCGAGGTATTTAGACTTGGAAACTAATTTAAAACTTTCATACAGACCCAATTGTAGTTTGGTCTTTATACGAAGGGGCATGCCTTTACCATAGATGATATGGTTTTCAATATACTTGTGTACAAATAGGATAAAGAGACACAAGAGCATAATAATCACCGTAAGAGCAGCTATTTTTAGTTCTATTTCTGTTTTACGTACCCCTAGAAAAGGCAATAAAAAATGATCACTACGAGAAAAATAAACCATAATACTGCTGGAAATAAGTAGATTAGCTTGTCCAACTAAGTTCCAAAAAAAGTAAAATCGGCTTGCTTCTTCTGTTTTAGTTATAGTATTGGCCAGCTGCCAATATAATAAGGTAAAAACAATCATAGGCCAAAGTTCACCCATTACATAGAAAAGCACCAATGTCCATTTCCCCCACATCATAAAAAACCATTTAAAATGGGGATGGAGCGTAATACAACCATCTACTATACAAGGATCAGGCTGTAGTAGCGCTTGATAAGGGAATAAAAAAAAACCAAATAGGATGAAAAAAAAGAGAAAAAAAACTATAATACCTCTAAAGATTTTTTCTGTGGTCGTCTTATTACATAAGAGGGTATAGATCACTACAAATACAATCCCTGAGGGCATTTCAATAAATAGCTTGATAAAACTCAATACCTCTGCTCCTATTAAAGTAACGACAAGACTATCTTTTATACTACGAATTAAATTTTGATTCAGTAGAATAAGAAACATTAAAATAGCCATAGAAAAAAATTTTTTTAGCGTACTGCTCTTCATAGGCCAGTGCGTAGCATACGAATTTTTTAATAGGAAGATTTCCTGTTTCATATTGATTTTTAGATTATTAAATGTATTTCACCGATTCAAATCGTCGTATCACAGATGGACAGTAATCTCTAAAATTTGCCCAAGAAAATCATTACAAGGCCGTGGGCAATAGAATAGGGAACGATTTGTAAAATCCGCATGGTTAATCCATTAAAGATGGCAAAAAATTTCTTTTCTACTGTAATGTTATGTTTTAAGCGACCTATCCAAGTCATACGCACCTCGGCACCACAATTTTGTGTGGCGATTAGATCAAAAGGCATTGTTAAGGCAGACGCAGCTATACCCAATAAAGTATTAACCATTATATTGATTCCTATTCCGTTTATATCTTTTGTAAATGCATAAGCTAATATGCATGGGGAAGCACTTAGTATATTTCTTAAAAGAACAGGGGTAAAAATATCCATAATCCTTTCTTTTCGCTTCATGAAAGGACCTTTATTGGCAGCAATTTCTTTTGTTTCGCTGTATACGGTGACAATTGTTTCAACTATTCCCGCTAAGAAACATTCCCAGCTAACCAATAAGGTAAAATAGGTTATTGGATAATAATTAATAGAGCAAAGGAAGAGCCATTGCGAAAGTCCAAAGGATAAAGCGGCTATAACCTGTCGAAATGCATAAATATGGGCACCTGAAAAAAACAATTTGATGTTTCTACTATGTATACATCTATTAATAATAGAGGCATAAGATTCGCCCGTTTCTTGGTGGACTACTTTTATAAATTGAGCAGGTGCTACTAGATAAGCTACCATCATGCAGGCTATACCGTGTGCAAGTGGATCAAAAAAAAAGTGATATAAAAGTGTATTATGCTGCATAGCCATAAATGATATAGGTAATTTGGGTTGATCTATAAATCTAATGTATCACTAAGTGTGATACAAATAGATATATTTTTTAGGTATACAACCTAATCTTGTATTTAGTTGCTACGTTGTATGCGAATTATGACTTGTTCAGGGGAAATGCTATGTGCATTTTACAACAGGGCTAGCAACAGATCGTAAATATAAACTTTTCAAAGGATTTTTTCAATTCATTATGTGTTTAACGTGTTCCTATCTTTCCAAGAGTAAAAAGACTGTTTAGTCCCAGTAAGGAGTGGTAAGGTGTTTTTCCTTTTAGTGCTTTTAAAATTCAAATATAGACGCTACAGAACTGTTTTTAATAATCTAATCCTGAGTTGACATTAACTCAGAATCTGATCTATATCGTTTCAATAACTTTAGGCATAGAAGTAGGATACTTAATAACTTTTTGCATATATATAAATCGGATTTGTTACGTTTGTTTTAAACAAAACACTAATTTAGTCGGCCCTGAAATACCATATAATTATTTGTTAATCAGCAAATAAATGGTTAATTTTATATATGGTTAATAACCAGTTTTTAGGTTGTTTTGTATAAAAAGCTTGCAAAATAAGGATGAAATCTAAGAAAATAAATAATAGCCTTGAGCGTTTGTTTGAGCAACGCTTATCTAGTTTTCTCAACCCGAAACATCCATTATTCCAGTTATCTGATTCGATTCCTTTTCACTCCTTAGCATCAGATTTAGGGTTCTGTCGCGTTTGTAAAATATGTCAAAAGATTTTCAAAATATATTTTTTATATTAATTTTTAATGGAAATCTATATAATTGATTTTCAGTATAAAAAGTAATATTTTTCAGAAAATAATTTAGGGTGAAAAATAAAGTTTTTAACCTAAATCTTAACAGATGCGACAAATGCGACAGAACCCTACAAAAGCATCTAGTCATGATGGTGCCCATTTACCTATATTATTGGATAAAGTATCTCTAAAAGCAGGAAGCAGGCTCTATGGAGATAAAGGCTATAGCGGTTTGCCCAACGAAACTTTACTAAAAAACAAGAAATTAAAATCAGCTATTCAAAAGAAAGGTAATAGAAATCATCCCTTATCACCTGCTGCTAAACGTTTTAATAAATTTGTATCTAAGACGCGCTATAAAGTAGAAAGAGTATTTGGAAGTATTAAGAGGTGGTTCCGTAGTTCAGGAGCTAGGTATATAGGCCTTGATAAAACCCATAAGCAACATGTTATGGAATCTATAGCCTATAATTTATATAGAGCTCCAAATATCATTTTAAAGGGTTTTTAGGGGGATGGTATATCTAAAATATACAAATATTAACTTGAAAATCAATAAATAATGAAATTTATGCATCCTTAACCATAAAAACTACAAAAAATACAACTACAACCTTATCAAAAATTATAATAACTATCTATAACAACGGTCTCAAATTAGTAGAAATATATTATATGGTAGATGAGTTTTTAATAAAATTTATGCCTTATATGGAGAAAAAGCTGTTAACAGAGCCCACAAGAAAACCCACTAGAACTTGTTCTCTTAACTTAAGCGAAATAATGACTATACTAATTGCTTTTCATCTAATAGGTTTTAGAAATTTTAAGTTGTATTATCTTCATTTAGAGCAATTTCACTCAAGTGAGTTTAGAACATTAGTGAGCTATAATAGATTCATATCACTAGTAAAAAGAACGTTAGTTCCTATGTATTTCTTTACGCATAGTCTTTCTAAGACAATAACAGGTTGTTATTTTATGGATTCAACAGCCATTAAAGTTTGTAAGGTACAAAGGGCTTGTTCTAACAAAGTATTTAAATCAATAGCTACTAAAGGTAAACTCACATTCCGCACCAGTATTGTATTTTAGATTAGATTAAAATTTTGTAAGATATTAGGTTTAAACTTCTTTTGTTTATTTTAGGAGTATTTAGTAATGTTACAAGAAGATCAAATTGTAGGGAGCTTAGTACTAGATCATTTAGGTATCATTTCCAGTGTAATAGATAAAATTGGCTTGATGTCAAAAATAGATGCACGTCTTCCAGTCTCCCAAGAAAAAGGAGCTAAGCTAACTATGGGTGAGCGTGTATCTGCAATGATACTAAATGGCTTAGGCTTTATGGACGATCGTCTTTATATGTTCCCCGAATTCTTATCCAATAAACCAGTTGATAAGTTATTTCGACCTGATGTTAGATCAGATATGTTTAATGACCATGCTTTAGGTCGATGTTTAGATGCTATTTCAGATTATGGTCCCACTAATCTTTTTTCAGAAGTAGCTTTTGAGATTGGTACAGCATTTAACTTATTGGGTAAAACCGCCCGTTTAGATACAACTACCTTAACTGTTTTTGGAGAATATGACCATCCAACATTAGATTCAAAAAGTGATAATCAAACTAATGAATTTAAAATTAGCCATGGTTATTCCAAAGATGGAAGGCCAGATTTAAAACAAATGGTGCTTAATATAGCTACTACAGGGGCAAAATCTTTTCCTATTTGGATGGAAGCCCACAAAGGGAACGCTTCTGATAAAATTATTTTACAACAATCAGCTAAACGGATGAGCGCATTTTGTAAACAACTCAAAGCAGCTCCTGCTTTTTTATTTGTATCAGATAGTGCTATGTATGAAAAGTGTGTTATAGAAAATCCAGCTATCCATTGGCTTTCAAGGGTTCCTGGTAGTATTAACCAATCTAAAGTCTATCTACAAAAAAGTGACAAAGATATCACGTGGCAAATATTGGAGAACGGATACAAAATTAGCTCCTTTAGACAAGTATACAAGGGTGTAGACCAACGCTGGTTATTAGTATACTCAGAACAATCTTATAATAAAGAAGTAGCTACATTGGAGCGTAAGATTGATAATGAATACGATAGTATGCGTAAAGTTATTGATAAATTTGAAAATCAATTATTTTCATGTAAACCTGATGGAGAAAAAGCACTTACTTTTATCAGTAAATCGATTAAATATCATGAATTGCTCATCACTCAAGTGAAAGAAATTACTAAATATAATGGCCAAGGCAGGCCTAAGCAAGGTGCTCAACCTACCATCATAGGCTATAATTTGTCTATTGAAATGGTACCCAATAGATCCAAAATAGATCTATTAAAAGCCCAACAGGGAAGATTTATTTTAGCTACCAATGAACTGGATAACAAAGTTTTAACAGATCATGACATATTACTAGAGTATAAAGATCAGTACAAAACAGAACAAGGATTTAGGTTTATTAAAGGAAATGCATTTGAGGTATCTTCTGTTTTTCTAAAAAAAGCAAGTCGTATACAAGCCTTAATGATGGTTATGACGCTATGTCTAATGGTCTACAGCTTTAGTGAGCTTTGGTTACATCAATCTTTGGTACAGCATAATGCTACTGTTCCTAATCAACTCAAGAAACCAACACAAAAGCCAACTATGATATGGGTATCTCGTCTATTTTATGGTATTCATGAACTGCACCTGAAATTTAAAGGGTATATAAAAAAGTATGTAATTAACTTAAAGAAGGTAACTAAACAGATTATAAGCTATTTTGGACCAAAAGCCATGGCTATTTATGGATTAAAAACAAATGTGTAGTTTTTTAGGGGAGAAGTCTGTCCTTTTTGGAAAAAAAGATAAAAATATTGGTTTACAATCAATAAATACAGTTGTTAAGTCATTATACAGCTTAACCAAATACAATAAAACATTCCAAAAATTACAAAAAAAAGAAAATAAATGAACTCAACATTTTTCATGCGAAGAATATTTTTATCTGGTGCGGAATGTGAGTTAGAAGTATATTATTGTGCATAAACTCTTTAATAATCGCTTGTTTGTATTTGGTATGCGCTCAGAAAAGGGCAAATAAAGTAGGTTAAGAACCTCTCTCGCGTCTATTATTAATTTTGTATAGATATTTTCTTTGTCTTAAATTTTAGATAGTAAGGATACTAGGCAAAATCGTTCGAAAATTGGGCGCGATAATACAGAAATAGCGGAATTATTAGTTAACTCACCCTGCATTGCAAATACAGGGCTTAAGATTACGGCATGAATGCCTTAGCCACAGCTAGTTTTCGACTTGAAAATCTCCAAGTTGATCTTCTATTTATCCATGTCTATCAACATAATCCTTGATCAGTTGATCTGTAAAAGTACTAGAATTTTTTACAAACAGATTACTTTTTATAAAATTGAACCTTTAATTGCCAAATATGTTGAAACGACGCACTGCAAGTGCGGGGTTTTTCTCCCAAAGTAAGACAATAAATAGTCGGCCCTGAAATACCATATAATTATTTGTTAATCAGCAAATAAATGGTTAAATTTATATATGGTTAATAACCAGTTTTTAGGTTGTTTTGTATAAAAAGCTTGCAAAATAAGGATGAAATCTAAGAAAATAAATAATAGCCTTGAGCGTTTGTTTGAGCAACGCTTATCTAGTTTTCTCAACCCGAAACATCCATTATTCCAGTTATCTGATTCGATTCCTTTTCACTCCTTAGCATCAGATTTAGACCGCGGTTTTAGCTATGGACCTGGTCAACCTCCTTTGCCTATTCGTTTAATTATAGGTCTTCTCATTATCAGTCATATGTATAATATTTCTGATGAACAAGTAGTGGTTAGATGGGTAGAAAACCCTTATTGGCAATACTTTTGTGGATATGATTATTTTCAGTTTAAGATGCCTTGTAACCCCAGTTCATTGACCCGTTGGCGCCATAGATTAGGTCAAGAAGGTCTCAATAAGTATTTTATCTATGACTATAGACTTAGCGACTAAAAAAAAAGTACTGACCCGAAAAGAACTTGAAAAAGTTATAGCTGATACTACTGTAATGGAGAAAAATATCCGTTACCCAACTGACTCTTCTTTGCTTAATAAATCCAGAGAAAAATTGGTCAGTATAGCCAAGAAAACAGGTATTAAACTGCGTCAAACTTATCAGCGTTTAGGTCTATCTATCAAACGTAAAGTTGATTGCTATGCTCATGCTAAACAGTATAAACGTTTATCTAAAGGCATTAAAACATTAAAAACCTATCTTGGTAGAGTAGTCAGAGATGTAGAACGTTCTATACAATCCTCTGATGATCTAATACGGAATCAATTTACCAATCTACTATCTATAAACGTCAGTTTCGGATTAGACTTATTGTAAACCAGTTGTATATATATTAGCTATAGCCGGTTTTTTCTCTTTTAGTGAATAAGCTGTAATACCAGCTATTAAATTGACAATAAAATTAGGTATACTTCTATGCCTGGAGTGTTCTATCTGACTAATATTTTTAAGCTGATCGATAATGGTTTCAATGATAGATCTCTTTCGAAGCATTAGCTTATCCCAGATAGGCATGAAAGCATTTTTCATATTTTTTCTGATTTGAGTAATCAGTTCTATGCCTTTTCCCATAAGTTTTTCAAATAATTCTTTACTCAAGTAGCCTTTATCAGCAAATACTTTTCCGATCAAATTTTTACATAAGTTTTCTACTGGCCATCTATCATTGGACTTACCTGTAGTAAGAGAAAAATTCATAATTTCTCCTAAATCATTGACAATCAAGTTTAATTTGATTCCGTAAAACCATCCAGTAGTAGTTTTACCTTTACTAGCAATTGTCTTAAATACTTTATGAGCATAAGCTCTTTTTATATTACAAACCTTTATAGCGGTTGAATCCATAAAATAACAGCCTGTTCTCGTTTTAGAAAGACTTTGAGAAAAAAAAGTAAAATAGGAACTACTGTTCTTTGAACTAGGGATATAAATCTACTATAGCTTACTAACTTGCAAAAGTCATTAGAATGAAATTGTTGTAAATGAATATAAATACAACTTAAAATTTCTAAAGCCAATTACATGAAAAGCAATTAATATTGTCATTATTTCGCTCAAAGTCAGTGAACATGTTCTAGTAGGTTTTTCTATCTGAAGTAGGTAACAAATGTGATTCCATATAAGGCATAAATTTTATAAGAAATTCATCAACAGCGTAATATATTTCAACTAATTTTGATACATTCATATCCGGCTCCTTTGGTTTTTATGATTATTTTTCAATCCCACAAATTTAAAACACAAAGGAGCTTTTTATACTCTTTTCTTAATTTCTAATCCAAAACTGACGTTATAAGTAAAAAACTTATAAACCAATCAAAAAAAAGTAAAGATAAAATTTATAGCATCCATGAACCATCCGTCTACTGTGTAAGTAAAGGTAAGTCTAAACATCCTTATGAGTTTGGTTGCAAGGTACAATTTACAGTAACGCATAAAAAAGGTTTAATTGTTTCAACAGAAGCAATACATCCTAATGCTTACGATGGCCATACTTTGCAGAAGAGTTTATTACAAGCCGAGCAATTATCTGGTACCAAAGTAAAGTATGCTTTTGTAGATAAAGCCTACCGGGGTAATAATATACCTGTTAGTGAATGTAATATATTTATAAGTGGTTCTAAAAGGGGAATAACGCCTGCTACTAAAAAAAGCTATAAAAAGAAGATCTTCTATTGAACCGCATATTGGTCATATGAAATCCGATGGTAAATTATCTGTTAACTATTTGAAAGGTATTCTAGGAGATAAACTTAACGTTATTTTATGTGCTATTGCTCATAACCTACGACTGATTACAAGAAAGTTATTCTTAACACACTCACAATCACATAAATTAAAACCTATATAATTAAAATTCTTAATCCAAAACCAGTTATACCTATATCTTGGGTAGGAAAAATAGAGCGCCTGCTAAACCATAAATATTGTAAAAAAAGATCCATTCAATAAATTTATTCAAAAATAATATTTCAGGGCCGACTAAATAATGGTGCTAATATATATACAAAAAATAAGTATGGAACTATTCTTCTTTACGCAACAGAGGACAACAGTACTAAAAAAATGAGGGACACTTTTTACAGAGCTAAATGTATGAAACGTAAGTTTCAGACTAGATAATTTTTTATATCAATAATCAGATTCGCTCTGTCTATCTAAGTGTGTAAGCTACTGGGTCTTTCTTTTTCAATTGCATAACTGTACTATATTTAGCTAGTTAATATAGCTATAAAAAAACATTTTACACAATCTTTTAGAAAGATTCCCAAGTTGTCTGATTTTTTTAGTCCACTACATTTTTTCGGGCCACTACGGCCCTATTTTTTTTAAAGTTTCTATGGCACGTATTCTAGATAATCTATAGTCAACCATCGGTTTGGGGTAATCTATATGGAGGGTATGAAAATCTACGGTATGAATGATGTGTCCAGGTACTTTTTGTAGACTTGGTAAGTATTTTTTGACATACTGACCATCCGGATCAAATTTTTTGCCTTGTAGATAAGGATTAAAAACTCTAAAGTAAGGGGGCGCATCTACCCCACAAGCGCTCGACCATTGCCACCCCCCCACATTGGAAGCAAGCTCATAATCCATAAGGTGCTGTGCAAAAAAACTTTCACCTTTAGACCAGTCTAAAAGCAGATTTTTACTAAAAAAGCTGGCTACGATCATTCTTGCTCTATTATGCATCCATCCCTCGCACAATAGCTGTTGAATGGCTGCATCTACAATCGGATAACCGGTTTGCCCACATACAAATCGATCATAATCTTCTTGCTTGCTATTCCAAGGTATGGTATTGCGGTACTTTTCTTGAAACGCTTCATAGATAATATTTGGGAAATGGTATAAAATATTTGCATAAAATTCACGCCAAATTAATTCATTTATCCAAGTGGTAACGCCTACATTTGAGGCCAACGCAAATGCCTTGCGGTAACAGGAGCGAATAGATATCAGCCCGAATCTTAAATAGGGTCCGCATCTACTGGTACCATTTAGGTCTAAAAGGTCTCGATTTGCTTTATAATGGTCTATCTGGTTTATAAGAAAACCATCTAATCGATTACAAGCATTTTTGGGATCCCATAGGCCATCTTTTTTATATATATACCCAATCTGTTTTAACACTGCTTCCACTCCTAAATTTAAGTCAATAGAGTTACCATCTGGCAATGAAGAGGTAAATAACCTCCCTTCTAAGGCATATTTATATTCTATTAGCAGCCTATTCTGTGCCAACACCCCCTGATGGACTACATAGGCCCTAAATGCCTTCATATAAGGCGTATATACCTTATAAGGCTGGTTAGACTGGGTTAAGATTATACCAGGCTTTATAAGCAGGTGGTCACAATATAGATGTAATTTGCAATGGGGTGCCAATACCTTTTGAATGGCTCTATCCCGTTCTATATTGGCTGGTTCATAATCTTCATCGGCATAAATGGCTTCAACCTTTAAATGGTTAACCAGTTTGGGGATAATTTCTAAAGGTGTGCCATGAAAGACAGAAAGCGCACCCTGTAGCATTTTTAATGTATCATGGAGTAAACAAAGGGTATGGGCTAAAAAAGAAAGCCTCCTATCATAAGGATTGGGAAACTGCTTTAGAATAGTTGTATCAAAAATAAAAATGGGTAAAACCTTATCGAAATGGCGCAATGCGGCTGCAAAAGGCTTATTATCCTGTAAACGCAGATTACGCCGCAGCCAAACAATAGCAACTTGAGCCATAAAAACTTTAACCTTCTATTGGATCATCTAAACCTTCAATTTCTTCTCGTAAGACTAGATCTTCTTCTATAACTTGGCCACCCAATGGTTCAGCTATACCCATTTCCACTACACCGGATCGCACTTTATGATCTGGCCCATCTACCTCGTCTAACATATCTATTCTAGCTACAGAAACCACTTTATCCTCTTGTCCCAATCGAATCAACCGAACACCCTGTGTCGCTCTGCCTATAAGGGGTAAGGTACTTACTTGTATCCGAATGGCCAAACCAGCTTGGTTCATAATCATTAATTCATCCTGGTTTTTTACAGCATGAATGGCCACTAATTTTCCGGTTTTTTCAGTAATTTGCATGGTTTTTACACCTTTACCTCCTCTTTTGGTAATACGATAATCTAAGAGGGAGGAACGTTTGCCATACCCATTTTCAGAAACTACCAAGACGTCCCAATCTGATGTCGGAAAACAGGCCATGCCAATTACACGATCTTGTTCATGGGCCAAGGTGATGCCCCTTATGCCGGAAGCTACCCGTCCCATAGGACGTACATCTTGTTCATTAAATTGTGTAGCCCTACCAGAGGCCAATGCCAATACAATATGATGGGCACCATTGGTCAGCTGTACATCTAATAGGGAATCGCCTGCTCGAATTACAATGGCATGAATGCCATTGGCACGTGGGGTAGCATAGGCACGAAGGGGTGTTTTTTTAATAATTCCTTGTCTAGTAGACATAACAACATAATGCTGATCCACATAGGTCTGATCTTTCAAATCCCTAACTTGAATAATACTACGGACCTGATCTCCAGGAGTTATATTGATTAAGTTTTGTATGGCTTTGCCTTGTGTGGCTTTTTTTGTCTCTGGTATGGTATATACTTTAACCCAATAGATTTTACCAAATTCAGTAAATATCAGCAAATATTGGTGTGTAGTAGCGATAAATAGATGGGCGGTACAGTCATCTTTTTTAGTAGTGATGCCTTTAGCACCTACACCACCTCGACCTTGTAGACGGTAGTCAACCAGTGGTGTGCGTTTAATGTAACCTTGGTTGGAAATCATAATGACCATTTCGGTATCTGGAATCATATCTTCCATGGTAAAGGCATCTGCTTCATATTCGACTATAGTCCTACGCGCATCACCATAACGCTCTTTTAGTTCGATCAACTCCTCTTTAATCAACTGCATACGAAGGGGTTTATCAGCCAATACAGCCAATAAATGGTCGATCAGTTTCTGTACTTGATGGTATTCTTCTATGATTTTAGCCCGTTCTAAACCTGTAAGCCGCTGCAAACGCATCTCTAGAATGGCTTTTACTTGTAGCGCACTCAAAGGAAAAGCTTCCATCAATGCGGATTTGGCAATCTCTGCATCTTTTGAACTACGAATCAATGCAATAACTTTATCTAAATGATCCAAAGCAATAAGATAACCCTCTAATAGATGTATTTTTTTCTTTGCATGTTCCAGATCAAAGGTAGTTTTGCGTACCAATACTTCATGTCTATGGTCCACAAAATGAACAATAAGTGCTTTGAGGTTTAAAATTTTAGGCCTAGCCCCTACCAAGGCCACATTGTTTACACTGAAAGAGCTTTGTAGCTGGGTTTGTTTGTAGAGGTTATTGAGTACAACATGGGCTATTGCGTCTCGTTTAAGGTCATAAACAATACGCATACCTTCTTTGTCGGATTCATCTCGAATATCGGCAATCCCTTCTATTTTTTTTTCATTAACCAGCTGTGCAGTCCTTTCTATCATAACCGCTTTATTAACCTGATAGGGTATCTCGGTTACAATGATTTGCTCTTTGCCATTAGCAGACACTTCCACTGTAGCTTTCCCACGCAATAGGATACGCCCCCTCCCTGTCTCAAAGGCTTCACGTACCCCACTGTAGCCATAAATTATGCCTCCAGTAGGAAAGTCAGGGGCAATCATATATTCCATTAGCGCAGGAATGGTTATATCGTGATCCTCAATATAAGCGACAATAGCAGTTAATGTCTCCGATAGATTATGGGGAGCCATATTGGTGGCCATACCCACTGCAATACCAGAAGCGCCATTTAAAAGCAAATTGGGTAGTTTAGCAGGCAATACAACGGGTTCTTCTAAAGAGGCATCAAAGTTAAGCTGAAAATCAACAGTTTTTTTATTTATTTCTTTAATAAGCTCCTCCGCAATGCGTACCAAACGGGCTTCGGTATAACGCATAGCAGCAGGGGCATCTCCGTCGATTGATCCAAAGTTCCCTTGCCCTTCTATGAGCGGATAACGGAGTGCCCAGCTTTGGGCCATACGGGCTAAGGTTTCATAAACTGGTACATCTCCATGTGGATGGTATTTACCCAATACCTCCCCCACAATTCTTGCAGACTTCTTGTAAGCTTTGGTTTGACTGAGGCCAAGCTCATACATACCATACAATACCCGTCTATGGACAGGTTTTAAGCCATCGCGCACATCCGGAAGTGCTCTAGCAACAATGACAGACATAGAATAGTCTATGTAGGCATCCCGCATTTCGTCCTCTATATTGATTGGGATAATACGATCGGCTGGTGTTGGCTCCATAAATAGAGAATTAAAGTTTATAAATAGTTAAAAATAGAGATACAGCAGCTATGGTTTATCATATCATAACAGATAAGCTGTTTAAGGATACAACCGCTTAGGATCACGGGGAAATAAGCTGCTGTAACGTACATCTGGTAACCCTAAAAAACATTTTAACATTCGTTCTAGCCCCATGCCGACCCCCGCATGAGGCGGCGCACCATATTTAAATGCATTTAAATAATGATCTATGGTAGTGGGCTCTATGCCGAGCTGCACAACCCGCTCAGATAAGCTAACGTAATCATGTATCCGTTGTGCACCGGAAAGGATTTCTACACCTCGTAACATAAAATCATAGGCATGGGTATATCGGCCATCATTTGGGTCAACCATGGTATAAAAGGGGCGGACTCTAGATGGATAACGGGTAATTACATACAAATCTGTATGATACTTTTCTTTTACAATAATACCCAACTGCTTTTCATCCTCAGTAGATAAATCATCAAAATCCCCTTTTGCTTTTCCATAGGACTTTAGTAAGGCAACGGCATCTGGGAAAGGTATAACGACCAATTCTGATGGAAAAATTAGTGGGGGCAGATCAAAACAAGATCGTATAATGGCCATTTCTCGATCATATTTTTTGCTTAATGTATCAAAGAGATCCACCAATAGCTGATATACGAAATGGACTACTTCGATATAGCTTTGATCGATAACCATCTCAAGATCAACCCCTATAAACTCTGTAAGATGTCTATTGGTATCTGAGTTTTCAGCACGAAAAACAGGACCTACTTCAAATACCCGTTTGAAATCACCTATAACCGCCATTTGCTTATACAACTGGGGACTTTGTGCCAGACAAGCAGGTTTACCAAAATAATCTACCTTAAATACATCTGCCCCTCCCTCAGAAGCCCCGCCTATTAACTTAGGTGTTTTAATCTCTATAAACCCATGGTTTCGTAAATAGGACTGTATGTAAAAAAGCATGCCGTCATTGATTCGAAAAATAGCTTGTGCCAAATCGGTACGCAAATCTAATACGCGATTGTTTAATCGCTTTACATACTGAATAGAGGAAAATTCTTGACTTTCGCTTTTTTGATCTTCCTTAAGCGCTGCTTCTTTGAGTGTAATGGGCAAGTCTAATACAGATTTACTGAGTATGGTATAACCAATTATATTCAACTCAATCGATTGTTGGGAACAAGCCGATACAGGCTGCTCTGTACAATTAATTGGACCGATTAGCTCAATAAAAGATTCATTTTCAATTTTACGCAATAGATTATAGTCTTCTATAGATAGCTGACCATCAGTGCCTTCTTTATTTTTTAATAGAACGGCCTGCAAGGTATCGATACCATCTCGTAGAATCAAAAATAATATACGGCCACAATCTTTTTTAGAAAAGACTCTTCCTCTCACCCTCACTACTTCTTGATGATTTAAAATGGAAAGATTTTTTAGCGCTGACAGTTGATACATATATTTTGGTGGTCCGATTTTAAACTATAAAATAGATTGAATAGCTAATCTATCTCTGGAAAATGACAAGCTACCTGATGATTTTCCCCTCCTATTTTAGCCAATTCTGGCTGGATATAGCTACATTTTTCTACAGCCTTCCAACAACGTGGATGAAAACAGCAACCGGTAGGCAGGTTCCTTGGGCTAGGAATGTCTCCTTGCAAAATAATTCGTTCCCTGCTCTTGGATGGATCCATAGTAGGTATAGCAGAAAAAAGTGCTTTCGTATAGGGATGTGTAGGGCTTTTATAAATTTCTGCTGCTGGGGCAGCTTCTACAATCTTACCTAAATACATTACGGCAACCTGATCAGCTATAAATTCTACAACCCTTAAGTCATGTGAAATAAAAAGATAGGTTAACCCTAGTTCTTTTTGCAAATCCATTAAAAGATTAATAATCTGAGCTTGCACAGAAACATCTAATGCGGCAATAGCTTCATCACAAACAATAAAGGTAGGTTCAACGGCTAATGCCCTTGCTATGCAAATGCGTTGGCGTTGTCCTCCAGAAAGTTCATGTGGATATTTGTACAGAACAGTGCTAGGCAACTGTACATAATCCAATAGTTGATAGATGCGCTTGGCAGATGCTACTTTCCCATTAGCGATATGGTGAATCTGTATGGGTTCCTCTAGGATTTGCTGAATAGCCATCCTAGGATTTAAAGCAGCATAAGGATCTTGAAAAATAATTTGCATTTTTTTCCGCATGGTGCGCATCTGGCACGCACTACAATGGGTAATATCTATTCCATCAAAAATAATACGCCCACTGGTAGGCTCAAACAACCGCAAAATGGTTCTACCCAGTGTGGTCTTGCCACAACCGGATTCTCCTACTAACCCTAGTGTTTCCCCTTTATATAGGGTAAAACTTACATTATGGAGGGCAGATACTTTAGCAATGGTATGGCCCAAAAGACGATGCGGTACGGGAAAGGTCTTACAAAGACGATGCACTTCTAATAAAATTTCTTTATGTTCCATACCTTTAATCTTTAGGAATAGCTTGTAAAGGATAAAAACAGGCTACAGAATGGCCAGAACTGACTTCTTGAAGCAGTGGTTTACTAGCCCTACATAGGTCTTTTACATAAGGACAACGGTCTTGAAAAGCACAACCTATAGGCAGATCAGATAAAGGGGGCACTACTCCACCAATCGTACGTAATCTTTGGGGACGACTACCATCAGACAAAGGAGGAATGGCATCCAATAACGCCTGTGTATAAGGATGTAATGACGCATTAAAAATAGTTTTTACAGGGCTTTTTTCTACAATGCTACCACCATACATGACTACCACCTCATCACATGTTTCAGCTACTATGCCAAGGTCATGGGTAATCAATATAATGCCCATATTTTTTTCTACTTGCAGTCTTTGTATGAGATCCATAATCTGAGCCTGGGTCGTTACATCTAAAGCAGTAGTCGGTTCATCTGCAATTAATACGGCGGGGTTACAAGCCAATGCAATCGCAATCATCACCCGTTGACGCATGCCACCTGATAGCTGATGTGGATAGTCTAACATGCGCTGATGGGGAGCAGGTATGCCCACAAGGGTTAATAAGGCTATAGAACCTATTTTTGCCTCTTTTGGTGTAACCTGTTGATGCAACTGAATCGTTTCCATAATCTGTTCACCAATGGTAAAAACCGGGTTGAGTGCCGTCATAGGCTCTTGAAAGATCATTGCAATACGATTGCCACGTATTGCTTCCATCTCCTTGAGCGAAAGTTGTAAAATATCCTTTCCTTCTAGGAAAATACCTTCTGCAGTAATGGTACCAGCAGGGGGAACAATAAGCCGCATAAGTGAAAGGGCCATAGCCGATTTACCAGAGCCAGATTCTCCAACAATGGCTAATGAACGACCTGCACAAAGACCAAAGGAAACATTATTGACCACTGTTGTCGTCTTATTACTGGTGTAATACTGCGTGACTAAACTTTTAACTTCAAGAACTTGTTCCTTCATGGTTACCGACCTTTTAATTTTGGATCTAATAGATCCCGCAATGTATCAGCCAAGATGTTAAAGACAAATACCAGTAAAAACATGGCAATTGTGGCAAAAAAGAGCTCCCACCAAATACCTCTTAATAACCCTGTTTTGGCATCATTAATCATAATGCCCCAACTAGGCTTGTTTTGAATGCCAATACCTAAGTAAGAAAGGACCACCTCATGCTTTATAGCAGTTTGAAAAACCAAAGAAAACTGATAAATCATCAAGGGTAATAGATTGGGCAATAGATGTACAAAAATTTTACGAGCAGTACTAGCGCCAATTGCTGAAGCTGCTTGGATGTATTCTCTAGATTTATGGCGCATTACTTCACCGCGCATCAAGCGACAAGTTTCGGTCCATTCTGTTACAACCAGTGCAATACAAATTGTCTGCATACCCTTTCCCAGCACTAAGGCAACCACCATCAATAAGATTATAGTAGGAATAGCTGTTACAACTGTATAGAGCCAAACTATAGATGTATCTACTATACCACCAAAATAACCAGCTACTATACCAAAAGCAGCGCCAAGTAAAATAGCACCTAATGCTACTACACATCCAACACTCATAGCTACTTCTGTACCATGTACAATCTTAGCTAAGACACTTCTACCCAAGACATCTGTACCAAAATAATGGAGCCCACTAGGTGGTTGATAAGCGTCCCCCACTTCTGTATGCCAATCAGCACCCAGCCATCCTAATTTAGTAGATACCGCCACGAGCAGGTAGGCCAATAAGGTTACAAAACAAAAAAGGTTTAATTTTTTACTTATTAAAGCCTTGGCACTACAACCAAATTGATAGAGCAGATTACGTTTATACATACCTATGCTATAATTTTATACGCGGATCTACTAAAGTATACAGAACATCCCCTACTATGTTGCAGAAAATACTGAGCACTGCAGCGATTATAGTAACGGCTTTAATGGTTGGGAAATCACAAAGGCTTACCGCATCTATTACGAGATTACCTAGTCCTGGTATGCCAAAAAAATTCTCTATCACTACAGATCCAAATAGTAAGGATGGAAAATCTTTTACCAAGGTTGTCAGAATAGGCACCATGAGATTTTTAAAAACATGTTTAAATAAAACAACTTCTTCTGACAATCCTTTTGCCCGTGCGGTACGTACATAGTCTTGATAAACTTCATCTAACATAATGGTTCTATAAAACCGATAGTTATAACAAAAATGAAGCAATACCAGAATAATGGTTGGCAAAATGATATAGGGCACACAGGCGCAAAAACCATTTTTATAACCCATTATTGGAAAAAGCCTTAACTTAGACGAAAAAAAGACCTGGCCAACTAGAATATAGACCAATATAGAAATGCTACTCATGATCATGCAACCGATAACTAGAAAGCGGTCCCAAATGGTTCCTTTATATTGGGTCATCCAAAGGGAAACATATATCAATAAACCATTTCCTATCAAAAAAGCAGGTAATGTAACGGTTAAAGAGACCAGTCCACCTTGTTGAAATGTTTTTAAAATAGGCTGCTTAGTAGCCCAGGAGCAACCAAAATTAAAGGTGAAAGCAGATTGCAACACGTCCCAATACTGAAGATACCAAGGCCTGTCTAAGCCTAATTGATGGCTGAGTGCAGCCATAGCTTTCGGTGTAGCATATTTACCCAATAAGATAAGCGTAGGATCTTCTACAAGCATGTTAAAGATCACAAAGACTAAAAAAGTAACACCTACGATAACCGAAAGCGCATAGAGCAACCTTCTTAAGAGATATACAAAAAGAGACATCATAAAAATAAGAAGCGATTATTTACACCTCGGGTAAATAATCGCTTCTATCTACCTAAACTACATAAATACAGCATTAAAAATAAATATATAAAACTGAAGCGCTATTGTATACCCGAAGATAGGCTATACCTAGATTTAGGTAAGATTACTACTTGGTAGCTTTAACCTTTTGAGCCATATCTACTGCCCTATATGCATCTAGAGATGCAGAAAAGTCATTACAGGGCACATTGTTAACCCAGTTGTAATGCAACGTTTGAAGAGAAGGATGGACAGCACAAATCATAGGTACTTCCGCTGCTACCATTTTATTCAACTCTATATATAAGCGCTTTCTTTCTGCTTGGTTAACAGTTTTCATAGCGTTATGAAACAACCCATTAAATGTAGTGTTTTCATATTGCAAACCAGCTAATTGCTTATTCATAAGGAGATCAAAAAAAGTACAAGGATCAGGGTAATCAGCAGACCAAGTGAATGTATGCATCATAGTGGCCCCTTTAGTAAACTTATTATATAATTCTGTCCAAATATTGGTTACAACCTGAACTTGTATGCCAATATGGGCCATACATTGGGCAAAAAATTCTGCCTTATCCTTATAACTTGTTTCTGAACGGGTGTCCAATGTAACAACTGGGAATCCTTTGCCACCTGGGAAGCCTGCTTTAGTTAAATATTCCTTGGCACGCTCAAGATTATAGCCATATGGATCCACCAAGCCATTGACATCATCCATTAATATAGGTGGCACTAGAGATTGTGCTACCTGGGCAGTACCTTTGTAAAATTTTTGGTTATAAGTGGCTCTATCAAAAGCCATAGACATAGCCTGCCTTACATAAAGATTTTTAAAGATTTCATGATTATGATTATAGACAAATAACTCAGTTCTAGCACCGGGAACTTGATCCAAGACCAGGTTTTTTTTGCTCCACTCTGGTAAGAGCTCACCTTTTGATCCGGTAAGACCCAATATAAAGCCCGCACCGTTAACCTGCTGGATATCAATTTCCCCATTTCTCATTTTTAACCAACGTGGCTGCTCTTCAACAATAATATCGGTGACGACTTTATCTACTAAGGGCAACCTTTTACCCGCATAAGCCTCTATCATAGGCCTATACAAAGCATCTCCTTCAGTAGGAAACAATACTTCCCTAAAAGTAGGATTCTTGACAAAGGTCAATTGCTTAACTTGTGGATTAAACCCACCCTCTAGCATAAAAGGACCTGTACCCACTGGATGGTTTAAAAATTCAGGACCATAGTGCACCACTGCCTCTTTAGGAACGACAAAAGCAGCCGGCATAGCTAAAAAATTCAAAAAAAGCACCCAAGGTTCGGTCAGGGTAATCTGTAAGGTATAATCATCCAATGCTTTTAACCCTTCTACCTCTTGCGCATAATTTGAGTCTTGCTTCCATCCATCTAATCCTTTGATTTTGCCATCTATCAGACCAAGATAAGGGACTGTATTTTTAGGATCTACTATTCTTTTAAAACTAAAAACAAAATCAGCTGCTTTGAGTTCTCTACCTTTTCCATTTGGGAAACATATATCGTCTTGAAATAGGACACCTTGCTTAATTTTAAAGGTATAGATCAAGCCATCTGAAGAAACGGTAGGCATGGCTTCAGCAAGATTGGGCACCAACTCAAACGGTCTTTTGAAACAATGATAGGTATATAACCCTTCATATAGCTTACCAACCACCTCAGAAGAACTCCAATCATGAATTCTTACCGGATCAGTACCATTAATGGCACTGACTGATATATTGTTTAAAGTAGGGGTAGCAAGCAACTGCTTCCTTTTTTTATAGTCTTGATAGTAGATGGTACCAAATACCCATACAGCCATCAATAATAATATTGTTCGTTTACTAATCATAATTTTGTATAATGTTTGTAGTTTTAGGCTTTAAAGTTGGTACGCCAATGGCTAATGACGAAACGATATCGAAAACGTTGGCAGTAAAATTTCAGTTTGTAAAGCATAAGAAATATATTCATAATATGCTATGCAATTTAACTTATTTTACAATAATAAACAACCGATGAACCATTTTTTAGCTTATACTTTATAAACAGAAGATTATCAGATTTTTTGGAACGTAAGCTCCTGTTTCGACTCATATTACAGATCTATTGGTCTTTTTTACAATGCCTTTGGGGCTATTGCGTATAAAAGAGAGCACCATCTCTTTTTCCTTAGAATGGATCACTTGGTTGGCTACCGCTTCTAATGCCAACGGCAACAACAATTGACTATGATAGATCAAACGGTAGATATGATCTATCGTATCGGATTGTTCTTTGGTAAAACCATTCCGTTGTAATGCGATCAGATTGATGCCACAATAGCATAAAGGTTCTCGTCCTACTTTAATAAAAGGTGGGACATCCTTACGGACAATACTTTTAGAAGCGACCATGCTATAGGCCCCTACCCGCATAAACTGATGAACGGCTGCCATACCACCTATTACGGCATGGTGATGGAGTTGGACATGGCCTGCCAACTGTGCACCATTGGTAACGGTTACATGATCTCCAACGATACAATCATGGGCCACATGGACATACGCCATGAGTAATACATGCGCACCTATAATCGTATCACCCAAAGTGCCTCTATTAAGGGTGACAAATTCACGTATAACGGTATGATTCCCCACTTCTACATAGGTTTTTAAGGTGGTTGACTTGCGATCCTGCGCCACGGCACCAATCACTGCACCTGGAAAAATTTGGCAATTTTTCCCTATACGACTTCCAGACATAATGGTCACATGAGGTCCTATATAGGTACCATCTCCTACGACTACATCTTCCTGAATCGTTACAAAATTGCCTATGGTTACCGACTTGCCCAGTGTAGCACCGGGATGGATATCAGATTGCTTCATGTTGTTTGACCATTTGAGCCAATAAAACTGCCTCGCACGCCAAATTTTCACCTACAAAAATCCGTCCTTTTACCTTTGCAACTCCTACAGACTGTTTTTGCGTAGTACTAAATTTTATAGCGGTCAGCAATAGACAATGTAATACTAGGGTATCTCCAGGCACCACCATACGACGAAATTTACAGCCATCAATGGTAAGAAAATAGGTTAAATATCTGCCCGGATCTGGTACTTTATGCAAGGCCAATATACCACTGGTTTGGGCCAATGCTTCTACCTGAAGGACACCAGGCATAATAGGTGTACCAGGAAAATGGCCTTGAAAAAAGGGCTCATTAATGGTTACATTTTTAATCCCAATCACGTAGTCCTCACCTAATTCAATAATTTTATCTACCAATTGAAAAGGATAACGATGGGGTAGTATCTTACTAATTTGTTCTACATTCAACCGGGGCGTAGCCTGTAAGTCACAAATGGGGGGGGCTTTGACGGATTGTCTCAAGAAGTGATTTTTCAAAGCAGCCACAAAACGTATATTGGCGCCATGGCCTGGCTGATGGGCAACCAGTTTCCCTTGCAAAGGGCTACCTAATAAGGCGACATCCCCTATAAGGTCTAATAATTTATGACGCGCTGGTTCATTGATATAGCGTAGGGCAGATAGACTGGAAGGACTAGGGGTTACTAAGTTTTCAACTTTTTTATCCGATAAGTGGGTGACCTGCTGCAACTGTTCTGTAGGATCAGTATGATCAGAGAAAATGACGGCCTTGGTAGGATCTCCTCCCTGTAGCAATCCTTTCTGATACAAGGCAACGATTTCATCCAAATAGATAAAAGTGCGGGCAGGGGCTATTTCTTCTTTAAAATGGGCTAAAGTGGACAAACTGGCATATTGATGTCCGACGGGCCATCTATTGTAGGCAATGGTTGCATGCAAGCTATAATCTGTATCGGGATACAGCGCATAATGGCTACCTGTATCAGGGTCATCATAGACAAATTTTTCCTTGATGGTAAAAAACTTTTGTGATGCTTCTTGTCGCAACAGCCCTGCTTCTAATAAAAGGGTTACAAACCCTAACGCACTACCATCTAGATCTGGTACTTCTGGCCCATCTAGTTGCATACAAATATTATCCACTTGCAATCCTGCTAACGCTGCTAACCAATGTTCTACTGTAGCCACTTGCACCTGATTTTTTTCAAGCATGGTACCTCTTTCTGTTGCCACTACATGGGCTACGCAGGCTTCTATAATAGGTTGATTGGGCAGATCAATCCGTTGAAATTGTATACCGGTATCAATGGGCATAGGCTTTAATATAGCCTTAATTTTTTTACCCGTATGGAGGCCAATGGATTCAAAGGAAATGATACGTTGAATGGTCTGTTGTAGCCGTTGCATCCTAAATATTTTAAAATTGTATAAGAAACGCTTTGATCCACAAAAAGTATTATTTATATTTTTGCTACTTTTTTGATGGTGTGAGATTTTTAAACCTGGCGTAGCAAGCTAAGAATTTTTTATTTTCAAAAGCAGGTGTACCGGAAAGGGTAATATTTCCTTTTGGAAAAGAGCGCGTAATGCCGGCTCGACCAACTGCGGTAACATGATCGCCTAACTGAAGGTGGCCCGCCACACCTGTCTGACCACCCAACTTACTATAATCCCCTACCCTAGTAGAGCCAGCAATCCCCACTTGTGCCGCAATACCGGTATGTTTGCCTATTTGAACATTATGGGCGATTTGCACCAAGTTATCTACCTTGGTGCCTTGTCCTACTATGGTGCGCCCTACGGTAGCTGCATCTATAGTAGTATGGGCACCAATTTCTACATCATCCTCCAATACAACATGGCCAACCGAGGGAATACGTTTGGCACTGCCATCTGCATGGGTTATAAAACCAAAACCAGGGCTGCCAATAACTGCACCAGCATGGATGACACATCGACTACCTATTACCGTATAAGCCGCTATTTTGGCACCACTATAAAGTATGGTATCATCGCCAATGGTTACATAATCTCCTACATATACATGTGGATAAATTTTTACTCCCTTGCCTATAACTACATGGTGACCAATATAGGAAAAAGCGCCTCTGTAGACATTTTCCCCTACTGTAACCTGCCTGCCTATATAAGAAGGAAATTCTATGCCCCATTTGGGCACCATTTTTTCTTCGTATACTTCCTCTATAAGGCGACAAAAACAGCTGTAAGGATCTTCCACAGCTATCAAAGTAGGGGCTACTGGTAGAGCTGGCTTGAAATTTTTGGCGACCAAAACAGCAGTGGCTTTGGTTTGGTAAAAGGCAGTAGTGTATTGTGGACTTGAAAAAAAACTAAGCCCTCCTGAGCTTCCTTCCTCCAATGTACAGAGATGGGTGAGGACCGCATCTACACCACCCATAAGCTTCGCACCAAATCGCTTTACCAATTCTGGTATGGTCCATTGCATGGTTTTACATTTTATGGTATAAAAATTTCTAACATTACCCCTAAATAGGGCTAAAGCATTTGCCAATACCTAGGATTGATGCATAGAATGATTATTGCAATTAGTAGACCCACTAGCTAGCCTATACTACAATTCCCATATTAGCTACTTCTGCACCAATTTGCTGGATAAAATCATTTAAAGCCATACTGATTTGGTTGTTTTCTTTTCGAATGGCAACGGTTTCACTTGCCATTTCTTTTTCACCAACGACTAGGATATAAGGAACTTTGCGTAAAGTAGCTTCACGAACTTTTTTGCCAATGGTTTCACTTCGGATATCTAAGGTAGCACGTATTTCCTTTTCCAATAGCTTTTGGTGAACTACTGTAGCATAGCTGGCATATTTATCCGAAAGAGATAAAACGACTACCTGTTCTGGTGCTAACCAGAGTGGAAATTTTCCCGCTGTATGCTCTATTAAAATGGCTATAAAGCGCTCCAATGAACCAAACGGCGCACGATGGATCATAACCGGTCGATGCTTTTGGCCATCAGCCCCCATATAGGTTAAATCAAAACGAATGGGAAGTTGGTAATCCAACTGCACTGTACCCAATTGCCAACTACGTCCTAACGCATCTTTTACCATAAAATCAACCTTTGGCCCATAAAAAGCAGCTTCCCCTAGGACAACTGTGGTTTGCAAACTTTTTTCTTGGGCAATGGCTTGAATGGCTGTTTCTGCCAGATCCCAATCTTGTGCATCTCCCATATAGGTATTGCTATTGGGATCTCTAAAAGAGAGTTGCGCAGTATAGTCCTTAAAATCAAATAGACCAAATACGTAACGTACTAAATCAATTACTTTGGCAAACTCTTCTGGTACTTGGTCTGAACGGCAGAAAATATGGGCATCGTCTTGGGTAAAACAGCGCGTTCGGGTCAATCCATGTAAGGCACCATGTAATTCATACCGATAGACCGTCCCAAATTCTGCCAAACGGATGGGTAACTCTTTATAGGAACGGGGGGTACTGGTATAAATCTCACAATGATGGGGACAGTTCATAGGCTTGAGAAGGTATTCTTCCTCAGCGGTACGAATGGGTTGAAAGCAATCGGTTTGGTATTTTTCATAATGGCCAGAGGTTATATAAAGTGCCTTATGGCCAATATGGGGAGTAACAACTGGCTGGTATCCCCGTTTGATTTGCTCTTTTTTAAGAAATTGGACCAGTTTATCACACAACAGTGCCCCCTTAGGCAACCAAAGGGGTAGGCCTAGTCCTACCTTTTCAGAAAAGGTAAAGAGGCCAAGTGCTTTTCCAATTTTTACATGGCTTCTTTTTTGGGCTTCTGCTCGTCTATGTAAAAAATCAGCCAGCTCTTTTTTAGTTGGGAAAGTGATACCATAGATGCGGGTGAGCTGTTTGTTTTTTACATTTCCCCGCCAATAAGCGGCTGAAACATTTAAAATTTTAACTGCTTTTATCCATCCAGTATGGGGCAAATGGGCTCCCTTACATAAATCAACAAAATCACCTTGTTGATAAAAGGTGATGGTGCCGTCTTCTAGTCCTTCTAATAGCTCTAATTTATAAGGGTCTTTTTTTTTAGTAAAAAAAGCAATGGCTTCTTGTTTGGAAATGACGCGACGCACAAATGGATCTTTGCGCTGGGCGAGTCTAATCATCTCTTTTTCTATGGCTGCTAGATCTAAGGTATGGGCAGGATGAGGGCCTAAATCGACATCATAATAAAAGCCTTCTGCAATAGGAGGACCTATACCAAAGGTAACACTTGGATAACATACAGTCAATGCTGCAGCCAAAAGGTGGGCAGAAGAGTGCCAAAAGAGCTGCTTGCCTGCTTCATCTTCCCATCTAAGGAAATGGAGAGTAGCATCTACCTCAATAGGACGGGTAAGATCATAAACAACCCCATTTACCTGAACGGCTAAGACATCAACGGCTGTGCCAAGCTGTTGGCAAATAGCTAAACCAGTAATCCCTTTGGGAAATGAATTGGTTTGACCATTCATTAAAATATGAATCATTGTATTGTATTGTATTAGCTGCTAATATACGATGCACGATACGATGGCTATAAAAGGTGCACTGAAAAACTTAGACTGAAGAAAGGAACTACTGCTTTTTTTGCTAAATGTAGTAGACCAAAAGTATCGCCTGTGTACAAAGTTACGGAAAGAAAAGCAACTGTACAGCTAAAAAATAGAAGGTATACCTTTGGTGCCCTTGAATAAAGGGTTTATTGTGCCATCTAATAAGCGGTGCTTTGACCGCAATCCTTTGCAAGAGCCCTTTTACACTGGTTGAAATGCAATATGACAGATGGCTAAACAAATCCATTTTATTGGATTAAAAAGGGTTGCACCAAACCAATATGAATAAACTAGTGGATAGACCATAGGGATCAACATTAAGCAAAATCAGCATAATAAAATAGGGAACATAATGTTCCCTATTTTTTGTATAGGTCTTTAAAAGGTTTTCTTAAGATGGAAACCTGTAGTTAAGACCTTTAAGTAGCCTAAATAGTCGGCCCTGAAATACCATATAATTATTTGTTAATCAGCAAATAAATGGTTAAATTTATATATGGTTAATAACCAGTTTTTAGGTTGTTTTGTATAAAAAGCTTGCAAAATAAGGATGAAATCTAAGAAAATAAATAATAGCCTTGAGCGTTTGTTTGAGCAACGCTTATCTAGTTTTCTCAACCCGAAACATCCATTATTCCAGTTATCTGATTCGATTCCTTTTCACTCCTTAGCATCAGATTTAGACCGCGGTTTTAGCTATGGACCTGGTCAACCTCCTTTGCCTATTCGTTTAATTATAGGTCTTCTCATTATCAGTCATATGTATAATATTTCTGATGAACAAGTAGTGGTTAGATGGGTAGAAAACCCTTATTGGCAATACTTTTGTGGATATGATTATTTTCAGTTTAAGATGCCTTGTAACCCCAGTTCATTGACCCGTTGGCGCCATAGATTAGGTCAAGAAGGTCTCAATAAGATTTTATCTATGACTATAGACTTAGCGACTAAAAAAAAAGTAGTAGACCCGAAAAGAACTTGAAAAAGTTATAGCTGATACTACTGTAATGGAGAAAAATATCTGTTACCCAACTGACTCTTCTTTGCTTAATAAATCCAGAGAAAAATTGGTCAGTATAGCCAAGAAAACAGGTATTAAACTGCGTCAAACTTATCAGCGTTTAGGTCTATCTATCAAACGTAAAGTTGATTGCTATGCTCATGCTAAACAGTATAAACGTTTATCTAAAGGCATTAAAACATTAAAAACCTATCTTGGTAGAGTAGTCAGAGATGTAGAACGTTCTATACAATCCTCTGATGATCTAATACGGAATCAATTTACCAATCTACTATCTATAAGTAAAAAACTTATAAACCAATCAAAAAAAGTAAAGATAAAATTTATAGCATCCATGAACCATCCGTCTACTGTGTAAGTAAAGGTAAGTCTAAACATCCTTATGAGTTTGGTTGCAAGGTACAATTTACAGTAACGCATAAAAAAGGTTTAATTGTTTCAACAGAAGCAATACATCCTAATGCTTACGATGGCCATACTTTGCAGAAGAGTTTATTACAAGCCGAGCAATTATCTGGTACCAAAGTAAAGTATGCTTTTGTAGATAAAGCCTACCGGGGTAATAATATACCTGTTAGTGAATGTAATATATTTATAAGTGGTTCTAAAAGGGGAATAACGCCTGCTACTAAAAAAAGCTATAAAAAGAAGATCTTCTATTGAACCGCATATTGGTCATATGAAATCCGATGGTAAATTATCTGTTAACTATTTGAAAGGTATTCTAGGAGATAAACTTAACGTTATTTTATGTGCTATTGCTCATAACCTACGACTGATTACAAGAAAGTTATTCTTAACACACTCACAATCACATAAATTAAAACCTATATAATTAAAATTCTTAATCCAAAACCAGTTATACCTATATCTTGGGTAGGAAAAATAGAGCGCCTGCTAAACCATAAATATTGTAAAAAAAGATCCATTCAATAAATTTATTCAAAAATAATATTTCAGGGCCGACTAAATAAATGCTTAAGTAGTTACTTTTATTCATTGGGATCTGCTCCCTTTGCTTTCAATAAATCAGCTATTTCAAATTGCTCAGAGCGGATTGCATGGGCGTAAGCAGTCCTTCCATCATAATCTTTTGCATGTAAATCTGCTTTTTCTTCTATCAATGCCGCAACATAGTATGGTGCACCATGTATTACTCCATACATCAAAACAGTCTTTCCTTTATGATCTTTTACTTCCAGATCGAACGGTCTATTTTGCAATAAATCTAAAATAGATCGTTGATCAGTATACAAAGGGCTCATTGCCATATACATTAAAAAAGTCCTTCCTTCATGATCCTGTATATTCAAATTTACTCCTTTTTCTACCAATCCCCTTATACTATCCCCCCTATTATGTATTCCTGCATACATCAAAGCAGTCCTTCCAACACCATCTTGTTGATCTACCTTTGCTCCTTTGTCTATCAAGAAATCGACCAAGTCTTTTTGATTAGGTATATTAGATATTACTACATGCATCAGAGCAGTTTTACCCTGATAATCTCCTAAAGTCATCGATGCCCCGTAGTTGATCAATAATTCAGCATTCTCTTTTTTTTGGTGGGTTACTGAATACATTAAAGCAGTTCTGCCTTCGTTATCTTGTGCATCTCTATCTACTCTATGACTTTCTACCAATAACTTGTAAGTATCTGGCTCAAGACGTACTGCGCCATGCATTAAAGCAGTTTTTCCATCATGATCTTTTACATTCAGATCTACATTTTGTTGGTTTAGCAAGTACTTGATAGATGGTATATTTTTCTCTATGATTGCCCGCATCAAGGGAGTTATTCCTTCTTTATCTCCCGCGTTCAAAAGTTCTATCTTGGAATCTGCAGTACTGTCTGTTAATAAATTGTTTTCTGTTAATAATTTAACAACATCTATTTTATCATTTGCTATTGCATACATTAAAGCAGTCCTTCCATTATTATCCCTAACATTCAGAGCTGCCTTATTTAGTATTAGCTGTTTCAAATCTTCTATACGACCATCTGCCGCTGCATCCATTAAAGAGGTCGTCCCATATGGACCACGCTTTGCATTCAGCATGTCGATACCAATCGAAGCATCTTTGCATGTGTATGGATGTGGTTCAGTTGCGTTGAACGCCTCTGTGGTTGATAGGTCGTATGGATTTAATGTTGTACCCATAGCAGTAGTATTACTCAACCCAGTTGTATTGGATACAGATGGCATGGTTGTAGACATAGGTGTACCAATTACATTAGAAAATAGAGCGGCACCTAACATAGTTTGCATCGGCTTTTTAAGCTTCTTGGTACCTATTCCTTGCTTTATGCTGGTACAAGAAGACAAAGCATGGACGGTTAGTAATCCAATGCATAGACCTACTCTACTGTTTATTTTTCTCATAGCTATTAATGTTTAAAATATGAATGATAATTTATCGTAAACCATTCAACACCAAGCAGAAGCATTACAATAGAGCAGACTACGGTCTATACCGAATTATGCCCACTGCTTAAGCTTAACAAAGGAAAATCCCCCAATTATACAAAACAAATCATACGGAAGCATTGCTTTCCTTTTTTGTTGACTGGCAATTATCATGATAAGAAAAAATAAATACCGTTCCAAACGGAATGGACTAGAAAATAGATATTTAAGTATAATACACACGTTTTACCCTTTGGCTTATTTGGGTAAGTAATTCATAAGAAATAGTACCCAACCGTTGGGCTAACCTATCTATTGGATGTTCTGCACTAAAAATAATCACTTCATCACCACGTTTTAATGCTAGACCTGTGACATCGACCATCGCCATATCCATGCATACATTACCTATAATAGAACATTCATGGCCTTGGATGACCACAGTGGCTTTGCCGCACCCAAATGATCTGCTTAAACCATCTGCATAACCTATAGGTATGGTGGCAATGGTCATCGCTTGTGTAGCTATGGCTTTGCGATCATAGCCTATGCTATCGCCTTTTTGAATAGACTTGACCTGTGAAATGGTGGTTTTAAGCTTGCTGGCTGGTAAGAGATGGGGCTGTATGGTTTGATCAACCCCTACACCATGTAAGCCAATCCCTAGTCGTACCATATCAAATTGAAATTGTGGAAAACGTAAGATACCATTGGTGTTTAAAAGATGTTTCAAAGGCTTTATGGCCAGCTGTTTTTCTATATATTGCGCCATTTTTATAAATTTTTCTGCCTGTAACAGGGTATATCCATCGTGCAAGTCTGCTTGTGAAGCAGCTAAATGGCTAAAAATACTGACTATATGTAGACCGGGCATTTGTTTCAACTGCTTTATCAGTTGGTCTAGCTCTTTTGCTGCTATACCCAAACGGTGCATGCCTGTTTCTAATTTAAGGTGGATGGATATGGATTCGACCGATCTTTCTGCTATAAAACAAGCCAATGCATCTAATAATGGCAAGCTGTATATTTCTGGTTCTAAATGATGGTCTAAGATGGCATCAAAGTGATCATCGGTTGGATTCATCACCATAATCGGTAAGGTAATGCCTTTCTGGCGCAAAGAGATGCCCTCATCCATATAGGCGACTCCTAGATACTCCACGCCATGGCGCTGTAGTACAGAAGCTAATTCAAAGTTACTGCTACCACTACCATAGCAGGAAGCTTTTACCATAGCCATAATTTTGGTGCCTACGTTTAGTTGTCTTCTAAAGTAAGAGAGGTTATGTCTGATCGCATGCATATCGATCTCTAAAATGGTTCCATGGTTGTTTTGTTCTATGGTTTGCACCACCCGTTCCAATCGAAACGTACGTGCTCCCTTTAGTAAGATGGTTTCATTTTTAAAGGATGGCTTTTTTGACAAATACTCTTCTATACCATTAAAAAATATGGTTTCTGGTATAGGGAAAAGCGTTTTATACTGGCACATAAGGGGGCCAATACCGATGAGTCGATCGATGGTATATTGGACCAATAAGTCAGCTAGTTCCTGATAAAGTTGGGCATCAGGTGTAGCAGATTGTAATATATCAGTTAAAATAACCGTTCGTTTCGTTGGCTGTTGTTGTTGCATAAAATCTAATGCAATGGTTAGACTGACCATATCATTGGTATAGGTATCATCTATGATCTGGCAACGATAGATCCCCGCTTTAAGGGTCATACGCATCGGTATGGAGGTAAGCTGCAAGAGTGAACGTTGCAATGGTCCGGGCTCAAAGCCATTGTGTAGTAGGTAGACCAGACAATGGGTTATATTCTCTATGGAAGCCTTATCCCGAAAGGGAATTACAAAAGTGTTGCTTTGGGTGGTTGTAGTAATTTGTAGAGTGGTTTGGTTGATTAGCCGTTTGTAACCAACCCTATAATCTGCTTTTTGGTTATGAAAAGACCAATTTACCAGTACTTTTGTCCTACCATATAGATCGACCATGGCTAGATGAATCGGTTGATGGTCTTTACAATAATAAATGGTTGTACAGCTGGTAAACAATTTTATTTTCTCCTCAATTTTTTGAGTGATGTTTTGAAAGCCTTGGCTGTGGGCAGGGCCAATGTTGGTAATCAATCCATGCGTCGGTTGAATCAGTCGTGCTAATCTGGCCATTTCACCTGTTTGCCCAATACCTGCTTCAAAGATGCCATATGCATGGCTGGGTTGTAATAGGCTTATGGAAAGTGGGACACCCACCTGAGAATTGTAACTCTGAGGGTTGCTAACCGTTGTATACTTTCTAGATAAAAATTCATGCATCCATTCTTTTACAATGGTTTTGCCATTGCTACCCGTAATGCCCAATACCGGTAACTGATATTTCGAGCGGTAAAAAGCAATAAATTGGTGTAAAGCTTCTAAGGTATTGGTTACTTGTAGGATATTGACCCCATTGAATTTTTCTACCATAGCACAATGATATGCGTGGGCTACAACAAACTGACGGATCCCTTTTTCATAAGCTGCTGCTATATAATCGTGTCCATCGTGGTTAATGCCTACAATGGCAAAAAAAATAGGAAATGGAGTAGTGGTTTTATTTCTGCTGTCTATGATTAATTCGGTAATCGGAGAATTAGCTGCTTGAACAACTACTTGGCCAGCTGTAACCACTACTAAGTCACTAAAGTAAGCAAGCGTATGAGGAAGATGCATCGTTTACTAAATGGAGTTGTATAAGCCAAATAACAGTGGCATGAGGGAAAAGGCTTGATGGATTTTATTGCCTGTTTTTTGTTTACTTATCACCCAAAGTAGTTATTTATTTACTGATTTACAAAAATAAAATATTACTTATTGGTTTGATATTTATACTAGTTGAACAACTATATTACTTACTTTTACTAGGCTTTAATGTATCTAAAATTGATTTTTTAAATTGATTATTATAATATATATGTATTTTACATTTAGGTTGCATACTAACAAAGTTATAATTTTTTGTTTAAATTTTTCAGTTTATTATAGCATATGATAGAATATCTATAGGGATACAAACTATTTAACTACAGCAACAACTATAGATATATCATCTTGTTTACCTCCTTGATATGATTTATAATCAGAAGATTGTATTCCTAAAGCATGCATGGATTTTTCTGAAAAAGGAGACGTTTTATTCAAGTTTCTACTATTTTCTATGGCTTTTTTAGCCAGCCTATCTATTATTTCCTTTGCAGAATGATCAGGATTGATTAGACTAATCAGTTCTGAACCATCGAGATTATCAAATAAACCATCTGTACCCATAATCATCACATCTCTTTTTTCCAATCGATATACTCCACGGTCACAATCATCTGGACAATCCATACTTCTTTTACCTAATTGATAGGGGAAATTAAATATATGTTGCTGTTCTTTAGTCTTAACTTGAAACTGCTTATTGCGCAAGACCCTTAACCCAGAGTCTCCTAAATTAGCCCATATTAAATGGCCTTGGTCAATAGTGGCCACGCAAATAGTGGTACTGGCTACTTTGTCTGTTTTATGGTAACCATCCCTGATCATTTCTAATGGGCTTTCAGCACTCGATGCTGCAATATTATGGACTAATGTACTAGAATAGTTGCCTGCAATTTTACCCCATCCACCGACACCATCTGCTACACCAAATGTAACCTTTTGGTCAAAATGGCTTCCAATAGACTCAATAAGCAAGCTATCGCTTACACGTTCATCTGTTAAAATATTTTTATATCCTGTATCATGTTTAGCGTTACCAGCAACTGCTACATCAATTCTATATGTATTGGTACACAATATAGCCCCAGAAGGTAGAAGAGCCTTAACAAACAAGGCATCATCTCCACATTGATAGGATTTTAAAAGATAGCTTAGTGAAATATTTTTAGCTTGATCAACAGATCTACTGGATGATATATTGCTAGATTTAGGGTATCTCCAACAGGCTAAATATAAGGCAGAAATAAGAAAGTATCTTATTGAGTAAAGGGGGTAATCTATTAAATGTGAAAATAGGCATTATACAATAGAGCATATAAATTTGACATATATCTATTATTGCTTATACTTTAAAAATAAAAAATGGTATAATAGAAATATTTAAAGCAATCAAGGTGATCGGTATCCAACCGATCACCTTGATTGGACCAATAGATGGCCATCAAGCAATAGATTACATCATACCACCCATTCCGCCACCCATCTGAGGCATAGGAGCAGGTTTTTCATCTTCCGGATCATCTGCTACTACACAAGCCGTTGTAAGTAAAAGAGAGGCAATAGAAGCTGCATTCTCTAGCGCCAATCTGGTTACTTTAGTTGGATCAATAATCCCTGCTTTATAGAGATCTTCAAACACATCTGTACGGGCATTGTATCCAAAAGAATCGGTACCTTCTTTTACACGCTGGACCACTACAGATGGCTCACCGCCTGCATTGGCCACAATGGTGCGCAAAGGCGACTCTAGTGCAAGCCTCAAAATTTTGATACCTGTTTGTTCATCTTCATTTTCTACAGCTAGGTGATCCAATGATCCAGAGGTTGCTGCACACAACAATGCAACACCGCCACCTGGCACAATACCTTCTTGTACAGCAGCTCTTGTGGCATGCAACGCATCATCTACACGGTCTTTTTTCTCTTTCATTTCTACTTCGGTAGCTGCACCAATATACAAGATGGCTACACCACCAGATAACTTTGCCAAACGCTCTTGGAGTTTTTCTTTGTCATAATCAGAAGTAGCATGTGCTATTTGCGACTTAATTTGGGCAATCCTGGCTTCGATATCTTTTTTGTTTCCGCCACCATGTACAATAACCGTACGATCTTTATCGATATTGACTTTTTCTGCACTACCCAAACAGTCCAAAGTAACACTTTCTAGTTTGCAACCTTTTTCTTCCGCAATTAAGGTACCTCCTGTAAGCACTGCAATATCTTCTAACATTGCTTTTCTTCTATCACCAAAACCAGGCGCCTTTACAGCAGCTACACGTAAAATACCTCGAATTTTATTTACAACAAGAGTAGCCAATGCTTCACCATCTATATCTTCTGCAACGATTACCAATGGTCTTCCACTTTGAGAAACAGCTTCTAAAATAGGAAGAAGATCCTTCATAGTAGAAATTTTCTTATCACAAATCAGAATATAAGGATTAGAAAGCTCTACTTCCATTTTTTCTGTATTGGTTGCAAAATAAGGGGATAGATAGCCTCGATCAAATTCCATTCCCTCTACTACCTTTACTTCTGTTTCTGTTCCCTTTGCTTCCTCAACTGTAATCACGCCATCTTTACCCACTTTTTCCATAGCATCTGCAATCATTTTACCGATTTTAGAGTCGCTATTAGCAGAAATAGTGGCTACCTGTTCTATTTCCTTGGAATCATTAATTTTTTTAGAGATTTCTTGTAACTTTTTAACAACGGCTGTTACACCTTTGTCTATACCACGTTTGATGTCCATCGGATTAGCTCCTGCAGCGACATTTTTAATACCATGTGTAAAAATAGATTGAGCCAAAAGTGTGGCAGTAGTAGTACCATCTCCAGCGCTATCTGCTGTTTTAGAAGCTACCTCTTTCACCAGTTGTGCACCCATATTTTCTACAGGATCTTTTAGACTAATTTCTTTTGCCACCGATACACCATCTTTAGTCACACTAGGGGCACCAAACTTTTTATCTAAAATAACATTCCTACCTTTTGGACCTAGGGTAACCTTTACTGCATTGGCCATGGTATCAATGCCTTTTTTTAGCTTTTCTCGTGCTTCTGCATCAAAAATTATATTCTTTGCCATTGTATATTAGTTTAATAAGGTTATAAGAATTTAATTGATTATGTATACTATGAATTAGGTAATAGCATAAATATCTGATTCTTTCATAATAAGATAGGATATACCATCTATATGTAACTCTGTACCACTATACTTGCCATAAAGCACGTGATCTCCTACTTTAACCGTGATAGGTTCATCTTTCTTACCTGGCCCTACTGCAACTACTTTTCCTTTTTGAGGTTTTTCTTTAGCACTATCAGGAATAATAATTCCGCCAACTGTTTTTTCTTCAGCTGCTGCAGGTTCTACTAGAACTCTATCAGCTAATGGTTTTATATGAACTTTGCTCATAACTTATATATTATAATAATGGTTGATCGTATACATCTACATTAAGCTATGTGCACAACACGCCAACTTGGTTGCACACATTTTAATCTGACCTGTACTAAAGCAGATTTCATGCCAAACCCCTTAAACGGATAAAATTATAAAGTATAAATGAAGAGGTGGTGACAATTAGTCAGCGTTTGGCTATCATGCAATTGTGTCCATATCCATTCAACCATGTTATAAAGGCATTTCAGGTTACGGAGTGACCATATAATTCATAGCGATACGTAATGATTTTGGATAAAAAGCATCTAAATTTACAATGGTATATTTTTAATTTAAAATCTAGTAAGCGGTTTGCACTATAAAAAGCATATGTTAAACGCCTTATCCATTACGCCTACTGAAATACTGAATGACTACCGAATAGCTTGTGAGAGCAGAGCAGCAAGTGTCTTGGCACGGAAAGAAGTCTTTGCAGGAAAGGCCAAATTTGGCATTTTTGGAGATGGTAAAGAGGTGGCTCAACTAGCTATGGCTAAATATTTTCAAGCTGGAGATTGGCGTTCCGGCTACTATAGAGACCAAACTTTTATGTTTGCGATTGGTGCCCTGACTTTGCAACAATATTTTGCCCAATTATATGCACATGCTTCTATAGAGGCTGATCCGGCTTCTGGAGGGAGAATGATGAACAGCCATTTTGCAACAAGATTTATAGATGGAGCAGGGAATTGGTTGAATCAACTCACCCGTAAAAACGTTTCTGCTGATCTATCCTGTACGGCCTCACAAATGCCCAGATTATTAGGGCTAGCCTATGCTTCTAAATTATACCGAGCTACTGATTTTCAGAAGATACAAAAAAATTTCTCTAATAAAGGGAATGAAGTGGCTTTTGGTACCATTGGTGATGCAAGTACTTCAGAGGGTATGTTTTTTGAAACCATTAATGCAGGCGGGGTTTTACAAGTACCTATGTGTATTTCTATTTGGGATGATGGATATGGTATCTCTGTTCCCCAACCCTATCATACTACTAAGGGAGACATTTCTGCCGTTTTAGCAGGTTTCAAACGGACTAAGGGGAAAGCTGGCTATGAAATATTTGTTGTGAAGGGGTGGGACTATCTAGCTTTATGTCACATCTATCATCAGGCGGTAACCATCTGTAGAACCGAACATGTTCCTGTATTGATTCACGTTAAAGAACTTACCCAACCACAAGGCCATTCTACATCTGGCTCTCATGAACGGTATAAGTCGGCAAAACGACTAAGATGGGAAAAGGCATATGACTGCCTACCAAAGATGGCAGCATGGATGATAGGAAGTGGTATAGCCAATGAAGAGGCACTTCAAAAAATTGCCTTAGAAGCAGATAAAAAAGTAAAAGTAGCACAGCAAGCTGCATGGAATAGCTGTATCCATGAGCGCAACCAAGCAAAAAATGAGCTACTTGCTTTGTTAAATGATATCGTATTGCCCCAAGAGATAGTAGACACGAGCGAATGGCCTACTATTATGCATACGCTTGCACAACCACATCTCCGTCACTTAGATATCAGCCAAGCAGTAGATAAAGCACTCTATGCATTACGAGAGATACCTTACGTCCATAAAAAGGGTCTACTGGCTTGGTGGCACAAAAATATAAGAAACAACACAAACAGATTCAGTAGCCATCTTTATAGCCATTCTAGCAGTGCTGCTTTATATGTAAAAGGCATACCTCCTATTTATACAGAAAATCCTTCACAGGTAGACGGTAGAGAAATATTATGTAGTTGTTTTAAATCGTTATTAGAACGTGATGGTCGTGTTTTTGCGATTGGACAAGATTTAGGCAAAATAGGTGATGTAAACCAGGGTTTTGCAGGTCTACAAGCTCTATATGGCCCACTACGCGTAACCGATACCAGCATTCGAGAATGTACTATGATCGGCCAAGGCATTGGTGCAGCCATGCGTGGGCTAAGGCCAATCGTTGAAATACAATATTTAGACTATCTTCCTTATGCTTTACAGATTATACAAGATGATTTAGCTACGCTGCTATATAGAACAAAAGGAGGACAAAAAGCACCTATGATCATTCGAACAAGAGGCCACCGACTAGAGGGCATCTGGCACGCTGGTTCTTATATATCGAGCATTATGCATGCCATAAGGGGGATCTACCTACTAGTGCCCCGGAATATGACCCAAGCAGCTGGTTTTTACAATACTATGATGCGTTCAGATGACATTGCTTTAATCATTGAGTGCTTGAACGGTTACCGCTTAAAAGAACCTATGCCTAATAATGTAGCAACCATGACCATACCAATAGGTGTACCAGAACTACTTCGTGTAGGCAAAGATGTGACGATTGTGACCTATGGTGCAATGTGTCGAATTGTTTGTGCAGCAGCAAATAGCCTCTCAAGTTTAGGCATTGAATGTGAAGTCATTGATGTACAGACTTTATTACCCTTTGATATACATCATAGTATTGTACAATCATTGGCAAAAACCAATCGTATTGTTTTTGCAGATGAAGATGTCCCAGGCGGTACAACTGCCTATATGATGCAACAAGTATTGGAAGAGCAGAAAGGTTACGCTATGTTGGACGAACCACCGATAACCATTAGCAGCAAACCACATCGCCCAGCCTACGGAGACGATGGAAACTATTTTTCTAAACCTAACGTAGAGGAAATAGTGAGTAAAATATATAGCATGATGCATGAAGTAGATCCCTTACGCTATCCAGCTATTTTATAGGTGAAACAGAGCCTACGCAAGGCACATAAAATTTTTTAGATCTATCAAAATTTCTTAGAAATCTATGGCGCACTTTTGGGGTGTGATGGCGCTTGCTTAGTGGCCCTATCTACTGCTTTGAGCTGAGCGATCACCTTAGACTTTTTTTGCTTAGCAACTGCAATATTCTTTTTATTTTTCGATTGCTGAATCATAGAGTCCAAAGTAGCTTTAGCTTGTATAAGATTCCCCAACATTAGGTAATTGTCTGCCATTAGCAAAAAAGCTCCATCTATATAATGCATGTTGTGCGGATATTTTTCTACTAGATCAAACAAAATATCTAAAGAAGTGGTATAAGCTTTTCGTTTAAATGCTGTATGGGCCAATAGATATTGTGCCTCTGATGCTGTAACGGTATGCAATGGCTTACTAGCTTTTAAAAAATGGCTTGCAGCACGCTTATATTCTGACCGTTGCAAGGCTATTTTGCCTAGATAAAGCCCAGCCTGTTGGATGGTTTCAACTGGTGCATCCTTAGGATTATTCAACAATTGTAAACAAGCAGGTGTGGTAATTTGATATTTTTTTAGGCTAAAACTAGCCTTTATAAGCCCTATTAAAGTATAATGATATTCTTTGTTTGTCAGTTCCATCTTCTGTAATTTTTGGTAATGGGTAATGGCTTCTTGAAAACGCTTGCCTTGATAAGCTAGATCAGCCATTCTTAACCATGCTTTTTTATGGAAAGTAGTTTGGGGGGCAGCTATTATCTTTTTATAATAACGTATAGCTGGGTCCTGCTTTTGCAGCCTATAATAGCTTTCTGCCATTAAAAAATAGGCTTCTGCAAGCCACTGACTAGAAGGATAGTCCTTATCAAAAGCAGCCAGTTTTTGCAACACTTTATGATAAGCCTGATTATAAAAGAGACGTTTGGCCGCACCAATGGTCTGCTCATCGGAATGGCTAGCCAGTTTTTGCGTTACATGGGCATATTTTTTTAAATATACATCTGATTTTTCAGGGATTCCTTGCACAGCAAACAGATTGCATAACGCCATTAAAGCACTTTCTGCATGGAGGTGAGTAGGATATTCGTCTAAAATTGCCTGGTAGTCTGCAGCAGCAGATTGGTATTTTTTAAGATTTTCATAAGCAAGTCCTCGTTTGATTAATAACTCTGGTTGTAAATCACTGGTTGGCTTCCGTTGGATAAGGTGGCTAAATGATTGAATGGCTGCTTCATAGCGGCCTGCGTTGAATATAGTGCAAGCTTTATGATAACATGCTTTTTCATAATACTTGGTATCTGTATGATGGATGAATATTTCTTGTAGGCAACGCTCTGCCTGCAGTTTGTCTCCTAATATCTCGTAAATCAAAGCTTCTTGGTAGCGAACATGGGCAGGATGATAGGTATAGACACGTGCATAGCGCCTAAGGGCTTCCTCGTAATCTTTTTTTACATAAGAACAATCAGCCAACCGAAGTATGGCATCATAATGGGTAGCAGCAGGCTGTTTTTGGGTAATCGTTATATAGGCTTCAAAAGTTTGGGCTGCAGTGGTATAATGGCCCGTGTTAAAGTAACTATAGGCTAATCCATATAGGTTTTTTGCATAATAAAGTGTATGTAAATCATCTTGTTGCCGATATTTTTTATAAAAGCTTAAAGCTTTTTCATATGCGCCAACGGCAGAAAAGGATTCTCCCAACCAAAACTGAGCTTGTAACACCAAAGCGGGTTTAAAAGGGAAAATTAGCGATTGCTTTAAGTATGCTATAGCAGCATCAAATCTATCTGCATTGTATGCTGCTAATCCTTCATAAAAGAGTACTTTTTGGTATAATCTTAAGAGTGGTTCTGTTTTATAGGGTAGTGCGGCCATATAATCTATGGCCCGTTGATAGGCCCTTATTTTATAGTAACAGGTTACCAGTAAGGTCTGTGCAGCCGAAAGATTTTCACTCTCTGGTCGGGCTTGAATAAAAGCCGTCATTGTTTCTATAACCTCTGCAATAGCGCCCTGTTGGTAACGTAAGCCTGCACCTTTAATAGCTGCTAAATCGCTTATGGCCGGATCAAATTTTAGCCGTCCAGCTTGGCAAAAAGCAGCTATTGCTGCTGGAAGATTTCCTTGTTTTTCATAGATTAGGCCACTATAGTAGGCAGCAATTTGACCGGCATGATCCTCCTTTTTTACCAATTGCTGAAAACAAGTCTCTGCTTGAGGGTATTGTTCCGTTTTATATAACGCATGGCCCAGCTTAGCCCATGTCATACGGGCGGTATCTTTATCTAAGGCTGCCTGATAGTGGAGAACAGCTGCTTGATATTGGTTGAGGAAAAAGTAGGCATCCGCAATAAGAAGTTGATCTTGTTTGCCAAAAGATGAGGCCGGACAATTTTGTACATAGGCTAATAATGATGAAAAATTTCCTGCTTTATGATATACCTTTAAAATCAAACTTTGGGTTTCTTGTCTGTATTTTTTGTTGGCCATTTGTAGCGCGACCAGCGCACCATCATAATCTCCTTGCTCAAAAGCTATATAAGCCATCTGTAATTGTGCAGGATAATAATAAGGATGGGTTTTGTGGTTAATAGCTAAAAAGCTTTTTTTTGCATTTCCCCAATCTTTTAATTGCAAATAGGTATGTCCTATCGCATATTGAAAAGCTGCGCGTGCTTTAGGTGCTAAGCGATCTGGATTAATATTTTGATATAAGATGAGGCTTTTATCCCACAAACCTGCTTGAGAAAAACAATGGGCCAAATGATAACGCACGGTTTCTAGATGTGGACTGGTAGGATGTTTTACTATAAAATATTGTAATAGCATAACTATATGTGGATCTTTGTTTTCTAAAGCAGATAAGACTAAATAATAGGAAGCTTCTTCTTGCTTATATTTTTTAGACTGCTGGTTTGCATAAGTTTCAAAGTACTTTTGAGCCGTATCATATTGCTGTTCGTCAAACTGCACCAGCCCTTCATGAAAGATAGCTTCTGGAAATGCAACAGACGAATGATTGGTTAAAGCAAATCCTTTATAAGGGATACTCATTAAGAAAATGGCCATTGCCATAACCGCATATATTGGTTGTATCATAAGTATATTAGGTTCAAAGTTAACTCACCCTGCATTGCAAATACAGGGCTTAAGATTACGGCATGAATGCCTTAGCCACAGCTAGTTTTCGACTTGAAAATCTCCAAGTTGATCTTCTATTTATCCATGTCTATCAACATAATCCTTGATCAGTTGATCTGTAAAAGTACTAGAATTTTTTACAAACAGATTACTTTTTTATAAAATTGAACCTTTAATTGCCAAATATGTTGAAACGACGCACTGCAAGTGCGGGGTTTTTCTCCCAAAGTGAGACAATAAACCACAGTAACAGTTTTGGTCCTATAGCAAACTGGTCAATATGCGTATACCACTAAACTGGATAAGAAAGCGCCCACAATGGACTACATTTATAAAAATGGTTCGTACATTCTATAGCTCCAAAATAGGGATTTCTATTTTATCTTGCTACGCTAGCATAGCTATTTTACATTTTATATGCAAAATAGCAGTTACGGAATAGAACTTATTGGCTTTTTACAAGTCAATCTAAGGGTGCATTAATTTAAAAATTAATTCTTTCATAATTTGGTAATCATTCATATTGGAATTAATGCCTTTTAATTGTAGATCCGCTTGATGGAGATAGGTTATGTTATCCATGGTTTGGTGCAATGTATACTTTTGAACCGCATTAAGGTACCCTTTTATAAAATAGGGATGTATATCAACTTGTTGCGCAATCTTAGTAGGAATAGTTTCTTTGGTTTGGTGCAATACCAGTAGCTTGGCAAAAAAATTGTATAAAATGGTTACAATAGGTAACGCAGCATGTTCTTTGGAACTAGATGCACAAATACCAATCATTTGGTAACTTTTGGGATAATCTTTCTGAACAATGGCTTTTTGTAGTTCAAATAGATTGAAAGGCTTGTGCAGCCCTATATAAGCTTCTACGGTATCATCGGTAATTGTACTGTTTGCGGTGAGGTTAATACGTAACTTATGGAGTTCATTAGCTATTCTTGTTAAATCATTACCTATATAGGCCTCTACTAAGCAAACCGCTTGTTCTGTGATAGACAGCTGAAGATTTTGTACAAAGGACTTGATAAAAGAAGGCAATTGTGCATCATATAGTTTTTTAGAGGTAACCAATACATTGTGTTTGCTTAACGCTTTCCCAAAAGCACTTCTTCCATCTATTGTTTTGTATTTGTGTGCAAAAACCAACAGGGTAGTAGGTTGTGGATGGTGCACATAATGCAATAATAGCTGTTGGCCCATAGCGCTTTTTAAGTCTGCCATCTCTTGTGCTTCTTTGACGATAACCACTTGTAGCCTAGCGGCCATTGGAAAACGGCGTGCCTGGGTAAGCAGTGTAGCCATGCTGCATTCTTTGCCATAGACAATGGTTAGATTAAAGTTTTGTTCAGCCGGCGTCAGTAGTTTTTCTTCGAGATATTGCGTAATGGCATCGATATAATATACTTCTTCTCCTTGCAAAAAATAAATAGGCGCATAGCTATTTTTTTGCAAATCTTCTAGAATCTTTTGTGGAGATTGCATGATAGGATTGATTTTTTACATTTAAAATGAACTATTTTTTTCTTTTTAAGCGATCATAATCGCCCCATGGTTTAGGGGATTACCTGCTGCAGCTTTAAGCGGGCTTCAATATACCATCTTGCAATAATAAAATTTTATCTGTAATAGTTGCCAACGATTGGTTATGGGTTACCAAAACGAAAGTTTGCTTGAGCCGCTTAGAAAGATCTAAGAAAAGCGCATGTAGCATTTCTCCATTTTTCGAATCAAGATTACCACTGGGTTCATCAGCAAAAACAATAGATGGGTGGTTGATCAATGCTCTAGCCACAGCGGCACGCTGTCGCTCGCCTCCAGAAACAGCTTCTGGTAAATGATTTTTTCGATGGCTAATACCGAGTAAATCTAAAAGGTAACTGGCTTTTTGGACTACCTCTTTTTTAGAAAAAGCACCAATATAGCCTGGTATACAAATGTTTTCAAAAATTGTAAATTCGGGTAAAAGGTTATGAAACTGAAAAACAAATCCTATTTTTTTATTTCTAAATGTCGCCAATGCACGGCCTTTCAGTGCTATAAGATCTATGCCATCCAGTGTTAAAAGGCCACTATCTGGCTTGTCTAATGTAGATAAAAGATGTAATAAGGTAGTTTTTCCAGCCCCAGAGGGCCCCATAATGGCCACCATCTCCCCGGTATGGATGGATAGATCGATCTGTTTCAGGATTTTATATCCATGGTAAGATTTACAGACTTGTTTGGCTACAAGCATATATATGCATAAAATTTTGTATTTTTACTTGAAATTTAAGACTCTGCTGCAAAAAATAGACTGTAAATATATAAATTTTGGTCACGCGCTCGTAGTTCAACCGGATAGAACGTCGGATTTCGGCTCCGAAGGTTGAGGGTTCGAATCCTTCCGAGCGCACAATTCGAATTATAAGAAAGCCACACGAGTAGTCTAAACAAATAAGGTATAGATAAACCCAAAAATAGGCCCAATATGGCTCAATGGGTAATATTCTTCTCCTAGCGCAAGGAATCCTGATCAACCAATTGGATATCTTTTTGAATGTGATGCCGTGCCAATAGATTGGCTATCAAAGCGATAAATGGAAAGAGAATGCCTATTTTATAGCTGCTATATCCATCTGGCAAATAGGCAGCATTAGCCTTGTTAACCAACATCCAAATACCCACCCCTAGTACAATTAATAGCAAGCTGATGTGGGTAGTTAAATGGAGTTGTAACTTTCTATGGTTATGCTGGGTGATGGCATACATTGCTGTTCCCATAAGCCAACAGCAGTATAAAGCACAACAACCATAGGGGAATATAATACATTGATCTGTAGAAAGAATAAGCCCATAGGACTTCATGGTACAAATACGGTCTAAGCTTACTTTTACCCAAACTGAAACGTTCAAAAAAGCAGCCATAGCGATACAAACTATACCTAAATATAGCGATTGAATTCTTTGAATCATGTGCAATGGTATAAAAATAGAAAAAGCTAAGAAAGTAGCAGGTCAAACAGCGATACGTATAGTCCATCCAAATATTTAGACAACTAACTACCACCTTATCCATCGATTAGGCTATTAATGTATAGCTCTATAGTAGATCTACGTATAATTTTATTTATATAAGCAACCTTTTATAGGTATTAGCAGAACAATTTTTCTATCTTAACCTCGGATAAAAGCGGTCTGGACGGGACTCGAACCCGCGACCTCCTACGTGACAGGCAGGCATTCTAACCAACTGAACTACCAGACCGTAAAACTTCTACAAACTCCTACGGTGAAGTACAAATTTAATGTATAAATTATTATTTATCAAAAATAATAATCGTTTTATACAGGAAAATAATTGCAAGTTCAAACTGTCTCATGTAAATTCACAGCATAATAATGAACTTGTTATCATAGCATAGTGTGAATGGGTTTAACACTAACCCACCCATCTACATAAATGGCTATATAATTTTTAAATCTGTATATACCATGACCAAATCAGAAGTAATTTTAGCAATCGCTCGGAAAACAGGGATTGATAAAGAAGATGTTAAAAATACGATCGATGAATTATTTCGTGTTATTCAAGATGCTGTAATAGATGATCATCGCGTACATTTTAGTGGTTTTGGTAGTTTTTCTAAAAAGAAACGTGCTAAAAAAATTGGGCGTAACATTAGTACCAATACAGCTATTGTTGTAGAGGAACACTATATTCCATTTTTTAAGCATTCTAAGTTTTTTGCAGCAAAAATTAAAGCAGCTGGTGCTACATAACCTTTATAAGGCTAGATACATAACACCATCATTATTGTAATGATAGACAATGATCAAGTTTTTTTTCTAATATGAGAAAGATAACTTGATAAAGAAATATAATGTAAAAATGTCATGGTATTTAGTCAGGTGAAGAAGTGTGTTAAATACGAAAATAGTATTTGCTTTAAGCTTGCAATGCTTTACAAATTTGCAAAACGCTATTGCAAAAGAAGATTAAGTCTTAGTGTTACTTTTCACTTGGTCAGTGGCTTTGATGAAGCAAAAGGTGGTGTGAATATAGTGGGCCTATTAGGCGCTAAAAACCATAAATAAACCTGATGACTTTAGTAGCGCTTAGGGTATATTTGTTCAATCACCTGTAAACATCATCTTCTTAAGAAGTACAAAAATAGCCCTGTATAAAAAGTTTTGAAAGCCCTGCTTAGAGTTGAAAAATCCACTCCTTAGGTTCCGTACCAAATGGCTTGGCGTGCTATCTATAAGCACTGGGTTCAAAATTTTTTAACAGGGCTTGATTTATATTTTATTTTTTGATACACCGAATTAATCTGAATAGATACGCTATATTTTATTTAATTAAACAGGTTCATAGCATCTACAATGCCTTTATTACACCAAGCCATTAATATTTCACAAGCTTTATCCAAGTGGTCATCTATTGTTTGTAATTCTTTTTCATTAAAATTATTTAAAACAAAATCCGAAAGTTTACCTTTGGGAAAATCATTTCCAATACCTATTCGAAGACGTGGGTAGTGGTTTGAAGCCAGAGCATGGGCAATGCTTTTTAGGCCATTGTGGCCTGCATCAGCACCTTTCGTCCGCAAACGCATTCTACCAAAAGGAAGGGCGATGTCATCTACAATCGTCAAACTTTGTTCAACTGGTATTTTTAAGTAGTGCAACCAATAGCGAACGGATTTACCACTATTATTCATATAAGTGGTAGGTTTAATCATATATACTTGATATGGATGGTGGGCAAAAGAAGAGATAGCAGCCAACCGACTTACTTGAAAAGTAACTTTTTGTTGAGCTGCTAAATGGTCCACTACTAAAAATCCTACATTATGCCTAGTATGAACATATTCTGAACCAATGTTTCCCAATCCAACTAGTAGTAATTTCATAGGTTATTTTAGACGCTATGGCTATTGATGGTACTGCTTCAAAACCACCCCAAAAGGCAATTTATGATTACTTCCCTTTTTTCTCCTCTTTACTAGCTGCACTACGCAATGCCCTTGGAATCTCAATAGAGGCGACTGGTGTATTAGGCAAGGCTAAAATAGTATAATTTGCCATTGGAATTTGATGCACCCGTACAATTTGTCCCAAATCAAGATGAGAAACATCGATATCCACGATCGATGGCATATTCTTTGGATAAGCTGAGATAGGCAATTTTCTTTGCTTCTTAGCAAGCACCCCTCCTTTGGCTACACCAATTGCTTTCCCAACAAATGCGGTTGGGATATCCATTTTAATTTTTTTACTATCAAAAATTTGCAAAAAATCCACATGCAACATCATTTCACTTACTGGATGGAATTGCATCTCTTGTAAAATACATCTGTAGATGGATCCTTCAATATTGAGGTCTACAAAATGGGCATGAGGTGTATAAATCAAATCACGTAAAAGCACCATAGGTACATGGAAATGTACTTGCTCGGTACCACCATATAATACCCCTGGGACTTGTGCAGCTGTTCTTAGTTTTTTAGATTCGGCCTTACCGAGATTTGCTCTTTTATACCCTAAAATCTCTATTACTTTCATATTTGTGCTTTCTGATTAATAAAAAGTTAACCCGCCCTCGATTGCAAATACAGGGCTTAAGATTACGGCATGAATGGCTTAGCCACAACTAGTTTTCAACTTTAAAATATCCAAGTTTGTGTTCTTTCGATTTATATTTATCAATATGATTCTTTATCATTTTATACTGCATCTCTAAATTCTATATGTTGAAACAACGCACTGCAAGTGCGGGGTTTTTCTTCCAAAGCTAGACAATAAAATCTTCGTGATGGATATATATCTAGAATATAACAAATGACTAGTTAGGTATCATCATGTAGCCATTACACGAAGAACCAAATTTAATAAAAAAAGCATGCAGATAAAAAGTATAGTGGACTGAAAAATATAGTAACCCGAAAAATTAGGACAAACTTTGGTTCTGTCGCGTCTATTTAAAAAAAACCATTAAATTAAGGTTTTGTTTTAAAACTTAATAAGAATGTTTGCCATTAGGCCAAGATTGCTCCTATTTTAAAGGATTTTGCCCATCAGCAAAGGTAATTTTCTTATTTTGTCTACATGAAATACCGTTTCCCTGTAAAGCTATAGAGACCTGGAAGAAATGATGCATATCAAAGGGACAAAAGTGGATCACCATACCCCACAGAGAGGCCTATACACAATCAACGACAAACACAAGAGAGCGCAAAAAACAGATCTGATGTAACGTGTACCTAACACAACTTAACAAACCCTGAGGTCATTATCTTGCTTTTTATTAAGTTTGGATGATTTGTTTTTGAAAAGATAGAAAAGTGTGTAAACGAATTATTTATTTTGCGGCATATCTACTTACCTTCCCCCTTTCTATTTGGGCTGAAGCGATGACCTATAAAGCGGATCGGTTAGAAAGCGATGTGATAGATAATAAGCCTTGTAAGAAACTAGAAGGGAATGTGGTCTTTACTTTCCATACGAACGGTATGGTATTGACTGCAGATAAGGCCTATAAATATGATGATCAAGAGCTTATAAAAGCGCAGGGCAATGTCAAAATTATGGATCAAGAAGGTAACGTTGTAGAAAGTGTTTTCTTAACCTATGACTTACTACAAAAGCGAGCTGTTTTCGAAAAAAATGTACGCTATTTATCTAGAAAAGCTACATTTTATACTCCTAAATTAATCTACGATGTGGAAAAAAAACAAGGTAAGTTTTTGCAAGGGGGAAAGTTGGTACAAGATCAAATGGTTTTAACCAGTAGTATGGGTCTTTATGATGGTGCCCATCATCAAGTTACCTTTTGCGATAAGGTAGTCTTAGTAGACCCTAGTTATACCTTCCATTCCGATCAGCTGGATTATAAGACTGAATCAGAGGTTGCTTACTTTCGAGGCCCTACCAAAATTATTTATCGTGATGGAGTACTTAAGACCCCTAAGGGGGGATATTATTCATTGCCTAAAAAACAACTTGCTTTTGAACAAGGAGTACTTACCACAGAAAATATAAGGCTTGCTGCAGACCACTTAGAGATTGTTAATGGAGAGGATTGCGCAGCTACTGGCCATGTCTCACTTCATTCGCAAAAGCATGATGCCTTAATAACCGGTGGTAAGGCTAGTTATACTAGAAAAGAGAAAAAAAGCGTCATAACAGATAGCCCATTATTAACCAAAGTATTAAATAATGAGACGATCTATTTGCGTGCAGATACTTTTATTTTTTTGGAAAAAAATGAGCCACCTGAGCAAGAAGTTCATGCTTTAAACCATGTTAGGCTCTACCAAGAAGTTTTACAGGGTGTTGCAGATGGCGCTGTTTACAATACCAGTAAAAACACAATTTATTTACATAATAAGCCGATTATTTGGTGCGGTCAATACCAAATTACAGGAGAAGCAGTACACTTGGCTATAGAGGAAGGAGAGCATGTGCGTATGTTTGTAGATAAAAATCTATTTATGGCCTCAGAAAATTTAGTTGGTCACTACAATCAAGTAAAGGGGAATAAACTAGTTGGGCTTTTTAAAGAAGGTGTAATTGAGAAAATGTCGATAAGTGGTAATAGTGAGAGTATATATTTTGCGCTTGGGGATAACAATGAGCTGGTAGGTATGAACCATCTCAAATGTAATGGTATGGAAATGAATATGGTTGATAACACATTAGCGCAAATGACTTGCCAGCCCAAACCAATAGGGGTCTTTTATCCAGCAGAAAGTTTAAAAGAAGCGCAAATGAAATTACCTGGTTTTGTTTGGTTTGGTGAAAAATGGCCTACGAAAGCAAATATCTTAGAAGGACTGCTTAAAGATGTAACAGATCAAAATTATAGTGGACCGAAAAAACTGGACAAAAAATGAGTTAAAATGTTTCCTATTTTAGTAGTTTTATTGTTCCATAATGGAATGATACATTAAAAGGAATATTTACCTTAATTTTACTGATGCACATGTTATGGAGGAATATGCCCTTAAATGGTAAGACCCTTAGCGTGTATTTACGTACTATTTTGCCTAATACCCTTAATACCCTATTGTAATAACATATTTTGTATTAATACTTCACCTTATGTACTGGATTCTTTTAATTATGGCAGGACTTTTTGAAATAGCGTTTTCTATTTCATTAAAATATTCTAATGGTTTAACAAAACTAAAACCAACGATCTTTTTTATTTTCTTTGGAGCATTAAGTTTTATATGTCTTTCAAAAACTTTGAACAAAATTCCTATAGGTACAGCATATGCGGTTTGGACTGGTATTGGTTCTGCTGGCACTGCAATATTAGGTATATTGATCTTTAATGAACCAATATCTATATTACGATTATTCTTTATTACTACTCTAATAGTATCAATAATTGGACTTAACTTTTCTTAAAGTTAGGACCATCGGTACCGAATCGAAAAAAGTTACGATTTGCGGATCTATCTCCTCTGTATAACAGGTCTAATGCAGCAGAAAACTTAAATTGGATAGATGCTTTTACCCTTAGGTTATTTTCCAGCACCATTGTAAAAGTAGATGAGGGAGATAATCTACTAACGTCAATTCTGGATTAGAGTTATTGTAAACCAGTCATATATATTAGTTATAGCCGGTTTTTTCTCTTTTAGTCCATAAGCTGTAATTCCAGCAATGAAATTGACAATAAAATTAGGTATACTTCTATGTCTGTAATATTCTATCTGACTGCACGCCGGTACAGCTGTGAAACAAATGGGGTGCAAGTCCCCAGACTCTAATTTGGGTTCTGTCGCATGTGTGTAAAGAAAGCCTTAAATTTAGATTTTTAGTTTAAAACTTTAGTTTAGATGTTTAGTATTACGCCTCGATTATTGCCATATTTTAAAGGATTTTGTTCATCCCCGGAGTTAATTCTTTTATTTGTGTACATGAAATGTCGTTTTTCGTTAAGCTATAGAGATCTGGAAGAGATGATGCATATCAGAGGCGCAAAGATTGATCATTCCACTTTACAAAGATGGGTTATTAAGTTTGTTCCCCTCATAGATCAAGAAGTAAGAAGACGAAAACGCCCAGTTAGTAGTAGTTGGAGAATGGATGAAACTTACGTAAAGATGAATGGTAAGTGGATCTATTTATATAGAGCAGTAGATCGTTATGGAGATACAGTTGACTTTTTTCTAAGTGAAAGTAGAGACAAGTCTGCAGCTTCTTTATTTTTTTCGTAAAGGCTATCAGCTGTAATAATATTCCTTCTAAAGTGGTAGTTGATAAAAAGCGGTAGTAATAAGGCTGCGCTTGATGCTTTAAATACAGAACTAGATCAAGATCATAAAATTCCAATATTTCAAAACAAATACCTGAATAATAGAGTCGAGCAAGACCACAGGTTTATACAAAAAACGGATAAAGACTATGCTAGGGTTTAAGAATTTCCATGCTGCTGCCATTACTATAAAAGGGATAGAAAATATTAGAATCATTCAAAAAGGACAATTAATCGGAACTAAAAAACAGAATTCTACTTTTGAAAACTTTGCCAAGATTATGGCCGCATAATATCCAATTTTTAAGACAAACCGGAGAACTAGGAAAAATTCAATGTAGATGCGACAGATCCCTAATTTGTCTATTTCGGGAGTCTAGATAGTGTCGTCATGAAATATTTTGTATATTAGGTTTGTAGTTCGTATTATATTTTTAAATTAATAGGATCAATTATATTCCTAAGATGTCTAAATGGATTCACCGTCATGATATTTCAGACAAAGTATGGTCTATTTTAGGATCTGTCGCATCTACATTGAATTTTTCCTAGTTCTCCGGTTTGTCTTAAAAATTGGATATTATGCGGCCATAATCTTGGCAAAGTTTTCAAAAGTAGAATTCTGTTTTTTAGTTCCGATTAATTGTCCTTTTTGAATGATTCTAATATTTTCTATCCCTTTTATAGTAATGGCAGCAGCATGGAAATTCTTAAACCCTAGCATAGTCTTTATCCGTTTTTTGATAAACCTGTGGTCTTGCTCGACTCTATTATTCAGGTATTTGTTTTGAAATATTGGAATTTTATGATCTTGATCTAGTTCTGTATTTAAAGCATCAAGCGCAGCCTTATTACTACCGCTTTTATCAACTACCACTTTAGAAGGAATATTATTACAGCTGATAGCCTTACGAAAAAAATAAAGAAGCTGCAGACTTGTCTCTACTTTCACTTAGAAAAAAGTACAACTGTATCTCCATAACGATCTACTGCTCTATATAAATAGATCCACTTACCATTCATCTTTACGTAAGTTTCATCCATTCTCCAACTACTACTAACTGGGCGTTTTCGTCTTCTTACTTCTTGATCTATGAGGGGAACAAACTTAATAACCCATCTTTGTAAAGTGGAATGATCAATCTTTGCGCCTCTGATATGCATCATCTCTTCCAGATCTCTATAGCTTAACGAAAAACGACATTTCATGTACACAAATAAAAGAATTAACTCCGGGGATGAACAAAATCCTTTAAAATATGGCAATAATCGAGGCGTAATACTAAACATCTAAACTAAAGTTTTAAACTAAAAATCTAAATTTAAGGCTTTCTTTACACACATGCGACAGAACCCGTCAGAATGTATCGTATGGCTTAGCAGACTATATTGTCCTTAAACAGTTCCTTTATTTGTATTTTTCAAAATAGGCCTTTAATTTGCAACTGGTAACAGATCATTTACGCCTTTTATTTTGCCTTGTTCTTGTGGTATATAAAAATGCGTCCAAGGAGTAGTGAGCTATAGCTGCTATAGCTTCTGTTTAACCATTAATTAGTGCAATAGTAGATTAAAATATGGATAAAAAATATAGAATGATTCTTTATAAAGTAGGTAGGTATAGATTTTCTTGTGTACTGGTATGGTTGGTAATTCCCCATTCCCTTTTGGCGATTCCTCCATCCATAGCGCAGATTCTACGTACCTTTGAGGGTCAAAATAAGCAGAAGAGTGCTAAGCCAAAGCATAGTGAAGTGCCATCTCCATCAGTAGATGATACAGATAATAACCCTCCATCAGATCAAGCCACTGCTTTGTCTAATGTACAACAAGCTCGATTGGCTATTGATGCAGCTATTAAAGATAGCAAGCTCGCAGGCCATCCTGCGACCTGGTATTATAGAGGGGTTATTTATGATCGACTTTTAAGGGATCATGTGGCTTCAGAAGAAGCACCCGCTTTATTGGATCAGGCTCTTACCGCCTATGCTCAAGCGCAGCAATTAAGTGTATCTAAACACAAACAATTTCATAGCTTTTCCGTTGGTAACTTAACTGCTCTATGGAGTTATTTTTTAAACAGAGGGATAGGTTACTATAGACAAGAAGCATTTGATCAAGCCATAGAGCAATTTGCTATTTGCAGACGTATTTTGTCTAAAGAAACTACGCCATTGTTGTATATGGCTATTGCCTATCATAGCCATGATAAGCCAGAGGAAGCCTTGCGTTATTATCAAGACTATTTAAGAGTGGAAGGCCCACACTTTGCTGTTTTGCGTGCTATAGCTGCTATTCATTACTATAAACTTAAAAATTTTGATACAGCTATAGCTATTCTCAATGAAGCACTCCTTCAGTTTCCTTTTAATAATGAGTTATTAGAAGAAAAATGTTGCATCTATGATGCTGCTGGCAAATTAGATAGTTATGCAGATGGCTTAGCCGTTGGGCTCCAAAATAAAGAAATCCATGCCTATTATGCATATGCTTATCTCCTAGAATATCAAGGACGTATAGAAGAGGCCGTTTTTTATTACAAGAAAGTTTTAAAAGATCAGCCCCATCAATATGATGCGTTGTGTCAAATAGGTTTTGTATTTTACAATAAAGCCATAAAATTGCATAGCGATACGGTACAATTATTTGGACAAAAAGAGCCGTTAGCCCATCCTAGGTTGACTGATTGGTATGGCTTAATCCATGTGACGCTTAGCTATACATTGCCCGATGGTATGGGATCCGTATCGCATCACGGTATATGGCCCATTTTTAATGTAAGGCGTTGGCTCTCTAAACCACTTCTATTTGCCCGCCCTACCTGCGTAGTATATGATTATCAACTTGTTCAACATAGTAAAATAAACATCTTAAATCTGTTGTTAAAAACAGGCCATATATCCTATACAAGCCCTTTATATAGCTACATAAACCAAAAAAAAGCAGCAATATTGGCCTGTAATCAGTGGGCACAAAGGGTATCAAAATTAGAAAAATATCTAAAAAAGTCTATGGATTACCTAAAAATAGCCCGTAGACAAGACAAAAAAGACCAAGCAGTTGGACAAGCTTTGTACTATAGTTATTACTATTTAAAAAAATATCGATCTGCTTATAGCTTATTACAAGCGATGCACAAGAAAAAACAATATCTTTCAGATGATCCATTTTTTACCCATAAAGAAAAAAATTAATCGATTGTATACGAGGCTGTTTAAGTAGTCGACCTTGAAATATTATATTTATATAAATTTATTTAATTGATAGTTTTTTCGGTTCTGTCGCGTCTACCTTTAATTTTGTCTATCTCTCCCCCTTGTCGGTTCTGTCGCATGTGTGTAAAGAAAGCCTTAAATTTAGATTTTTAGTTTAAAACTTTAGTTTAGATGTTTAGTATTACGCCTCGATTATTGCCATATTTTAAAGGATTTTGTTCATCCCCGGAGTTAATTCTTTTATTTGTGTACATGAAATGTCGTTTTTCGTTAAGCTATAGAGATCTGGAAGAGATGATGCATATCAGAGGCGCAAAGATTGATCATTCCACTTTACAAAGATGGGTTATTAAGTTTGTTCCCCTCATAGATCAAGAAGTAAGAAGACGAAAACGCCCAGTTAGTAGTAGTTGGAGAATGGATGAAACTTACGTAAAGATGAATGGTAAGTGGATCTATTTATATAGAGCAGTAGATCGTTATGGAGATACAGTTGTACTTTTTTCTAAGTGAAAGTAGAGACAAGTCTGCAGCTCTTTATTTTTTTCGTAAGGCTATCAGCTGTAATAATATTCCTTCTAAAGTGGTAGTTGATAAAAGCGGTAGTAATAAGGCTGCGCTTGATGCTTTAAATACAGAACTAGATCAAGATCATAAAATTCCAATATTTCAAAACAAATACCTGAATAATAGAGTCGAGCAAGACCACAGGTTTATCAAAAAACGGATAAAGACTATGCTAGGGTTTAAGAATTTCCATGCTGCTGCCATTACTATAAAAGGGATAGAAAATATTAGAATCATTCAAAAAGGACAATTAATCGGAACTAAAAAACAGAATTCTACTTTTGAAAACTTTGCCAAGATTATGGCCGCATAATATCCAATTTTTAAGACAAACCGGAGAACTAGGAAAAATTCAATGTAGATGCGACAGATCCAGTAATAGTGTATCAAAGATATATGGTCAGTCAGAAAATGTAACGATTAGGTATAATAGTGATTCAAATAAAGTAGATAAAATCGTATGCAATAATCTATTGCATCAAAAAGATTCTGATTCCACTATATACGATGCTAATATATCGCATAACCATATTACAGTAGATAGTGGTGGTGGAATCAGCTATACTCAAAAAGATACCATAAAAGGATGTAGAAATGTAATTGTATCACCTAATACTATAGTTACAGGAGATGATACCAATTATAATATTTATATAAAATCGAAAAATTCTAACCTCGATTATGCTGAGTCTAATATAAATATACCTGGCATTGGCACAAAAAACATAATATTTCCTGAAATATCGTTATTAAACGACGCCACAAGCATTAAATACAATTCCTCAAGCAATCGCTTGATAATCAATATACCTTTATCAAAAAATGATCAGTACGAATTAGCGTTAGAAAACTATCTTACAAATACTACTAATATAACAAATTATGTATTAATAGATAGGTATGGTAATAATATTGTACTAATATTAGATAAACTTACAACAAGCCATGATATAAAGAATTTTTTAATAAATGCTGGTATAGATAGGAATATGCAAATTGAAGAGCTGGTAAACCATTATCATAATATTACATATACAGAACATAACTATAATATTCTTGGTAAAGTAAGATATCCAAATAATGATTTATGGAAATTTGGTTCTGTAGCTGATGATATCATAGAAAATGATGATAATACCATATTTATATCAGGAGGAGAAGGTAGTGATTTATATGTAGTAACTCAAACAAAGAAGGATTTAAATTTATCCATTAACAATTATGCTAGAGATTTCAAACTTGATATATTGAGTGTGCCATTCATATCAATAGATATAATTCTAATCAAAGATACTGATGATCTGATATTACATATATCGCCAGTTATGGATATTACTATTCTAGATTATTTTAGAAGTAAAGAACATCAGCATATCGTATTAATGGATCAAAATAATAATACTTTTATCCCATTTGCGATAGAAAATGGAATAACATTGATGCCATTTTGTCATAAAAGTTTACATAAAAGTATCTTTACCTTTACAGGTATAGAAAAACATATGGTAATTGATATAGATATAGGAAATATTATGCTTTATAAGCAAGGAAATGATTTATTAATAACAGAACAGACTGCTAATAACGTCAGTTTTGGATTAGAAATTAAGAAAAGAGTATAAAAAGCTCCTTTGTGTTTTAAATTTGTGGGATTGAAAAATAATCATAAAAACCAAAGGAGCCGGATATGAATGTATCAAAATTAGTTGAAATATATTACGCTGTTGATGAATTTCTTATAAAATTTATGCCTTATATGGAATCACATTTGTTACCTACTTCAGATAGAAAACCTACTAGAACATGTTCACTGACTTTGAGCGAAATAATGACAATATTAATTGCTTTTCATGTAATTGGCTTTAGAAATTTTAAGTTGTATTATATTCATTTACAACAATTTCATTCTAATGACTTTTGCAAGTTAGTAAGCTATAGTAGATTTATATCCCTAGTTCAAAGAACAGTAGTTCCATTTTACTTTTTTTCTTCAAAGTCTTTCTAAAACGAGAACAGGCTGTTATTTTATGGATTCAACCGCTATAAAGGTTTGTAATATAAAAAGAGCTTATGCTCATAAAGTATTTAAGACAATT
>NZ_CBQZ010000003.1 GCF_000689375.1 Cardinium endosymbiont cBtQ1 of Bemisia tabaci | reverse complement strand
ATGATAGAATGGCCAGTAGAAAACTTATGTAAAAATTTGATCCGGAAAAGATTTTGCTGATTAAAGGCTACTTGAGTAAAGAATTATTTGAAAAAACTTATGGGAAAAAGGGCATAGAACTGATTACTCGAAAATCCAGTAAAAAATATGAAAAAATGCTTTCATGCCTATCTGGGATAGGCTAATGCTTCGAAAGAGATCTATCATTGAAACCATTATCGATCAGCTTAAAAATATTAGTCAGATAGAACACTCCAGGCATAGAAGTATACCTAATTTTATTGTCAATTTAATAGCTGGTATTACAGCTTATTCACTAAAAGAGAAAAAACCGGCTATAGCTAATATATATACAACTGGTTTACAATAAGTCTAATCCGAAACTCACGTGATAAAGGTACTTGAGTAAAGAATTATTTGAAAAACTTATGGGAAAAGGCATAGAACTGATTACTCAAATCAGAAAAAATATGAAAAATGCTTTCATGCCTATCTGGGATAAGCTAATGCTTCGAAAGAGATCTATCATTGAAACCATTATCGATCAGCTTAAAAATATTAGTCAGATAGAACACTCCAGGCATAGAAGTATACCTAATTTTATTGTCAATTTAATAGCTGGTATTACAGCTTATTCACTAAAAGAGAAAAAACCGGCTATAGCTAATATATATACAACTGGTTTACAATAAGTCTAATCCGAAACTCACGTTAACAGGAATTTTAGTTAATGAATCAGATAAACTTGGGAAAACCATCCTACAATACGCCAGAGAAAATGGTCGTAAAAAATGCATTGAATTTTTACAAAAATCACTTAAAAAGTAGATAAATATTATGAAATAGACTGAATATCAGAATTAGATAATCCAGTAAGAATAGTAATCTCTTGCGTAGAGTAACCTTTTAAAAGCATAGCCCTAGCTATAGAAATAGCCTTTTCTTTTTCTCCTTCTTGTCTACCCTCTTGTCTACCTTTTTGTTCTGCTTCTTTTCTATATTTTTCTACTGTATTGGATTCTATTCTTAACCATTTCAAGTGATCTTCATAAGCCATTCTTTCTTCATCGGTCAAGTTTAACGTATCTAAAACATGCAAGGCTTTTTTAAGGGTATCTATGGCTAATGGTTCTGGTAAGTTATCTTTATTGAGTAAATCATGACGGGTAAGAAAGGCCGTCCAAATGTCTAAAGAGGTTTTGATTTTCTTTAATAAACTATTTAGATCTTCATCTGGATCTTTACTGAACTTAGTCAGCTCTACAGTATGTAATTCTAAATCCCTAAAATAGGGTAACCCACTCTCTTGTTCTGTTATACGAAATACATTATGGTACTTCTGATTATCTGTTATAGATACAAAGTTAAGTATATGAATACCTATCGCTTTATTTAATGTAGAATAATCCTGAGAAACCTTTAATTGCTCTGTATACAACTTAGCCCAATAATATAAAGCGCGTTTATCATAATCTGCTTCATCTGTGATTTGGATTTCTATATTAAACCTTTTTCCTGTTTCACTAATTGCTTTAATATCTAGGATAGATAGTTTATCTGTTCTAAAATTTTTTGGGTTGTAAGGGTTTAATAGCGTAACATCTACTACTTGATCTTCTTTTGAAACCGTAGCGTTTATCAAAGCAATCAATAGATCTTTATTTTCCTCTACTCCAAATATTTTTTTGAAAGCTAAGTCTACTTTCGGGGTAATTTTTTCCATAAATCACTTTTATCTATTTCTCTCTAATTGCAGCTATATAATATAATTACACATTACAATATACACACTTTATGACATTTAGATAGTGTCGTCATGAAATATTTTGTATATTAGGTTTGTAGTTCGTATAAACGTCAGTTTTGGATTAGAAATTAAGAAAAGAGTATAAAAAGCTCCTTTGTGTTTTAAATTTGTGGGATTGAAAAATAATCATAAAAACCAAAGGAGCCGGATATGAATGTATCAAAATTAGTTGAAATATATTACGCTGTTGATGAATTTCTTATAAAATTTATGCCTTATATGGAATCACATTTGTTACCTACTTCAGATAGAAAACCTACTAGAACATGTTCACTGACTTTGAGCGAAATAATGACAATATTAATTGCTTTTCATGTAATTGGCTTTAGAAATTTTAAGTTGTATTATATTCATTTACAACAATTTCATTCTAATGACTTTTGCAAGTTAGTAAGCTATAGTAGATTTATATCCCTAGTTCAAAGAACAGTAGTTCCATTTTACTTTTTTTCTCAAAGTCTTTCTAAAACGAGAACAGGCTGTTATTTTATGGATTCAACCGCTATAAAGGTTTGTAATATAAAAAGAGCTTATGCTCATAAAGTATTTAAGACAATTGCTAGTAAAGGTAAAACTACTACTGGATGGTTTTACGGAATCAAATTAAACTTGATTGTCAATGATTTAGGAGAAATTATGAATTTTTCTCTTACTACAGGTAAGTCCAATGATAGATGGCCAGTAGAAAACTTATGTAAAAATTTGATCGGAAAAGTATTTGCTGATAAAGGCTACTTGAGTAAAGAATTATTTGAAAAACTTATGGGAAAAGGCATAGAACTGATTACTCAAATCAGAAAAAATATGAAAAATGCTTTCATGCCTATCTGGGATAGGCTAATGCTTCGAAAGAGATCTATCATTGAAACCATTATCGATCAGCTTAAAAATATTAGTCAGATAGAACACTCCAGGCATAGAAGTATACCTAATTTTATTGTCAATTTAATAGCTGGTATTACAGCTTATTCACTAAAAGAGAAAAAACCGGCTATAGATAATATATATACAACTGGTTTACAATAAGTCTAATCCGAAACTGACGTTATTAAGTTTAACCACCTTCTCTTCTTGTGTACAGACCAGACAAGAGATGGGTAGACCTACCTTAGGTAACGCAAAACGGAGCTATAATAGGAATCAGAAAAAATACATAATAGGCGGAGTCTATGCTGGGTTATTAGCAACATCTGGGGTTGCTACTTGGGCGCTTTGGCCCTCATATACAGGTCCATCTAGTGTACCAGAGGAAAATAGTACTAGTTTGACAACTACAACTTCATACCTTTCCTCTACAACCTTTCATCCATCCACATCAGGAGTGCCCACGACAACGGAAGGAAATAGTACGAAGTCTACGCCTACCACGCCATACGAACTATCCAGAGCTTATAGGCCATCAAGGAAAGAGGTATCCAACGCAACGGAAGAAACTAGCACGGAGGCTACACCTACTACTCTATACGTGCCGGCCACATCAGAGGTGTCCACGGAAACCGAAGCAAGTACTACCCAGTCTACGTCTACCACTCCATCCACACCAGGAGTGTCCACGGAAACCGAAGGAAGTACTACCCAGTCTACGTCTACCACTCCATCCACACCAGGAGTGTCCACGACAATCGATTCAGTATCCAATTCAACCGATCCAATCGCGTTAGCGTAACGCTACCACCCTAAGGGATCCCTTTAAAGGCTTATAATGAAGTAAAGAAAGTAACCTTTCTTGCTTCATTAGGCTACTTGGGCTTAGATTGAACTGGATGCATGCTTCAGCAGCGTGGTCATATTATGAAAAAATTGATGATCAAAGTAAAATATCCATAACATAAAACGCTTATCTAGTTAGAGGTTGGATCTGGATCTAATTAATCTTATTATTACAATAAGTACAAGCACCTGCATGGCTTGAGTATTGCCTCTTCTACTTGTTTTGAAAAAAATAGAAAAGTCTTTTAATAGAATTAAAAAATGGTGTTTAAAACCAGTTAAAAAGCTCTTGTACGGTCTAACTGTACTTGTAGTAACTTTCATGGGTTTATGCCACATACCTGCTTTGCAGCAACAATTGCTTAGGAAGCTACTCAACTATTTTCATCAAACTACCGATTACCGCATTACCTGTGATCAGTTTCGATTAACTTGGTTCCGCCAGTTTGCATTGGTAGGCGTAAGGGTTACAGATCGTCAAAACAACCCTTTATTTTCCATTTATGGCTGTAAAGGTCAACTCAATCTATTGGATTTACTTTTGCTTAAGCCCAATATGATCCATTCTATTTCAATAGATGGAGGTGCAGTTTACTTAGAAAAGAATAAAGCGCAACTTTTCAATATGGCTACGTTTTATGATAAAGCTATTTTACCCTTTGTACCAGTATCCGATACAGCGTTATCCATTAATAAGCTTGAACTACATAGCATCAACTTATATTACCGCAATCAGGTCAATAGACAAAATATTAGCGTAGCCAATATCGATCTATCTATAAACGATTTCAAATCTGTTTCGGACCATTATTCAGGTAGCTTAGAAACGCTTTCCTACCAAACAACCAATGGCCTGCCGTTGGTGTTGAAAAAGATGATGGCCCAATTTACCATTACCCCCGATAGGATAGTGTTACAAAATTGTCACTTGATGACAAAACATAGCAGCCTACAAGGCGATCTCACATTAAAGCAGACCAAACAACTGCCTCTATTTGCCCATAAGGAAAATATTCTATTAGAGGCCGTATTGCATCAAACTGCTGTATCATCCATTGAGTTAAGTAAGTTTTCAGATTTTTTTAAAGGGGCGCATACTTTATATAGGTTAAATGGTCTAGTCTCTTTAACCCCTCATGATATAGTATGGAAAAATTGTAAACTGGTTTTTGGTTCATCAGATAGCTATTTTGAAAGTACAGGCTGCTATAATGGAGTTGATGCAAAGGTTTGCATAAAAACTGGTAAGGTCTATCTAAGTGACCTCCAAAAGCAGATGCCGGTCTCCCTGAATAGATTGCAATACATCGGTCTAACCAATGCCAATTTTGTAGGAAATACCCAAAAAGCTACCTTAACGGGCCATATTGCAACCCACATAGGTGCTATAACAACAGACCTAACCCTACACCATTTAGGTAAAGCCATACAAACAGTAACTGGTAGCCTAACCTTACATAAGGTAGCTGTAGCAGCTCTGCTACCTGCTCTTCCAATTAGAGCCCTTTCTGGAAAACTGACCATAAAAACGGAAGGAAACGACTTCAACACCCTAGATGCAGTAACCCATCTAACAGAGATAGAAACCAACCATTATACCTATCAGCAGATAAAGGCTTCTTGTATGGTGGCCAATGCTATGGTAAAATTTAATTTACATAGCAAAGATCCAAACGCAAAACTAACCCTAGCTGGCCGCTATCATATAACACCTAACAATTATCTAAAGGCAAAGGGCATTATTGAACAGATAAATCCAGAAAAACTTGGTTGGATAGCGACACCTTTGACAGGTAGTACACAATTTACGTTGGAAATAAAAGATTTATTAAGTAAACGTCCAGGTGGATCAATTGGTTTAAAGGAATGTATGGTACAAAGATTGACCCAAAAAGTAACCTGCCAACAGCTTGTTCTACATACCCAACAACATGGCAAAGAAGATCTGCTTACCCTCACTTCTTCCCTTATAGAGGGTAGGCTACAAGGAAAATTTACTATTAAAGACTTAGTAAGTCATACAAAGTACCTTATTGCGCGACTTAAAAATTCGCCACATCTGGCCGCAATGCCTGCTAGATTTCATCTAGATTACACCATTCATTGCAAAAAAATAAAGCCAATATTAAATTGGTTTTCAAATCATCTATATATATCCGATGCTACAATTTTTTCAGGGCACCTTGCTTATAATACAGATTATCATTTTTCCTTGGAGCTACCTACTGCGTCCACATTCTCTTTTAAGCAGTTTAATTTGACAAATAGCAAAATAAAACTAAAGATTGATCATCTGATGGATGTTAACAAGCGCTTGGTGCAACTATTTATTGCTTCAGACAAGCAGGATTGGCACTCCATTATGCAAACAGATCATCTGGACTTTCAATTCCAGATGGACAAAGATAAGTTTATCTTTTCAAATAGATTGGTCCACCAGAATAGCCATCTATCTATAGCCTGTTCAGGTACCCTTAGAGATAGTGGAATAGAAATAGAGCTACTCCCTTCTAGGCTAACGACTAAAGAACAAATATGGACCATACAAACAAAAGGGCCCAGTTTTATTTCCAAAACTGCTATAGCCATTGGAGCGCTATCTATAACCAGCGGTCAAGCATCCATTTGGATAGGCGGTAGCCTTACTCAATCAGCTACTACAACGCCCTTATACTGCACGATACGCCATCTTCCCTTACACTACATTTCAACAGTAGGTCCCATTAAAGGCATTATAGAAGCAAAGCTTGTAGCCCATCTTCAAAGAAACCAGCTTATGGCAACTGGCAGCTTACGCATAGAAGAAGCAACCCTTCAAGACTATGTAGTAGGTACCCTTTCCACAAAGGTAGATTGGAATCTATTAGAAAATAAACTAAGGTTAGCAGGCACACTGCAAAAAGCAGACCAACGATTGGTAGAGATAGAAGGGGCCTATTATCCCACCCATCCTTCTGATAACTTAGCTATTACCACTACATTTAGCCAAATGGATCTAAAGCTACTAAATCCTTTATTTGAATCCACTTGTTCAGATATACAGGGTAAACTAAGTGGTCAATTTCAACTAACTGGTCGGCTCAGTGCACCTAAGATAAATGGCCAAGGACGAGTAGATCAAGGACAATTTACCATTAACTACTTGAACAGTTGTTACCAAACAGCCGGCCCTATCAAGATTCGAGAGAATCGCTTATACGTGAACCAACTCGATTTTCGAGATGATGGGTCAGGGCGTATGCGCTTATCTGGATATGTTGCATTACAAAATGGATTCCCTTTAATGTTTGGAGGTCGTATGGAAACTTTTCATTTGCTCCATACCACTCGAACCCATAATCCCGACTTCTATGGAGACTTATATGCTACTGGGACTTTACAAATGGAAGGTTCTATCTATGATTTACTAGTTAAAATAAAGGCTACAACTGATCAAGGCGCCTTTACAATTGTGGCACACGATAAAGAAAATATAAACGATACAACAAAATTGGTGCAGTTTATTTATAAGGAAGGAAAAAAACAAACAGATGGGCCATCTCAAAGTGAAGATGGCGCAATTATTAAATTAATCCTTGACCTAACCATACAACCCACTGTAAAGGCTCAAGTATTATTTGGCTCTAATCCCAATATGAGGGATAGCTTACAAGGCCAAGGAGCCGGTGCGATTCAACTAGAAGTAGGCACCAATCGTAAGCCATATGTAATGGGAAATTACCTCTTTCAAAGTGGTACCTATACTGTTTCTGTTTACAATTTAATTCAAAAAACATTTACTATTGCTCAAGATAGCCAAGTAAATTTTAACGGTTATCCCCAAGAAGGCATGGTCCATATTGAAGCATCCTACACCCAAATGGCATCCGTAACAGCGCTATATCCTAAAAGTAATGACAAGCGACCTATCCCAGTAAAAATTTCTCTTTCTGCATATGGAAAGTTAACCCATCCACATATTGCTTATCAACTTTTCTTTCCGGTAAAAAGTGTGGATTTTGAACTAAATACCGCCCTAGAAGCATGTGCCGCAAAGGCATTATTAGACAAACACTATCTCAATAAGCAAATTTTAAGTTTGATAATAGCTAAAAGCATCTATAATGAGCAAAAAATAGATGGCTGGGCTGTATTAAACAATAGTATTAATGATTTGCTTTCCCAAAGAATACAAGATATAGCCTCTAAAATCATTCATCCTAATCTAGCAATAGAAACCGATCTAGGTATACATCAATTCGAGCATCAAGATCAAAATATATTGCAAAGAACAAAGATTAAAGTGAGTTATCTACTGTTATCAGAGGATCTTAAACTTTCCGCTACCTTAGGACGGTACTCTCGTTTTATCAATGATTGGGAAATTTCCTATCGGATTTCAAAAGTTTACAACATGCATGCCAATCTTTATCAACAACCTTTACAAACAGGATCCACAAATCTGGCCCTTTTTGGTATAAGTTTTGGTTATGTTAAGAAGTTTTGGTAGCATCTGTTTCGCTATCTGACTAGGCTTTTTTGAAACAAAAACAGGTAGACTTGGTACTCAATCGATCGATCTTTTAACCTCCATTTTGAGATTTTGTAACCACTTGAATATAGTCTAGAAGATTTTCCAGTCCTACCCTATCATGTGCAGAAACCATAAAAATAGGTGGTATGGTGGCCCAGTCTTCTTTCAAAGTAGCCGTTAGGGCCATATAGTGTTTTTGAGCCACCCTTTTATTTTTTTTATCTGCTTTGGTAAGTATAATGGCAAAAGGAATGTGATGTACTCCTAGCCATCCTATACATCCAAGGTCAATGGATTGAAGACCAATTTTTGCATCCATCAACAAAAAAGTTGTAACCATATTGGGTCTATGAAAAAGATAGCTTTGTAACATTTTTTCCCATTGTATTTTTGTCGCACGCCCTACTTGTGCCCATCCATATCCTGGAAGATCTACAAAATAGATTTTGTTGTTTACCAAGAAATGATGGATCAGTTTTGTTTTCCCAGGCATTTTAGATACTCTGGCCAATTGTTTCCGTTGCAAAAGCGCATTAATTAAAGAAGATTTTCCTACATTGGAACGACCTATAAAAGCAACTTCTGGTCTGGTCTCACGGGGACATGTTTGGTAGCCCGCACTACTGGATACAAGACGAACGGAATGGATTTTCATATACAATCAAGATGGTTGGCCTATAAAGCTAAATATTTTCAACCACTTTATGCCAAATGCATTGCTTTTTTATCCAATTTTAGCATTGCTTTTTAAACGTTGTGCATCTAAAAAAATTTTGGATGTAGCTTCAACCCTATGTTTAGAAGCGTGCATACACTTTAAATGGTAAGCCAAAGACGTAGTATTATTACAATTCAATCTATTGATAACCTTGGTAATCGGCTATGCTATTTTTTATATAGGAGCACATTTGTTTTTCTTTTCACAGCTATTTTTTTAATTTGCGCCCAATCTTAAAGATACTATTTTGAACCTATTGCTTTCCTAGTTTTATATTACTTTTTATACCATGCCCAATCCACTATCCTGTTCTGGTCCCCATAAATGGGCTACGAAACATTTACAAGTAGCTACTGAAATGGTACATGCTGGTGTCGAGCCAGAACCCCATACGGGTGCTATCCTTACGCCTATTTTTCAATCATCTGTATTTGTACAAGCCTCTATTGAAACCTATCTAGAAAAAGGGCATTCCTATTCTGGTTCAAGAAATCCTACGGTTGCTGTACTGGAAGCAAAGATTGCTGCTTTAGAAAAAGCAGCAGTGGCCTATTGTTTTGGTTCGGGTATGGCGGCTATTGTTACCACTATGGCCACTTTTTTACGCCATGGCGACCACTGTATCCTCCCAGACGGTTGTTACAGCACTACACAAGAATTGGCCCGAGACCTTTTTGGCCAACTGGGCGTAACTTTTTCTTTTGTAGATTTTACAAATCTAGCAGCCATAGAAGCAGCTATACACCCTAATACCAAACTGATTTTTTCAGAATATCCTACCAATCCTACCCTTGCTTTGACCGACTTAGCCACCGTGAGTCGATTGGCCCATCAAGTAGGTGCCAAACATGTGTGTGATAGTACGCTGGCCTCACCTATGGTAGTTTGCCCGTTGCAATTTGGTGCAGATATGGTTATTCAATCTACCACCAAATAATATGACGGACATAATATAACCATTGGTGGGGCAGTAGCTTGTGCATCTGAGAAAGATGGCCCTCAAATTTTTACCTATAGAAATAGACATGGAAGTATTATGAGTCCTATGGTCGCTTTTTTTACCTTACAATCCATCAAGACCATGCACTTACGCATACGAGAACAGTCTAAAAATGCAACACAAATTGCCACATTTTTAGCAAGTCATCCTAAGATAGAAAAAGTAGGCTATCCAGGATTGCTTTGTTTTCCACAAAAAGCATTGGCAGATAGACAACATAAAAATGGATTACATGGTGGAATGTTATACTTTGTATTGAAAGGTGGCGCAGATGCCAGTAGCAAATTTATACAGTCACTGCGTCGTCCATGGAGTTTTGGCGCCAATTTAGGTGGCGTAGAAAGTTTGATCTCGTATCCGATTGTAATGTCCAATGGAACAATGGATGCGACACAATTGCAATCCATTGGTATAAGCGAAGGTTTTATGCGTGTATCTTGTGGAATTGAAGATGGGAAAGATTTGATTTATGCACTGGATGCAACGCTTAGTGAACTGTAAAAACAGTCAGATCATGGTACCAACTTAAAAGTAAGTTAGGCTACTTTTATAGCCACCTGGTACCCTGTTCTTTCAAGAAGCAAAAACGGCGTATCATATCCTTCCTAAGGGTATATCAAGTTGATGGGCAAGTTCTAAGATAAGCGTTATGACCCTATTTTTACAGGCATGTTCTAGACTGCTTTCAGTAGTATCTAAATGGAAATTAAAAATAATTATAAATCCATTTTCATTCATTTTGTCAAGGTATATAGTTGTTTTTTCTGGTTGTACCAATGGTTGCGCATCAGCAATTTTTCGTAATGCTTTTGTAAAGCTTTGCAACGATTCTAAAGATACGGTGTACCCAATCGGCACTTCTATACAAACCATTCGTGCCGTTCTTTTGCCAAAGTTATCAATATAGGCATCGGCCAATTTTGAATTTGGTATGTAAACCAAAGATCCTTGCCTCGTACGCAATAAAGTGGAACGCAATCCAACTTCTTCTACTTTCCCACGAATGGCTCCAGAAACAATTTCATCACCTACACTAAAAGGTCGATCCATTGTAATCATCAATGATCCAAACAGGTTTTTAATTGTATCTTGACAAGCTAAACCAAGACCCAGTGTGCTAAAAGAAAGTGCCTGCACGAAGGATTCTGTTTTAAATCCAAGGTTTTCAACTGTTTTTATCAAACCCACAATCCCTACAATAATTTTAGCAGTTATGCTAAAAAGGGGCAAAATATGGATCATAAGCTTATGATGTTTTTTGTCAATTTTTAGCCTATATTGTATTAAATTGATGCATTTATAGGCCAAACACATTCCTACAAATGAAGTACAAGCATCTATGATGCGATTGATCAAAGAGTCTAAACATTTAGATTGGAACACGGTAAGCCCTTGCTTTAAAAAGTATATATTTACCACTACAATCAACAACCGTTCTATATCCAATGTTTTTTTATGAAAACTACTATTGGCGTTCCGGATCCATTTGTATAGTATAAGTTTCAAGCAATAAGGCATAATTTTATAGGTAAGCCAAATCATAAGGGCCCAACCTATACATAAAATGTATTGCCACATCTCAAAGTTAAATAGCTGTTTTTTACAAAATGCTTCTGGTAAAAAGTGATACAAGCCAGTATCGAATTGATCTGATCCTGGATATTTTTTTATAAGATCCATCTTTTTGTTGCTATAACGCCATTGTATTGTATACCTTCCTTGATTAAATAGACCTTTGACAGACTTAAAATAGATCTATTTTCATGGATCGTTGGATCCATATAGCCAGGATCTTTACGGATGGTTTCCATATTGATACGTTTAAGGATAAGTAATCATTAACGACATAAATTATGACGTAATGCTTAACGATTTAAGTACTAGTTTGCTTATATAGTGTCGTCATAAGAAGTTAGCCTATAGATGGATACATCTAATTTGGACAGCTGCCAAGAATGATGCTGTGTTTTTTGCATACCTAGTGGAGATTCCTCTCCATTGCTTAATTTTGAGAAACATATTTTCAACAAGATGTCGGAATTTATATAGATTTTTGTCAAAATCACGCTTTATTTTTCTGTTTTTTTGGGAGGGATAACAGGAACAATACCTTTTTCTCTAGCATATTTAATGATTTTATCGGTATCATAGGCGCGGTCTGCTAACAAATGCTTTGGAGTTATCCCTTCAATAAGATATGTAGATTGGCTACAATCAGCTCTGGTACCTTCTGTGATAATAGCTCTGACCGGCATACCAGACGCATCCACGGCCAAATGTAGCTTCGTATTAAGCCCCCTTTTGTTCGACTCATAGATTGGTTTCCTCCTTTCGCACCCGTTCCATGCATATGTACTTTTATATAAGTAGAATCAATCATAAGCCATTTAAAATCAGGATTATTAATTAGTCTCTCTAAGATCCTTTCCCATATACCATTATCTCTCCAGCGAGAAAATCTACGATGGGTGTTTTTCCAATCCCCATAGCTAGATGGAAGATCACGCCAAGGAGATCCTGTACGTAAAATCCAAAATACTGCATTAATAAACAGCCTATTATCTTTGGCAACAGCTCCCCAACCTCCTTGTTGACCTGGAAGTAGAGGTGATAAAATAGACCATACTTTGTCTGAAATATCATGACGATGAATCCATTTAGACATCTTAGGAATATAATTGATCTTATTAATCTAAAAATATAATACGAACTACAAACCTAATATACAAAATATTTCATGACGACACTATCTAGAAGCTTCCTTCAATAGCTTAATAATATCTGTATAACCTCGTTTTTCTGCATGCATCAAAGCAGTTCTACCTTCTTTATCTTTCAAATGTAGCTTTGCCCCTTTATCTACTAATAGCCTAACAAGGTTTGGCCTATTATGTATTGTTGCATGGATTAAAGCAGTCCGTTGTTGATAATCTTGTATATCGAGATTTGCGTGGTTGGCTATCAATAATTTTACTATATGGTCTTTATTATTATAGGTTGCTATATGGATCAAAGCAGTCTTTCCTCTGTTATCTTGTGCATCCAGATTTGCTTTTCGGTTTATAAACAATTGCACAATACGTTCGCGACCCTGTGTTGCTGCATGCGTCAAAGCAGTTTGTTTTTTATGATTTATTGCTTCTAACATTGCCCCTCTGTCTAACAATAACTTGGCACAATCTAGGCTGCCATACTGAGCTGTATACATTAAAGCAGTTCTATTTTTTGCTTCATGGTTTTGTATTTCTAAATTTGCACCGCAGTTTATTAATAACTCAGTATTATTTACATTACCTCCTATTGTTGCATCCATTAAAATCGTTTTCCCTTCCGCATTTTTTTCATCCAAATCTCCACCATTTTCTATCAGGCATCTAATATAACCTGATGTCCCACTCTTACATGATTCTGGATTCCGCTTTTCCATCTTCGATATTGGACAGGTAACATTGACACTACCTGGCAGGGATATGGTGGGTGGTATATAGGGAGGCCTAGGCGTAACGTTGGTGACTTTTTCTTCCGGTATAGTAGTGGGTGGTATATAGGGAGGCCTAGGCGTAACGTTGCTACTTTTTTCTTCCGGTATAGTGGTGGGTGGTATATAGGGAAGCCTAGGCGTAACGTTGGTACCATTCCCTCCGGGTATAATGGACGATGATGAGCTGTTTGCATATAGTATACCACCAGAAACGGCTGCTGTAGCCAACAATGCGGCATAGGCGCCACCCATTATGTATTTTTTTTGGTTCCTATTGTAGCTCCTTTTTGCGTTACCTAAAGTAGGTCTATGCATTCCTTGCCTAGTCTGTAGACAAGCAGATAAGGTAGTTAAACTTAATAGACCGATGCATAGGCCTACCCTACCGTTTATTTTTCTCATATAAATGATATTTAGCTAAATAATAAGAACATATTCTATCATAAAGACCAAAGCAGCACGACTACAATACTATAAACCTTTGACTATTACTAGTCTACTTACTGCTTCAATCAGCGTAAACCCAACCTTGCCTATAAAAAACCATTATACGGAAAGCTTTATTTTGCCTTTGCATGATAAGGATAACAAAAAATAGATACAATCCAAAACAGAATAGACTAGAAAAATACCTGGTGATTAGTCGATTTTCTTTTTTAGGGTTCTGATTTTTAGTTTTGAGCAAAATACACTTTTTTAAGATTACGGAAAATGATAGTGCACCTGTTCAGATTGCCTCTATTTCAAACCACATTTGGTTTAATAAATTAAAGAAAATATATTTGCTTTTAATTATCCATTAATCGATTTAGAGTCAATGAAATCTAAAAAAATAGTACTTTTTCTGGCCATTGTTACTACCTTGCTCTCCCTTTATTATCTTTCCTTTACGTTTATAGACTACCGCGTGCAACGGCACGCAGCAAAACAAGCAATGGATGAACAGGGCAGAGTAGACTTTGATAAAAGTCAGGCCTATTTGATGAATATATGGAAGAAACCAGTTTGCAATTTATTGGGCACTATCTATACCTACGAAGAAGTAAAAGAGCGTTCCTTGAAATTAGGTTTAGACCTGCAAGGAGGTATGCAGGTAACGATGGAGGTTATGCCAGCCGAACTTGTAAAAGGATTGGCTGCTTATCCTACAGATCCTCTTTTTCTAGAAGCACTCCAGTGGGCACAGCAAGAGAGAGAAAAAGGTACAACGGCCTCTTTTGGTAAACTTTTTGTAGCTGCCTATAAAAGGCTCAACCCAAATGGAAACCTAAAGGATATTTTTGCTACTGCCCAAGTGGCTGGTTATAGTTTTTCTAGTGAAAATGATATTATAAAGGCAATTGATCAAGCTATTTCAAAGGCACTGGACCATTCTCTTGCCATTATAGGTGCTAGACTGGATCGATTTGGCGCTACACAAACCACTATGCAAAAGCTACCGGGTAGTGAAAGAATTCAAATTGAATTGCCAGGTGTTACCCACCCGGAACGGGTAAAAAAGTTACTACAAGGTGTTGCACAATTGCGTTTCTGGGCCGTAGCAGAAGCCGATGCGTATGGTCCGCCACTAGAATCTGTGAATAATTTCTTACTTGATAAAGAAAAAGCAACCATATTGGCAACCCTTCCCAAAACGCTTACAGAGGGAGAAAAAATGCAACGTCTGCCGAAGGAATCGATAATTAAAAGGATTTGCAAAGATACTTTCCCTTATAGGTTGGTATACGCTCTTGAAGAGATGGACCAAATAGATGCCATACTAGGCAGCAAAGCGGTTAAAGCTTTATTACCTAAAAACATTACTTGGATGTGGGATAAAAAAGCAATAACCTTAGCCGATGGCACAAAAGCAGTTGTGCTTTATGCGATCCAATCATCCAGCGCTAATGAACCACTTTTAAAAGGAGATATTATTACCGATGCGACCCAATCGTTTGCTGAAAATGGCAAGCCAGTCGTAATGATACAAATGAACCAGCAAGGTGCACGTATCTGGAAACGCATTACTGCCAATCATATTGGTAAACGCATCGCTATAACCTTAGATGATCGGGTATACACTGCACCGGTAGTCAACCAAGAAATTCCAAATGGTGCTTCTCAGATAACTGGCGATTTTACCTTAGAAGAAGCTAAAGATTTGGCCAGTGTATTGCAAACCGGTGCGTTACCAGCGCCACTTAGAGTAGTTGAAGAAGCGATTATGGGACCAAGTTTAAGTAAGGCAGCCCAAAGTCAAGGACTTATGGCTACAGCTGTGGGTTTAGGGTTGATACTACTTTTTATGTTGATTTATTATGCAAAAGGAGGTATAATAGCCAATGTGGCCCTGTTATTGAATTTGCTTTTTATGGTGGCTATTTTGGCACAACTGGAGGCCACTTTAACCCTACCTGGGATTGCTGGTCTTGTCCTTACGATTGGTATGTCTATCGATGCCAACGTTTTAATATTTGAACGAATACGCGAAGAATTGGCACAAAAAGTATCTATAAAAGAGGCTATTCAACGTGGATATACCAAATCATATGGCTCTATTATTGATGCCAATATTACCACTTTTCTTGCTGGCGCCATACTCTATTACCTGGGTCAAGGGCCAGTTCGTAGCTTTGCTCTTATCTTAATGCTGGGGATCGTCACTTCCATTTTTACTTCTATCTTTATTACAAGGTTGATTTTTGCCTTCTTTATGGATACCTACCCAACACCCAATTTGACCTTTTCTTATCCAACCCTACCTAGACTTTTTAAAAATGTGCAAATTGATTTTATTAAAAATCGTTACCGTTTTTACCTATGTTCCTTATTATTTATAGCCGTTGGTAGTTTCTGCTTTTACTACTATAAAGGACTTACTTTGGGCGTAGATTTTGCAGGTGGTCGTTCCTATACAGTCCATTTTTGTAAACCCATCGATGCTTCTTTACTCAAGGAAAAACTGTCAAATAGATACAAAGAAGGTGTAGAAGTGCGTACCTATGGTGCCAATAATGTAATGCAGATTACTACTAGCTATTTGCGTGATAAAGATGGGATTACCTCCGATAAAAAAGTACACGATAAATTGGTTGCTACACTAAAAGAATTAACTCAATTAGGAGAAAACAATAACCTATTAACTGGTAATTATTTTCACATTACAAGCACTACTAGAGTAGGAGCTACTGTGGCACATGATGTCCAAAAGAGTGCACAAAGAGCTATATTACTTGCTATATTGGGCATATTTTTTTACATTAAGGTTCGTTTTAGAAGACTGGGATTTGGCTTAGCAGCTGTAGTAGCCCTTGTACATGATGCTTTAGCAGTTATAGCTGGTTTTTGTATAGCACGCGGTTTTGGCCTCAACTATGAAGTAAATGAAGTATTCTTAGCAGCGATGTTGACCGTTATTGGCTATTCTATAAACGATACAGTGGTTATTTATGACCGAATAAGGGAAAAATTAGCCAACAAGGCTATGGATATAACCCCTCACATAATTAATGATGCGATTAGAGAAACGCTGAGTAGAACAGTTATTACCTCTCTTACAACATTATTAGCTATTGTTGTGCTTTTTTTCTTTGGTGGCGCTGCCTTGCAGGGCTTCTCTTTTGCCTTAACACTAGGTGTATTACTTGGCACTTATTCTTCCATCTGCATTGCAGCCCCTCTTTTAGCAGATTTTGGCCGTAAGCCTTCTGTTACTAAACAGTAGTCCAATACCCAAAATTGATGGTATAATTGCCTATTATAGCCACCATAATCCAAATAAAGAAACGTATATCTATGAAGATGAAACAAATTATTCCTATTTATATGGTCTTAAACGGCCTGGGTAGCATCGTACCCACGATATTAGGGACTAGCTTTGCAATTACTTTGTTTGAAATAGATACCACTGGTATTTCTGCAGCTTATTTGGAGCCGGCTAGCTTATTAGGGATTGGTTCAGCTGGATTAATTGGAGGTTTTTTTTTAAAACGTTTTTCTGCCTATACCATAGGTATAGGTGCCCTTTTATCGGCCACCTTGACCTTATTAGCTTTGTCGGTATATGGTAGTGTACATCTACGAGGCTGGATCCTTACATTATGGGCGCTGGCTTGTATCATGAGTATTGAACATTCCAATGGTCTTGCTTTTATGAGTAAACAAATAGGGTCCGATGATAGGCCTTTCTTTTTTTCTAATTTTCAAATTTTTTTACAATGTTTTAATGTTTTAGCACCTATATTGGCGAAAAATTTATTAGCCATGATAGGATTGAAGGCAGTTTTATTGCTTTGTAGCTTTGTTTACATTTTACGCATCATACCTTGGCAGTTATGCCGCGTGGCAGATATTGGTGCAGAAACAATCGTACCACAACCATTTGGTGTGTTGACCGGTTTTAAAGAAATCGTTCAAAATTCTGGACTATTGCGTATCACTAGTTTTCGTCTGGTGAATTACATAGCCACTATTGCCTATACCGTTGGGTTACCTATTTTAGTAGCAAGGATTGCCAAAGGCGATAGCCAAGTCAATGCAACATTACATAGCTATAGTATCAGTATGATCCATCTAGGCTTTATTGTAAGTGGCATATGCGGTTCATGGATCTTAAGAAAAAAACCCAAATGGATCATTGGGTTTTTTAATATTAGCCCTGTCTTTATTGTGTTGGCTTCGACTATCGCTTTTTATGTGACAGAGCCATACTATCTTCAGGCCACTGCATTGCTCTATGGCATGGGACTTTATTTATTTAGAACCGCTATTGCAATTATAGGTCAAGCTTTGACTAAAAAGGAAAAGCTGGCCCATGTGATTTTAGTGGGGGATGCAGTGGTAAAGTCTTTTGCTTATGGGGTTGGCTCTTTGATACCATTTTGGATAGTCCTTCCACCTTTATGGGGCATAGCCCCTCCGTTTGTTGGTTTTGTTTTATGCTCTTTACTTTCACTGGGTATGATTAAACCCATTACTAAAATATATCTAGCATCCTTGTGCAAAAAAAATAATACAAAATAATACAAAATAATAATAGCTGTTCAGGTCAGTGGTAAAACGAAGATTTAGACCTTACTTTTTGCTTGATCAAAAGCAAAATATTAATTAAGCTTTTTTACCTGTAAGCCATCTTTGTATATTACAACCTTTTACAGAAGCGTTTTCCTACTCTTTGAAAAATGACCTTTTTAGATAAAAGAAGGAATAAAAACTAGACAGATAATTTATTTCTTTAAGCCACTTTTTTTGATAAAATCAACAGCAATGTCTAAACCCCTATGGTCTATTGAATGAGCAAGGTCTTTTAGTTTATGCGTGCTACAGGGTATATTATGACCAGACAAATATTTTCTGGCATGGTCTATAGCATCTACGGTTACTACTGTGTCCAACATACCATGAATCAAACAAATGGGTGTCATGGTGTTGATGCATGATGGAGGGGCTACTAGCAACCCAGAAAATCCTATTGTACATAAAAAGGGCTCCATCTCTACAAGGGTTAAATAGATGGCCATCATAGCCCCCTGTGAAAATCCAACTATAATAGTCTCTTTATTGGTAACACTTAGCGCTATTTGTTTTTGTTTAATAAGGTCGTTAACCGATGGCACATTCCTGCCCAACAATCTTTTCATTACATAGGACGTTCGATCTTGTAGACTAAACCATTGTCGCCCATACGAAGCCATATCATATGGTTCTATTCCATGTGGTGCTATGAAATGACAATCTGGTAAATGATCTTTAACATATGGAACCAATTTGATTACATCATGGCCATTAGACCCTACACCATGTAACAATACTACTAATTTTTTTGCTGGTGATACTTTACTATATACTTCAGGATGTATTAAATTACTCATTATTGATGTGCTATTATGCTAAATTTATAAGGTAAGCGCTTTAATATATGCCAGCGGCTATTGATACATGTAATATGGGTCCAGGATACTCGATTAGCGAAAACTTACATCTGCACTTTTCTACTAATACATAAAGCATATATAACTGTTTCCTAACAGCCATCTAACCATATGATCCTTTTACATAAATATATTATGGAACAAGCAATAGTTGACAAAATTTTTGAAATTTTTAGTCATAAAAATAAAAATCCTACCACAGAACTTATGTATAAAAATGATTTTACTCTATTAGTAGCAGTACTATTATCCGCACAAGCTACCGATCTATCGGTAAATATAGCAACCAAACCTTTATTTGAACGATTTGATACACCAGAGAAAATGGTATACCTTGGAGAAGAAACATTAAAACAATACATACGATCCATTGGGTTATTTAACCATAAAGCCAAAAATATTATAGCACTATCTAATCTATTGATCAACCATTATAATAGCCGTATACCCAACCACTTTGAGGCACTGATACAATTACCAGGCGTAGGCAGAAAAACAGCCAATGTGGTATTAAACTGCCTATTTAACCAGCCAACTATTGCGGTAGATACCCACGTATTTAGAGTAACCAAAAGGATTGGACTAGCAAAAGGTATAACACCAGAGAAAGTAGAACAAGAGTTATTAGCAGTCATAGACCAAAAGTGGCGGAAACATGCCCACCACTGGCTTATATTACATGGTAGGTATATTTGCAAAGCACGTAACCCCAATTGTACCATCTGCCCCATTAAAAATCTATTGTACCTACTATCAAGAATAGTTACAAAAAATATGATTCTGCCGCATTTGTTTTAAAAAACGGTTAAATTAAGCTTTTCGTTTAAAATCTTAGTGGATATGTTTTCTATTAACGTCAGTTTTGGATTAGAAATTAAGAAAAGAGTATAAAAAGCTCCTTTGTGTTTTAAATTTGTGGGATTGAAAAATAATCATAAAAACCAAAGGAGCCGGATATGAATGTATCAAAATTAGTTGAAATATATTACGCTGTTGATGAATTTCTTATAAAATTTATGCCTTATATGGAATCACATTTGTTACCTACTTCAGATAGAAAACCTACTAGAACATGTTCACTGATTTTGAGCGAAATAATGACAATATTAATTGCTTTTCATGTAATTGGCTTTAGAAATTTTAAGTTGTATTATATTCATTTACAACAATTTCATTCTAATGACTTTTGCAAGTTAGTAAGCTATAGTAGATTTATATCCCTAGTTCAAAGAACAGTAGTTCCATTTTACTTTTTTTCTCAAAGTCTTTCTAAAACGAGAACAGGCTGTTATTTTATGGATTCAACCGCTATAAAGGTTTGTAATATAAAAAGAGCTTATGCTCATAAAGTATTTAAGACAATTGCTAGTAAAGGTAAAACTACTACTGGTATGGTTTTACGGAATCAAATTAAACTTGATTGTCAATGATTTAGGAGAAATTATGAATTTTTCTCTTACTACAGGTAAGTCCAATGATAGATGGCCAGTAGAAAACTTATGTAAAAATTTGATCGGAAAAGTATTTGCTGATAAAGGCTACTTGAGTAAAGAATTATTTGAAAAACTTATGGGAAAAGGCATAGAACTGATTACTCAAATCAGAAAAAATATGAAAAATGCTTTCATGCCTATCTGGGATAGGCTAATGCTTCGAAAGAGATCTATCATTGAAACCATTATCGATCAGCTTAAAAATATTAGTCAGATAGAACACTCCAGGCATAGAAGTATACCTAATTTTATTGTCAATTTAATAGCTGGTATTACAGCTTATTCACTAAAAGAGAAAAAACCGGCTATAGATAATATATATACAACTGGTTTACAATAAGTCTAATCCGAAACTCACGTTATTAGTTATATAGGTTTTAATTTATGTGATTGTGATGATGTTAAGAATACTTTTCTTGTAATCAGTCTTAGATAGTGTCGTCATGAAATATTTTGTATATTAGGTTTGTAGTTCGTATTATATTTTTAGATTAATAAGATCAATTAACCTGAACTCTGGATTAGATTTTCATATTTGCGTATAAAGAAGCTTCTTTGAGTTTTAAATTTAGGTGATTGAAAATTACCTCTAAAAACTAAAGGAGCCGCTTATGAATGTAGACAAATTAGTAGAAATATATTATATGGTAGATGAGTTTTTAATAAAATTTATGCCTTATATGGAGAAAAAGCTGTTAACAGAGCCCACAAGAAAACCCACTAGAACTTGTTCTCTTAACTTAAGCGAAATAATGACTATACTAATTGCTTTTCATCTAATAGGTTTTAGAAATTTTAAGATGTATTATATTCATTTAGAGCAATTTCACTCAAGTGAGTTTAGAACATTAGTGAGCTATAATAGATTCATATCACTAGTAAAAAGAACGTTAGTTCCTATGTATTTCTTTACGCATAGTCTTTCTAAGACAAGAACAGGTTGTTATTTTATGGATTCAACAGCCATTAAAGTTTGTAAGGTACAAAGGGCTTGTTCTAACAAAGTATTTAAATCAATAGCTACTAAAGGTAAAACAACGACTGGCTGGTTTTTTGGGTTCAAGTTACATTTGATTGTAAATGATTTAGGTGAAATTATGAATTTTACACTTACCCCAGGTAGGGTCAAGGATAGATTCCCTGCAAAAAGTTTATGCAAAAATTTAATCGGTAAAGTATTCTCGGATAAAGGCTATATCAGCAAAGAATTATTTGAAAAACTTATGGAAAAAGGAATAGAGCTCATTACCCATATCAAGAAAAATATGAAAAATGCTTTTATGACATTATGGGATAAATTAATGCTTCGAAAGAGATCCATCATTGAAATCATTATCGATCAGCTTAAAAATATTAGCCAAATAGAACACTCTAGACACAGAAGCATACCTAATTTTATTGTCAATTTAATAGCTGGTATTACTGCTTATGGGCTAAAAGAGAAAAAACCGGCTATAGCTAATATATATACAACTGGTTTACAATAATTCTAATCCAGAGTTCAGGTTAATAATATTCACCTAAAAACTTTTGTTTTACAATAGAGGTTAGCAAAAATAAGAAACATCCTAAAATCCCAATATTACAAAGACATATCAATTAAATATTTTCTTATACAAAAAATACTTCAGGGATGACTAATAAGGCTATCGCAACGGTCTCGATTTGTAATCGTTTGAGGCCATTTGCTTTTAAAAAACCTTTTGTTTACCTTTCATCCATAAGCAGTGGGAACAATCAGCTAATTTAGGTTGTATTATAGCAATCCGCTAAATAGATAAATATATTAAATATGAACTTGTCTATCGTAGCCCCTAGTGGTAGCCTTTTCAATGGAGAAGTGAATAGTGTAAAGCTACCAAGTCCGCTTGGTCCGTTTCAGGTATGTTCTAATCATACCCCTATATTAAGTAGTTTAACAGCAGGGCAAATTACTTATACAACCGGACCTACTACAGCATCGATTTTAGTAAAAAGTGGCTTTACTTCAGTAGCTGATAACCAAGTTATAGTAGTTTGTGAGCCAGTAAAGTAAAAAGTGGACGATTTGGTCAAATATAGCTAACAAATAGGCCTACAATAAGTAGACTATATCTAGTAGCTTTTCTGTTTCTTGAACTCTAAATAGGAAGTTTTCAACTTTTTGGCTCTTTAATCTTAAAAGATCCCCACCTGCTGCTGCTTTGGCTTACTATAAAGTATACTATACTACAATTTTTAAGTAAAGTAGTCTAAAATATTTTTTTGGTTTTGAGTAAACATTAATCTAAAAATGTAATATATTAAACAGTATACTCCTTTTCGTTTATCTGAATAGATAGATAACTAATGAATAATTAGGCTAGCAAAGCCAGTTTGCCGTATTTTTCCAATAATTACAGCCAGTATGCAATAAGCATCATTAATAACAAAAGGACTAAAAATGCTACACCATTGCACTAGTATTATATTATCTGAGGCCAATCAATACATTCAATCTAAAACGAATGTAAAAGGGCCAGTTATATCTTTGGCAATTTTAGCAAATTCTCAAATAGAAAGCAAATCCTTAAAGGGTATTATGATGAGATTGGTGGATATTACGTCCGTAGAATTGTGTAGCAATCCTACCCAATATGTCCCACAAGGAGATGGTTTTATATTACGAAAAACACCAGAAGCATTCAACCTTTATTTTTTATTTTCTGTTGATTATAAACCATCTGAGTTGCTAAAAAATTTAGAATTACTGGCTTATATAGCTGCATTCTTTCAAAATAAGTCCCATTTTGACAGCTGTAATACGCCCATTCTACAAGAAATAGGCGTGGAAAGTTTTTCCGTTGAGTTGGTTAAGATGACTGCATCAGAAAAGGCCATGCTTTGGGAAAGTTTACATGCGCCGTATAGCCCTTCTTTGCTATATAAAGTGGGCCTTATATTTATAGGAGATACTACTATGGGTTTAAAAGTCGTATCCACATTTTCATCACGTGAAAGGTAATAGTTATGGCCTTTGCAACAAAATTATTTCGAATCGCTATTTCAAATAATTATTATAAATCTAATAATGTCCAAAATGATTTTGATATTCAACCAACTTTTTCGACTGCTTCTTGGATGGTACAACGTAGGGTTCGTATGTTAACTCACTCGGATGGCATAGAGCTTATATGGCTTTCACAGGATTATGACCATCCATTGGAATTGTTTAAAAAAAAGGCAGAGGGCATCATTCTTTCTTTTATAATGATCTTAAAAAATAACCAAGCATTGAATCTTTCAGAATTAGACGCAGGTTATCCAACAGGTGAAGTCTATTACTTATCTAATCGATATGCTAATAGTGATTTGCTACATAACAAACCCTTTATCAGTATATCAGACTTGGTAAAGATTCGGGAAGTGGAACATTATCCTACACAACCGGGTTGCAATATTTTTGCAATGATTGATATAGATCTTACCTATTGGATCCCTCTATTATCCAAACAAAAAAAGACTTCTTGTATAGAGCCAATTCTCTATAAAATTAAAATTCAAAATCGCGCCACTTTTTGGCGATACTATTTGGTAGATACTAAAAAGCGACTGAATGGATTATTAACCATTCTATCTGAAGAAGATGGCTCTTACTTTAGTGCTGTAAAAGCTTCTACTGAATTGCCTAATACCTATTATGCAGAATCTAAGATGCCCATGGAGCTTTTTGATCAATACGATCGTTCTTTTTCACTTTGTGAGCTTGATAAAAGCACTGACCAAAATAAAACAATAGTATTAAAAAAATTGCCTTATCCTACCTATGATTCGCTCAAGAAAGATAAGGTCAATAAAAAAAAACTCTATAGTGATATAGTTGTATATGTTTAATTTAACTTTTATTATAATTAATTTAAAAATCAAATAAATAAAATGGCTGAAAATTTAAAAACTCCCGGCGTGTACATCGTCGAGAAGGATACGGGTGCCAACGCTGTGGTTCAAGTATCAACTGCAGTTCCTGCTTTTATAGGTTTTACTGAAAGAGCTGAAATCAACGGAAAATCTTTTCATATGAAACCAGTTCAGATCTCTTCACTTTCTGAATATGAGTTATTTTTTGGAGGGCCAGCTGTTCCTGTTTATACCATTAAGGAAGTTACCAATGGAAATAAAGATTTGGTAATGAATGGAAAATCTTATGCAATGGAACAGAGCCAAAATTCTACATTCTATCTCTATAATAGTTTAAAACTATTTTTTGACAATGGTGGAGCAGACTGCTTCATTGTATCTGTCGGTCAATATGGCGATCCAAATGTCCAGCCAGCCATTACACCGGACCTATTTAAACAAGGTATAGACACATTAGCTGGAGAAGAGGTACCAACTATGTTGTTAATGCCGGATTCACTTTTATTAGATGAAGAAGATGCCTCTTACTATGCGGTGCAGACCTATGCACTGGCCCATTGTGGGAAGTATTTGAATAAAGTGGCATTATTTGATATATGGGGTGGCAACCATGAACTATCTATCGAAGATAAAAACAAATATGTAAATAGATTTCGTGAATACATTGGATTAGATAATTTGAGTTATGGAGCTGCCTATTATCCATGGGTTAGAACAAACATTATCCCATTGAATAGTATTGATTACAAAAATTTTGATCTAGACGCGCTAAAGAATGTGTTGCAATCAGAGCATCAAACCATGCTTTCTAATTTGGTCAGTGCTACAACAGAGAAAGAAAAGATTTACTGGGATGCTGGACTAAAAAATAGCAGTAAAGAATACAAATTACTTCGTAAAACCATTGCAGATCGATTAAATATTCTTCCAGCAGCTCCAGCTATGGCAGGCCTTTATACTAGAACAGATAAGGCAAGGGGTGTATGGATTGCGCCAGCGAATCAAAACTTAAATGCTGTGGTTGAACCAATGGTTAAGATTACCCATGAAGAGCAAGAAGCTCTTAACGTAGATAATATTAGTGGTAAATCCATCAATGCCATCCGTACTTTTAAGGGAGCAGGTGCTGCTGTAGTTTGGGGCGCAAGAACCTTGGCTGGAAACAGTCCAGAATGGAGATATATTAATGTTAGAAGGTTGTTTATACTTATTGAGCAATCTATTAAAAATGCTGCATTTTCTGTTGTTTTTAGGCCAAACGTACCCGTTACTTGGGCTGTTGTACAGGGTATGATTTCTAACTTTTTGACCAATCTTTGGAGGCAAGGTGCTTTAGTGGGTGGAAGTCCTGCAGAGGCATTTACGGTACTTTGTGGATTAGGTGAGACCATGTCGCAGGATGACGTTAATGAAGGCATCATGCGTATTTCGGTAAAAGTATCAGCTCCTAGACCAGCTGAGTTTATTGTGATTACCTTTGAGCAAAAAATGGGTGCAGACGGTTAGCCATGCATATGTGTACAGGGGGGGTAAACTAGTTTTTACCCCCTGTATTAAGACGATTGTTTATAATTCTAAAAAATATTTAAAACTGAAATAACCATGGCTGATAATTTGTTAATACCTGCTATAGTCCATTTTAATTTAGGTTCTTCAAAGGTTAGTATAACCGATTACCACATAGCAGTTGCTTTAGAAAATCGATCTCAATATGTAAGATCCATCAATGGACAAGGCAAGGCAGTCTATGCGATACATAAAGGGGCAGAAATCAATCAAACAGCTGATGTTAAAGTTTCTATTCTCAAAACACCAGATAAAAAGTTTGATGATGATATTAAAAAGATAGAAAAAAACTTAGATGCAACCAAAGAAAATAATCCTGACAAGTATGTAGAAAATATGCTCTTTAGCATTGCAACCAATGATGATAAACCATTTACCCATATGCAATTTCAGGGGTACGTGAGTGACATAAGCAGTGAAGTAGATCCTGAGACGGGATTACAGGAAGTAACAGCAGAACTTTCTATTTATGATCCAGTTAGTTTTGTTATTAAACAATAACTTTCTGGATCCATTATTGAATTTTACAGATATTAAATAGGTTAACTAGAAAGAAACAGAAAGATATTATGCAAAGAGTAACTATTGATTATAAACACTTTAATCAAGCAGGTTTTGATAGTAAAACTTGTAGTGTTTCTGCGGTTGGTATGCCTAATCAAAGAACATCTACTAAAGCTACCGTATATGATACGGCAACCCGTGCACCTCTTTTTCAGAATCAACACAGTGCGCAAGAAGTAGTAACCTTTACCGTAGAGTTTTTACCTTTTATAACTGGTAAACAGTTATTAACTAAAGCATATAGTTTGGTACAAGAGGTGCTTGCAGATAAATATAATGCAGAGCCATTTACACTTTGTGTACATAAAAAAGATGGTTCAATAGATACAAAAACAACTGTAAATGACGTTATTGTACAAAAAGCAGAGTTGTTTTTAAATAGGAAAAACGAGACTACAGGTGAAATGGGCTATATCCGTATACGTTTTACTTTACAAGGCTTGCAGCCAGATAAGAAGTAATTGTATGATGTTTGAATATGAATTCTAATCTTTATGGCGGATTTTAATTTAGTCCACTCACATTCTTTTCAAGTAGAAATATTGGGTGTCACAGATGGTAGTTCCCCAGAGTATTTCTATAAAGTGGAAGGATTAAATAATTTTTTAAATATGGAGGCCTATTTACCTGGGGGGGCTAATAGGCCTTATTACAGATCCAGTGCATGTGAAACCACCGACCTGATCTTGACTAGGCCTTTGGTAGAAGGGAAAACTAAAATGACGGTTTGGTGCGAAGATGCCATTGATAAAGGTCTTTTTAAGCTTACGCAGGCCCATATTTTAGTCTTGAATAAAGAAGCGAAGATTTTGGCGCAATGGAAGCTAGAGGATGTCTATCCAAAAGGAATTGCCATTACGCCATTCCAGTTAAATGCTCAGACAGATCCTGGAATAGGAGAAACCATTACGATTGGCTATTCTAGGCTTGTACGAACAAAGTAATATCTATAATGTCTCGCTGTTTGTATTAAAAATTAATTTTATTGATTATGCCTGTTAAAATTAATGAATTAGTAATCCAGGTTAAAGTTTATGAATCCAATAAGCAAGTAGATTGTGCTAAAAATAGGTCGGATGTGTTTTTATTCAATACTACAGAACAGCAGAAGCTCGCATTGGCAAGAGACTTTTTGAACCTATTAGAGGATCGATCTACAAGGTAAATGATACATCTACTGTTATGAGTAATGTTAGCAAACTAGTTATTAAAGCATGTAATGATAATAAATTTTCTTCTTTTTCAGGTGAATTTATTACATCTATTAATCCAGAAAACTTAACAATTAAAAGTGCTGTATCATACCATGTACCTGAGGGCATGGCTGGTGCTAATTTGCTCAAATATTGTGGGTCGCCTCCAAGATTGCTTTCTTTTAGTCTTTTGTTTGATAATACAGGCATTATACCTGGTAGCAATGCAATTGCAGTTATGGAACAAGTAAAACAGCTACAAGATGTTACCTATAATCCCCATAAAAAGCATAATGCTCCTAATTATATTCGCATAATCTGGGGCCATATTGATTTTAAAGGCAGGTTGGTAGATTTAGATATAGTCTATTCCATGTTTCAAGTAGATGGTACGTTGGTGAGAGCGGAGGCGCGTATAGCTGTATTAGAAGAGATTGTTCCTTTAGGTAAAGGGAAATCTGCTGCTGGTGTAGACACCAACTATGCAAAGCCATCTGGTACCCATGCAACGCTACATCAAACGAAGCCTGGCCAGTCTTTATCTAGTGATACAGCTTTTGCACCGACACCCAATGGTATGAATGGTGCCTACAGTGGTGCGCCAGATGGTGCCTATAGTGGAGGCCCTGATGATGTCTATCATGGCGCTAATAGTTCTAGCCATCAGGTGCACGGTGCCAACGTGGGCCATGCTGGAGGAAAGCCTACTGCTAATCTCGACAAAGATAACGCTGGTCATTATGGTGCTAGTGTAGATATGGATCATTCTACTGGTTCTACACATTCTGCCAGTTATAGTGCTGGATCAGATGTTGACCATACTAGCAATGGCTTTAAAGGCGGCGTTGCAGGTAATGGGCCTGGTGGCAGTGGAGGGGGGATTGGTGGAGGAGGACATAGGCTAGCTATTGATTCAGGTTCATCCGGAGGAGATACTGTTTTGACAGGAATAGACAGGTCCTCCAATCGATCTGCTCCAAGTAGTAAAAGCCATCTGTTAGGTGGTAGTTTAGGTAGATCTTCCAAACATAGTGTGGCTTCTGGGCCAAGTAGCCGTACAGCTAAAGGTAAAAGACGCTTCCCCAAAACAGGTAAAGCACTAGCTAGTGGTGCCGCAGCAGCTGGTAGTGCTGCAGCTGCAGTTGCGGCAAATGCACCAGATAGTTTACGTAAACTAAGTGGACTAAAAGCAAACGTTAATGTTATGAGAAAGAAAATAAGCTTCTTGCGAAGGCTCAAAAATTTTGCTAAAAAAGTAGCACCCAGAGCATATGATGCTGGAAAAAAAATAGTCAAATCAAGCGGATTTTAAAAAAATAAGGCTGTTTTGAATCCCTCTCTTTTCTCGTAATACTTTTTTGAGAAGTGCATCGACGTTCAAGTATATTTCAATCTATTTTTCTATATTTATTACGGTATCATCCTTTAAATAATCCATTCAAATATTTAAATGTAAAAATCCAAAAGTGCTTTTTAAATTGTGGGTAATCTATCTGACCCGAATGGCTCTTATCATATTTAATAAACTTCCATAATTGAATTGATTCCGCAATTGGTGCATCAAAAATATTTTACAATTGAATACATCAATTATATCCCACTAAGGCATGGAATGTGGGACGGATTTGCGCATGATCGATATAAAACTAATGTAGAATATGACCCAAACTTAGCACCACCTAAAGTTTGGACATGGCATCCCATTCACCTCGAGTGGCAAAGTCAAGAAATTGTTTTGTAATAGACTAGTTGGTTATATAAATGCTATAAGCTAGAAGAGACTTATCAGCAATCTCAAAGAGAGGAGGCGCTTATGCCATAGTATAGCCTTTTATGATGTTTATTGATCTATTAATCTATTGATATTTTTAGCTTGTTATAAGCGCTATTTACTAAAATGCCTATGGAAATAAATATTTTAAAGCCCAAATGTTGGGCTATACTTTTTGCCCTTTTCCTGCCTACACCCATTCTTTTAGCCAAGGAGTTATTTCCTGAAAAGGTAATTGAACAGGCTAAAAAATCGGTAGTAACCATTGATGTAAGTGCTTCTTTTGCAGCTTACGAAAAAGGAAATAAGTGGAGTGGAACAGGATGTGTGGTAGATAAGGGACATGGCTATTTGTTAACCAATCAACATGTAATAGGGGCTGCTGTAGTGGGTAATTACAAAGTAACCTTTTTTAATGGCATTCAGCAAGAGGCCCATCTAGTCTATTATGATCCATGGCTGGACTATGGATTTTTACAAGTTGCACCTACAGCTATTCCACAAGAAGTTACCGAAGCTACTTTTAGCCGTCGTAATCCAGTTATGGATCAGCCTATTTTTATCGTTGGCAATAATGCAGGGTATAGCTTTTCTTTACATACAGGCGTTGTAGCAGATTTGTATGAGGTGGAAGGTAACATGCCCCAACACTCTGTTAAGCTTAGTTTAAATACCAAGGGTGGATCAAGTGGTTCTCCTGTTTTTAATAAACATGGACAGGCCATAGCCCTTAATTATGCTGGAAATAATACATTTGCCCTGGCCATCCATCCTGAATACATTCGGTATGCCTTGTCAGCCATCCGGCAGGGTAAATGCCCCATTAGGAAGCAAATAGGGATCATTACCCAATCTACGCCTATTAAAGATTTGGTTCAGTATGATGGGTTGCCCACATCATGCCAACAACAATACATCAAGACATTTCCTAATGGCGCCACCTCTGTGATTGGAGTAGATTATGTGCTAACTGGTAGCCCTGCGGATGGATTGCTATTTCCTGGAGATGTGATTTGGGCCATTAATGGTCAGCAAATAGGACCTAATTTAGTTGCTTTTGATATGGCTATGAATCTCGCTACTACAGATCATGTAGTGTTAACCATTTTTAGAATGGGTCAGTGGCATAATATTAAAATAGGACTTTATGATCTTGAGCGCCATAAGATCAAAAAAATGGTCCATTTTGGCGGAGCTATCTTTTTTGAAATGGATGATTATTCGGCTAAAATAAATGGTATAGCTGCTAAGAACTTAACCTTTGTTAAAGCAGACGCAAATCATATTTTTAATCATGTTGCGCCTAATAGGATTAAAAATGATTTCAGGGTTAAAGTTTTATCTTTTAATGAAAAACCGCTTGCCAGTCTTGAAGCATTAGGGGCAGTGATACCATCTTTAATAGCTAAAAAATACTTTACTATAGCCTATACAGACTTGTCTCCTTTTTATTCATTTGGTGCGCTACATTTAGGTACTAGGCCATCAAGAGACTATGTCGAGTATAGAGCCCATATTCCTCAGCCCAGATGGTTTACTTGGGATGAGACCCATCATCAGTGGATCAGTTCTCCTATAAGTGTAGAATAATTGCTCTTTTAGCTCTTTATAAGCGCTTTTTGCATCATATACCAAGTGGTTAGAGGAATAGGTTCACTGGTATAGCCCTTTATTTGACCCTATTAGCGGGATAGATAGACTTATGGAACTAGATAATATAGACAAACATATTTTAAATATTTTGCAAGTTGATTCAAAAATCACAAATGCTGCCCTTGCACAAAAAATCAATTTATCTCCTGCTGCTACGCTTGAGCGGGTAAAAAAGTTGGAGCAGTATGAAATTATTACCCATTATGCTGCACAAATCGACTATCCAAAATTAGGTTTTGGGCTACATCTAATGGTTGCTATTCGTCTTCAAAAGATCACAGTCGACCACATCAAATTGTTTAAACTTACAATTAATAAAATACCATCCATTGTAACTTGCTATCAAGTAATAGGTGACTTTGATTTTATTTTAATGGCTTACGTTAAAGATCTATCTAGTTATCAAACAATGGTTATAGAAAAACTTCATATGTTGCCCATGGTAGACCATGTCAAAACTTTGCCAGTCAGCCAACTATTTAAAAATAAACCATTATCTATAGAATAGAAGGCTGATTAGAAAGTAAAATTTTATTGCATATATTTTCCATTTCTGGCACTATAGCCATAGATAAAATCTTATTAACCTGCGTCGTTCTGGATTAGATTGTTTGTTTATTTAATAAGCATTTTGTTTGCTTTTATCAGCTTATTATATATAATAAGCTGATAAGTAGCTAGCCAGCTATATGAATAAAAGTGTAAACCTTTTTCCCTTCTTTAACATACTTGTTGTGCCGCATTACCGCATGCCTAGTAGCTAAAATTTCATAATCTTGAATTTCATTGTTTTGTTTTTTCTTTTTTAAGGCTTCTTGTAGTGATTTGCTTATATCTAATTTGCCTTCTATTCCTTTAGCAATAATCAATATGATTTCTTTGATATCCCCTTCTATAGGATCTATAGCCCACCATTCATCCAAAAATTCCTTTGGTATACCACCTTCTTCATCATCATGATTACCCCTATACTTCATACCATATTTTATCGTTTTAGGAAATTTTTCCGATGTCACACGGCCATAAAAGTTAGGGGTTAATACCCAGTTAAACGCTTTTTCATCATCGACTGCATCGTCGACTTTATCGACGTGAACCATATTATTACTAGATTTAAAACCAGCATCATCGGGATGAATAGGTTGTTGACCACGTGCAATATGGAAGCGCAGCCTTCCTAAGTCTAATTTGGTAATCAGACACTTATCTTCAGGCAAATCTTCCTCTGGCTCATTTAACTCAGACCATCTAGGATGATAAACTTCCACTTCTTGTTTTTCAGCCGGACAAGAGGATGCGCCCAAGAAGGACACTGGAATGATAAGAACTGAAACCTTGAGAAGGAATAATAACAAGCTTATAAAACAACGCATAAAAAATTGGAGTTAACTCACCCTGCATTGCAAATACAGGGCTTAAGATTACGGCATGAATGCCTTAGCCACAGCTAGTTTTCGACTTGAAAGTCTCCAAGTTGATCTTCTATTTATCCATGTCTATCAACATAATCCTTGATCAGTTGATCTGTAAAAGTACTAGAATTTTTTACAAACAGATTACTTTTTTATAAAATTGAACCTTTAATTGCCAAATATGTTGAAACGACGCACTGCAAGTGCGGGGTTTTTCTCCCAAAGTGAGACAATAAAAAAGGTAAAAAGAAGGTTAAACCGATCACCTTGGGCAATTTAGAAAAAATAAGTCGAATACAAAAATGATTGGAGCACACCCCCTAGCTTACCGACCAGATGCATAGAAGTGGCTGTATATCGAAAAATTGACTGATTTAAGATCATAACAGACAAAAATCCAACTCAATATAGGCAAAATAGCTGGTTTTTTCAGAAAAAAGACGTAACATTGTGTGGTATTATGGATTTTATCGCTAAGACCTACCTGTAGCGGTAAATTTCATAAAAGGGCCCATAGCTCAGTCGGTTAGAGCATCTGACTCATAATCAGCAGGTCCCAGGTTCAAGTCCTGGTGGGCCCACATCATTTATCTTTCTTATTGCAATGATACTTAGCCTTAACCCATCAGTTGCCTGGTTTGTCCATACAGTCAATCCTTAATAGTAGCCATCCCCTTCTACTGTGTTTCCCGATATATATACCTATGCGCCAATTGCCATTTATGACAGTGGTGTAGGTGGTTTAACCATTGCTAAGGCAATCAAAGAAATTTTACCACAGGAATCCATTCATTATATCGCAGATACTAAAAATCTACCTTATGGTGACAAAACATCGGTAGCATTATGTGGCTATATTGCACAAGTAGTAAATTTTTGTCTAAGTAAACGGTATAAACTACTGGTCATTGCGTGTAATACAGCCACTGCTGCCGCAGATTATTTTATGGCCAATTATCTTAAAACAATAGGACATAAAATGGGTATCATCAATGTAGTTGATCCAGTAGTCAGATACATCGATGGAATAAATCGCTATAACCAGGTAGGTCTTATAGGTACAAAATATACTGTATCATATGGCATCTATGCAAAACGATTTCGAGCCACTGGTATAACGGTTACTTCTCTGGCCACGCCGCTACTGGTGCCTATGGTAGAGGCCTCTTTCAATGGCAAATCAGTAGATCATCTTTTATTAGATGGTTATTTAAATCAAATCGTTTCCCCAAACTTAGATGCACTGATTCCAGCTTGTACACATTATATATTTTTAGAACAAGCCTTAAATTTTTTTTTAAAGAAACACTTTTCAAAAGAGATTGAACTGATCGATCCAGCAAAACTTACTGCATTAGCGGTCCAGCAACTTTTAAGTGTACATCATCTTTTAAATAAAACAAAAAAAAGATTGCCTGACTGTTTTATGGCAACCGCGTTAATCCCATCTTTTAAAAATGCTATTGATAAATTATTTGGACAAAAACCTATGGCCATCAATCTATCGGACTATACACCATTCATAGACCTTACATCACTCTATTGATGGTGTCATATGTTTGTAATTGAATTGGATTTAAATTATATTAAAATTCAGTAACCTATCTGTATTGGTCTAATAATGGTAACTAAATCAAACAAATGATGGCTTCCACTTAAAAAATATGTTTTTATTTAAAATTTCTATCTGCATAACTTTTTTACTATTTACGGTCAGTTGCGATTCTAATAGACTCCCTCAAAATGGTAGTACAAATTCCCACCAAGATCATACCAGGCCATTAATAGTTTTGTTTCATGGGTTAGGTGCGGATGCTTCCTCTTTTAGTATGCTTAAAAAACAGCTTGAGCAAACTTTTCCTAGTGCTTCTGTAGTTGCGTTGACTAGTATACCGAAAGAGAAAACTGCCCTATATTCCATAAAAGAGCAAGGTAATAAGTGCTTCACAGATCTTTCAGATAGCATAAACCTACAGAGGCCTACACTACTAATAGGTCATAGCCAAGGTGGTCTTCGTGCGTATAATATGTTTGATCAGTACAAAGATAAGTTAAATGTAAAAGGGATTATTACACTAGCTACGCCATGGGAAGGAGCGCCTATCCTTGACACAATTGACAGACTTAACCAACTTGACAGAATTACCAAAGTTAAAAACGAGGCATTGTATTTAGAATACTTTACACTGCCTGTTTTGAATGATATGTGCACACTATCCTATAGCATGGGTCAGCCTACCAACTGGATTGAACAAGAGCTTGTGTGCAGGCTAGAAAATTTGGTAGTTTCAGAGGTAATTGCTGGATGCTACGATTTAAAACCAGGAAGTATATTTTTAAACTCGATTCAGGATACACTTTCTGAAGAAGAAGTGCCTATACTAGCTATAGGAGGAGGTCTAAGTGACTTTAAAATTTTTCTACCTAAAGAAAGTAGCTATGAAAGTAGCTATGATTTTAAACACCTCAACAGCGCATGGACTAAAATTATAGTTGGCGAAACAGATCTTGGCGAAACAGATCTTGATGTTAAAGACAAACATGATATGATTGTGCCGCTCTATAGTCAGCTTGCATGGCATATTACAAACAAAGGAAATTTTAAAAGAAAGATTATTGAAGATGCCCTTCATAGTAAAATTTTAAACGAATCCCCTATTGAAGAGACTAAAAGTATATTATGTCATCCTACTATGGTAAAAGAGGTAATCCAGTTTGCGAAAGATATCTTCTACAGTGATTCTATCACATCTGAATGTCAAGCCCCCGAATACAGCTGATCCAATCAAGCACCCACGACACGATAAAAGTGCATACAAAAAAAGTAGCTTTTATTGGCCAAAGTGCAACGCTAAAGCTAAAGTTCAGCCCAAGCTTTGCGTACGAATTGCGCGAGAGAACGAATATGTCCCTTGCTAAAATCAAAACCAACACCCGCTGTTTGGTAGACCCTAGGGATCGATGTGGTATAGCCTAATTTTAATGCATTTAGGTAACCATTCAATGTTTGTTTAGGGTTTGTTTGCGCATGCTTCCATACTCCTATTGCGCCAAGCTGTGCGATAGCATATTCAATGTAATAGAAGGGCACTTCAAAAAGATGCAATTGTTTTTGCCATAAATGGCTTTTCACTACCTCATAACCTGTCCAATCCGTTACACTATCTGAAAAACTACTAAAAATACGATTCCAATTTTCTGCTCTTTCTGATAAAGTATGATCAGGATGCGTATAGACCCAATGCTGAAAAGCATCAATGGCAGCTATCCAAGGCAAACAACTGATCACATGGATCAAATGATCTTTTTTAGCACGATTAAGCTCCTCTTGTTTGGTAAAGAAAACATCCCAGTAGGGCATAGTGAGTAACTCCATAGACATAGAGGCCAATTCTGCAATTTCTGATGGACAATGCTTAAAAGCATTTAGGGACAAGTTATGCACTAAAAAAGAATGAATCGCATGGCCTCCTTCATGGAACATAGTTCGTACATCATCTACAGTAGAAGCTGCATTCATAAAAATAAAAGGTACACCGGTCTCATCCAATGGATAATTATATCCACCAGGCGCTTTTCCCTTACGGGAGGCCAAGTCCAAATGGCCCATTTGTTGCATGGTACGCAAACAATCTCCTAAAAAAGGATCCAACTGCTCAAATACCACAATGGTTTTAGCAACCAGTTCTTTGGCATCTGCAAAAGGACGCAATGGCTTTCTCCCCTTTATATCTACTGCATGATCAAATGGCTGGAGTATGGCCAATCCCAGCTCTGCTTTGCGCGCTTTTGCCCATTCATTGAGCAGTGGGACTATTTCTTCTTGGATCGCTGTATGCAAGGTCAAACAATCTGCTGGGGTGTAATCAAATCGATCCATAGATACGAAGGCGTAGTCTCTAAAATTCTTAAAGCCAGCATTTAAGGCCAATTGATGGCGTTGCTGAATCAACTTTGAGTAGAGTGCATTAAGTGCATCTTTATCTTGCAACCTGCGTTGTTGTATCTTATCATATACCTCACATCGAAAGATCCGGTCAGTAGATTCTAAATGGGGTGCAGCTTGTTGCAAAGTGCATTCTTTGCCAGCTATTTCTACTACCATCGCACCTGCTATCACACCAAATTGATTTGTATTTAACTGAATTTCAGTTTGAATAGGTATGTTCTCTTGTCTGTAGCAACGCAATTGATTTTCAATCTTTCGAAAAAAAATATCATATTGCGTTTCTTTACGTAGTATATGGGCTGCTTTTGCAGCTAAAACTTTTTGATGCAATTCATCTGTAACAGCAGCTAGATGAGGGGCTATGGCTGTAATATAATATTCATAACGATCTTTAGCCACTGCATCAGTCGTATCGCAAGAGGTACGAATGTAACGCCAACCTGCATCCTCTTCTAGCGCCCCTTCTAGCTCACTCCAATCAGCTAAAAATTGTCTTAGACCATCCAATGAAGAGAGGTCTCTAGCCAGTAAGTGGCTGTAGAAGGGCTCAATGGATGCCCAATCTGTAATGACGTAATCTGTTGGCAAAAAAGTACGAATGTATTTCTGCATGGAATATATTTTTTATATGGCGAATTTTTCTAACCTGAACGCTGGATTAGATTTTAATTTTTGAGTTTAAAGAAGCTTCTTTGTGTTTTAAATTTTGGGGAATTGAAAAATAACCCGAACAATTAAAGGAGCCAATTATGAATGTAGACAAATTAGTAGAAATATATTATATGGTAGAATCTAGATTATACGAAAATAAAATTCTTATTTTTTTGTCTTATTTTTTGAGTCCATTACAGAAGCATGTAAGCAAGAATCAATTCTAGACATCGCCTTTCCTAATACGCTAACGGCGATGGATCCTTTAAAATCAGGTAAAGTACTAACCGTTACATATGCCCAAACTTCGATTGGAAGATATTCCAGAGGCCATAGTGATAGCCCTCTGCTATACACTTTATTAGCTTTCCTCCACTAAGAATAGTAGCCAACAGTGAAGCTACTAGGATGGCTGTAGGAAACCGTTTGTTGCCCACAGCATATTCCCGAAATGTGGTGGCTGGTTTGCGAAATAGTCCTATTACTAAAGCCAATACTAAAAAGACTCCCACTATTAGGAGTGGTGTGTTAAATGATAGCATATATGACTTTATATAAGAATAAGATGCATGGAACAAACTGCATTTTACTTAATTGTTACTACATATGCAAGTGGTTTGATACCTTTTGGTATATAAAGCCTATCTTGGGCGTCAGCTAAATTATAGAACGATACAAGGCATATATTACACCAGTTTTTCATCAAAAAAGTTTAAATTAGCTATTGCATATTAGGATTATACAACATCATGGCCTCCCTTACGTCAGCAGAAAAACACTACCGGTTGGCACTTTCTTTGGTACCAGGTATAGGCGCGGCTCGGTTAAAAAAATTATTGGCCTATTTTGGCAGCGCCCAAGCAGTCTTTGCAGCAGCATATAAAGGCAATACTTTGTTGCCTTATAGACTAGCTCAATCGATTGCCTCAAGCAGTAGCCTGGCTCAGGCAGAAAAAATCCTACAGTTGCATGCATCAGAAGCCATTCAGTTGCTAACCATAGAGGAGGATACCTATCCCAAAAGATTGCTAGACTTACCAGATCGTCCTGCTATGTTGTATTATAAAGGGCAAGCCCTTTTGAATCAACAGCGGGTAGTCACTATTGTTGGTACCAGACAATTGACACCCTATGGACAAGCTGCTATTACTAAATTTTTAGAAGAACTCGGTCCCTATCAGCCTCTTGTAGTCAGTGGGTTAGCCTATGGAGCAGATATATGGGTCCATAAGCAGGCATTAGAGATGGGTTTGACCACTGTAGCCGTTTTGCCTACAGGTTTGGATCAAATTTATCCTACTGCACACAAGAAAATAGCCTTGGAGATGTGTGGGGGTAGCGGAGGCTTACTTACGGAGTATCCCATAGGAAGTGGACTAGGTCCCTATACTTTTGTAGCCCGTAATAGAATTTTAGCTGGTTTGGCAGATGTAACCATAGTTATTGAAGCTAAGGAAAAAAGTGGTGCATTAATTACTGCTTACTATGCCAATAATTACCATCGAGAGGTTTTTGCTTTGCCAGGTAGTATCTACTCAGCTACTGCTGCAGGATGCCATCGGTTGATTAAACGCAATCAAGCCCATCTTTTGACCCATATCGATGACTTGGTCTATATCATGAACTGGAAAGTGGACAAGCCATCTCAACCAGATGCTTGTCTTAACCATCCGCTTACCGAATCAGAACAAATGGTTTTTATCCAGATTCAGGAAGCCACGCAACCCATCACGATTGATGCTTTAACCCATGCCACCGACTTGCCACCTGGGACGTTACAAGCCGCATTATTGTCCTTAGAATTACAAGGTCTATTACATGCCCTACCAGGTAAGCGTTTTATAATAGCTCCTATCTACAGCCAGAACCGTAAAGTATGATTTATGTAAAGAATTTAGCTAAATTTGAGGTAGCTGAAATAGCATGCATAGATCAACCTCATTCAATATATGTTTAAAGTAGCAACTTTATATAAATTTGTACCCCTAAGTGACCTAGCTGCACTACAGCAGCAACTTCAATCTATATGCAAAGAACTAACCGGCACACTGTTGATTGCGCCAGAAGGGATCAATGGTACCATTGCTGGTTTACCTGGTCCGTTGGATGAGGCCGTGGCTCATCTAACGGCTATGCCATCATTTGGCGACTTGTGGTATCAATATTCTGAAGCCAGCACTAAACCATTTCGCCGTCTAAAGATTAGGATTAAAAAAGAAATTATTACTATGCACCGACCAGAAGGTTCATGTATGCCACTGCGTGGTCGCCATGTCTTGGCCAAGGACTGGAATCAGATTTTAGAACAAGCAGCCCTTGTTATTGATGTCCGAAACGATTATGAATGTCGATTGGGAAGTTTTTCTGGTGCCTTAAACCCGCATACTACCTATTTTAGTCAATTTCCTGCTTTTGTTGACCAAAATTTAATGGCTTATAAAGGGCAACCCATTGCAATGTTTTGTACAGGAGGCATCAGATGTGAAAAAGCATCTGCTTATATGTTGTCCAATGGGTTCAAAGAAGTTTATCAACTCAGTGGTGGCATTCTACAATATTTAGCCCATACCCAATTAAATCAATCCAAATGGAAAGGCGAATGTTTTGTTTTTGACGAGCGCATATCCTTAGGTCATGGATTAAAAAAAGGAAGTTGCCTACTTTGCTATGGTTGTCGTATGCCTTTAACCTCAGCAGATCTAGATACAGATTATCAACCTGGTGTTCACTGTAAATTTTGTCTAAAAAATAAATAATATAGGGCTATACATAGAAAAAAATGGATGCTTTTAAAATAAACTTTTAACCATTGCTATAAACTTAAATGTATACAAATGAAAGGATATTTATTTCCTGGTCAAGGGAGTCAGTATATAGGAATGGGAAAAGCGCTCTATCAACATAGCAGGCGTGCACGTCAAATGTTTGCAACAGCTGATCGGATCTTAGATATGGATTTGACACAAGTTATGCTAGAAGGCACTTTAGAAGCTTTAAAAGCAACTACTGTTGCACAGCCTGCTATTTTTTTATATGCGGTTGCAACCGCTTTTTTAAGTGATGCATTTCATCCAGCAGCCGTGGCAGGCCATTCTTTAGGCGAAATAGCCGCTCTGGTGGCCAGTAAGGTCATTACATTTGAAGATGGCCTTTATTTAGTAGGGGTCCGTTCTAAAGCGATGCAGAAAGCCTGTCAGCTTTGTCCCGGTACAATGGCTGCTGTATTGGGTCTAAAGGAGGAAGTAGTTGAAGCAATTTGCGCAACGATTACAGAAGAAATCGTCGTTCCGGCCAATTACAATTGTCCTGGACAATTGGTTGTTTCAGGAAGCCATGCAGGTATCAACTTGGCGACAGAAGCTTTAATACAAGCAGGTGCGCGAAAAGTAATACCCTTACAAGTAGAGGGGGGATTCCATTCCCCACTTATGGCGCCTGCCCAGGAAAATTTTTCCACTGCGCTCTCCTCTATTTCTTTTTCTAAAGGGACTTGTCCTATTTATCAAAATGTGGCTGGGTTACCCGTTACCGATCCCCAAATCATTAAAGAAAACTTGCTGCAACAATTGGTTGCACCCATTTATTGGACAAAAACCATTCACCATATGGTGCAAGATGGCATTAGCGAATGCATTGAATGTGGACCAGGAACTGTTTTACAAGGATTGACCCGAAAGGTAATTCCTGATTTATCGATTGGATCCCTTCAGCTAAGCCATTTGATAACCTAATAGTGTAGTAATTTAGCCATTACGTAAAGATTCTAGTAGTATCCTTAAAGCTTGGCCACGGTGTGATACAATATTTTTCTTTTCTTTTGTTAATTCAGCTGCCGTAAGGCCTAGCTGCGGATCATAAAAAATAGGATCATACCCAAAACCGTTATTACCTTTAGCTTCACGCCTTACCACGCCCTTCCATATACCATGACATATCAGCGGTGTGGAATCTTCGGGGTGGCGTAAATAAACCAATAGACAATCAAATTGGGCCTGGCGGTCATGATCTGGTATATCTTTCATCTCTGTTAATAATTTTTTGATATTATCCTGATCAGAACCATACGGACCACTATAGCGTGCTGAATAGATACCTGGAGCACCTTTTAATGCATGAACAGAAATACCTGAGTCCTCAGCAATAGCAGGTAAGCCAGTTGCTTTTGCAGCATGACGTGCCTTTAAAATAGCATTTTCTATAAAAGTTAGTCCAGTTTCTTCAATTGAAGTTATACCTAGATCGGTTTGAGCTAGAATATCAAATTTGAATGCTTTCAGCAGTTCAGATAATTCATTAACTTTACCGGGGTTGCCTGTAGCCAATACTACTTTTTTCATAAAATTTTCTTAATGTTTTAAATAAAAAATAGCTATTTAACAATTTAGGAGCAGATGAGCCACCTTTAGCGCTGCTTGCTCATAGGGATGGTTTAGTAGGAAGCAACAATGATTTAGCAGAGGGAACGTTGTCAATATACAAATAAATAAATTAGTATACTACATATAAATGCTTTTTGTGCTATGTAAGCAAACCGCCATCTACCTGGATAACTTTTCCCGTAATATAGTTTGATGCATCGGAAGCTAAAAAAAGTGCACAATTCGCTACATCTTCCGGAAGCCCTGGGCGCTTAAGGGGAATATTTTGGATCCAGGCTTGTTGAATGGATGGCTCCATTTGGTCTGTCATAGCAGTGGTTATAAAACCTGGTGCAATAACATTAGCACGTATATTCCTACTGCCTAGCTCTAAGGCAATTGACTTGGTAAAACCAATCATACCAGCCTTAGAAGCTGCATAGTTCGTTTGTCCAGCATGGCCACTAATGCCTACAATAGAAGCTATATTGATAATAGAACCACTGCGTTGCTTAAGAAAGGTTTTGATAGATGCTTTGACAGTGTTAAAAACAGATTTTAAATTTATATTTAATACTGCATCCCAATCCGCTTCTGACATACGCAATAGCAAGTTGTCTCTAGTAATGCCTGCATTATTGATCAATACATCTAATCCACCAAAGGTCTCTATTGTGTCTTCTATTGCTTTATGAGTAGCTTTAAAGTCAGAAGCGTCTACATGTATAGACTGCACCTTAACACCAAAAGCACGTAATGCTGCTTCTGTAACTTGTACCGCTTTTAAGTCAGATGCACAATAGGTAAAAGCAATATGACCGCCTGCCTCTGCCAATTTAAGTGCAATGGCTTTTCCGATTCCTCGTGTGGCACCTGTAATAAATATTCTTTTCTCTTTTAGATGCATAATAAAAACTGATAATAGATGACCTTTAATGAAATAAATAATACATAAGTATCCAGAATAGAATTTTTAATCGATTATATAGTTAGAGATTAAAATTAAGTTATTAGTGTTTTACCATGGCTATATTTAATATATTTTGAATATGTAGCTCCAATTCCTGACTTATGGTCACTAGCTGCATTTGTATGGCCAATGGCAGGTAAAATTTTTGGATTAACCTTGCTTTTTCTATCTGTTTTTCAGCCGTGTGTCCAGCAATTGTTCTTGCATTATGCAACACATCTGCTAACCTAACCAGTATAGCGTCATGATTTTTATTACGTATTATAGCTTCAATATAGGTAATATAATTATCTTTTTGGCTTGGTAGTTCTTTTTCTAAATGGGCTGCAACCCGTACAATCTGTGTAATAGAATTGCCAAATAGTGTGGTTAAGCCTGCTTCTGTAAGAGGCGTATTTTGTACTACATCATGGACTAAGCCAGCAATAATAACATGGGCATCATCTGTTATATTCAGTAAGATAGAAGCCACTCCCATAGGATGCAAATAAGATAACTCACCTGTTTTTCTTCTTTGCGTTGTATAATAAACTTTAATCAATTGCAGCGCATCCATAACTGTATCAATGTCCAGGTCTTTTTTCTGCTTAACTTTTTCTAAAAAATCTGCTTCTTCTTGCATGCTTATTGGATCTAAGACCATTTTTTTTGTATGGACCACAGGTGAAAGTGTAGCAAATGCCTTAGTAATTTCTTTTACATTTACAGGTATTACGTATAAATGGGTAATAGCTGCTTCAGAATTGAAGCGTTCATAGTGACCATAATGTGCATGGACGATATGTTGATTTTCTGAATCAATTTTTTCTTCATTCCCATCTAATATTTGAATATCTGCCATTTCTGTTACTTTGTATAAAGGGCGTATGGCAGGCAAGCGTGTATCGGTTGTAATGATCAAGCTAATCGCATTTATTTTTTGTAATTTACCCTCTAAAAGCGTTAACCGATAACCTAATTTTGTATCATCTATATAGATATATATATCTTTTTTTTGGTCGTCATGTAGGGTATTATATGCACTACAAGAGTACAAACTATTGATAATCAAGTTTTTTATACTTTCTATGGCACATTGTATATAGAGATGTTTGGTATCTATGATTACATATGGCACATCATATATATTGTTCATTTTTATAGCATCGAAACATTCGGCTAATAATTGATCAATGCTAATCCAATTGGTAGTTAAATAGAGGTTATGTTTCAGATGGTTAAAAATACGGTTGCGATACTTTTTTAACATAGTAGCTTGTTCTGAATAAGCAAGAAAGCGCTCTTCCGGTTTTTCCAATCGAGTGAGTTTATTATTCAATTGCGACATAATACAATTGCTTTCATAAGCAAGTGCTTCTATTTGTTGTTTATTAAACAATTGTTTTGCATTTTGTTCCTCTTTTTCACAAGTTAATGCTTGTATGATGGATAAAAGTTTATCTAAGCCCTTATTATGGTACAGGAAGCCACCAATTAAAAGAAAGACCATGAATACTCCATATGCAATACCTATATTAAAGTCTAAAAAGTAAGCTATAAATGTATTATTACTCATATAGTGGAACATGATCCAGGCCATCATCGCACTTATCATATATCCAAACCATACCACAATGGTTGGGGTTATAAACATAGCTAAGGCTAGATTAATCATAAAAATTATATTATGTATATGTGCGAATTTAGTAAGTATAGCCATACCAGTTCCTACCAAGAAAAAAAAATAGATATGACTCAATGGCCACACTACTGATGCAATTTTATGGATATATGGTTGAGGAGTAATCGACAGATAGACTAAGAAAAATGTAACCACAAAGAGGCTTGGTATAAGAACAAAGGACTCTAATGTAGAGTACCATTCGGGATTACTGGAAAAAGTATAAAAAGAGCCATAACCTGTCAACAAGATATAAAAACTAAAAAGTATATAAGGCAAAGGATCTTTTGGCAATTGTTTTTGAAGGTAGTCCCAAAGGTTGAATTGCTTAATATTTTTCAAAACATATTTAGAGCATTGCTTCCATAATGGTGGTATGTTGGATACTATTGTTTGAGCCAATATATTGTAATATGGCTTGGAAAGCTGTTTGCCTTTTACCATTTGAATAGCAATACTGCTCAGTAGATTCATACCAATGGCTGAGAGTACACCATGCATGGCTAGGTTAGATTCAAAACAGTACCATGCTATAGTGGTTAAACCTCCTGTTAGCATACCGATTAAGACTGCATCTGGATGAAAGAAAATTCCAATTAAAGAGAGCAGTAATGGTACACTTATAACCGTTTTAAACAGCATAATAGCCATCCATATTACTTGATCTTTAGCGTATAGTGAAAGCAGTGTAGCCATTACCCCTACTATAACCTGATACAGGACTGGTTGTTTAATCCATCTAAATAAATTGGGTAAATCATTAGCCATTAAACCAGTAGCTGCATGCAAGTGTGCGCCTGCTGTAGAGATCGTTAAAGCTGTAACCCCTAGCATAAATAGGGGTTTTAATTCCATATACGTAGTAAAGGTACCACAGGAAACAGCTGATAGCATCAAGTTACAAGTATCTTTCTGTACCAATAATGCAACCCATAGTAAAAGTAAGTTTATGCTTAAGGAAAAAAAACCAGCTCCATTAAAGGAATGTTTGATCTGGGTGGCATTTTTAGAAAGTACAATACGGTCTACCTGAGCAGGATAGAAAGCAGGAATAGCAAAAACAGTAAAATAAGCAATATAGTCTAGTGGATTAGTATGGAGGTCCATTAAGCTATTCCAAGAGCGTTTAATGGTTAAAGCAAGATGCATTTGATTGGCATGATGCTGACTTACCATATGCTTCCACACCGTCCAAGCCATCATGGGTAATAATATACCAAAGGTAGTACAACGTACTACACGTACCAACGTTAAGGATTGTATGTTATTCGACCCAACACTAAACGTTATCAAGAGAGCAGCTATAATCAAACTATAATTTCCTTGAATAGAAAAGAACCAGCATATAACAATCGAGAGTAGTTTGAATTGTATGGCCGCTACTGCTACGCTATGTAATATACCACATATGGCTACAATTTTTCGAATAAGATGGCCATAGAGTTTACCCATTGTTTCTGCTAATGAACCATTGCTTAAAAAAAGATATAGACGATTTGCGAGCAAGTTTCCTATTATAAAATAGCTAATGGTATTACCTGCCAATCGCAATAAGTCATCTATATTAAGCGGATTACAGAGCACTTCCCCCCCATAGGTTATGGCCAAGATGGCGCCAATAATATTGGGTGTAGTAGATTGGGTATGTTGGATACGAGGACGTCTAATTGACCGGATGCCAACAAATAGATTAACCAATAGAAAAAGAAGAAAAATAAAACTGTTTACGTGCATGTAGAGGCCTTTTGTTATTTTGCTGAAAAAATATGCTTTTATAAGGATTTAACGCCACAACCGTCTATAAAATTTTTAAATAACAAATAATAGGGGGCTCGTAAACCCATTATTAAAGCTACACGAAGCCGTTAACAGCCACTATTGGATCACTATTCAGGTAACTCTCTACGATCTATTTAGTAAAAATCTAAAATGTTGCAACGATTTAATAACTACCCTATTTAAAATAGGATAGTGGATCTTTTCCTCCTTTCCAGTATACACATATCCTATTAAAAAGACAAGTTTAGAACCAGTTGTATCTAAAACATCATCTAATATGGATTTATTGATCCGATAGGCTTCCCGAAGCAACCGTTTTACATTATTACGCTGCACCGCAGAGCGGATCTTTCTTTTAGAGACCGCAAATAGAACTTTATTATATAAAAATAGTTCTTTCTTTTTTTGCAGGTAAAACACATTACAGGGATGCAGCTTAAGCATGCTACCTTCCTGAAAAAGCATACGTATATGGCTTCGGTTGGCTAATCTATTGTACTTGGGGAATCTGTTTTTTCCCATGGCCAATAGGAAAACGAGGATATATTAACGCTTGTGCCTGAGCTCATCAGAAACCGTTAACTTGGATCGCCCTTTGGCACGCCTTCTGGCCAATACAGCGCGACCATTGGCTGTGGACATCCGCTCTCTAAAACCATGTTTGTTGCTTCGTTTTCTAAGTGATGGTTGAAATGTTCTTTTCATAGCCGGTTAAAATCTTAAATATAGCTTTAGAATAAATAAAACCTTTACTTTTTATATGGTTACTTTATGTGTTCTTTTATCAATCAATCAATCAATCAATATACATTATCTATAGATTATAGTTTTATCTTAGATAGGCATTACCAAATGTAATCCTTTTGTTTTATGATTTTGCCTTGGTAAGGTAGGTAAATCTCTGAAGGAATCCAAATGATTGTATCTGTATTTTTCGTAAATAAACTCATTTTCAATAAGTTATTATTCTTTGCTTTTTTGATTTATCATCCCTTAAAATAAGGTAATAATCTTAGAGTAATAGAAAAGGTTTTTTATAAGTATTAAATGGAAATACCCGTTTAATACTTTGTTTAAAACAAATGCAACAAAACCAACATTAAGAATTTATATCATCTTTTAGATGAAGGGCGTACAAAACAACTACTAATCCAGCGGATACCGCTACATCTGCTAGGTTAAAAATAGGAAGGCAATATACATAATATCCGCCCCAGATGGGTAGCCAACTAGGCATAAGACCAGACCAAAGGTCAATATGCAACATATCAATGACCTGACCATATAACCACTTCATAGGGGCATCGGTAGGGGCGTTATTCAAATAAACACCATAAAAAACACTATCTATACTATTGCCAATAGCCCCCCCTAAAATCAAACTCCATCCTAAGATCCAAGGCGCAGCTGCCTTTCTTCTTATGGATTGAATGATATACCAAAAAATATATAAAGAAGCTAAAACACGGAAGGTTGTAATCAATACTTTTTCATACTTGAAACCAAGATGCATACTAAAAGCCATGGCTGGATTCAAAGTATAGGTAAGTTTTAAGATATTTCCCAAAAGATTTATTTGTCCATCTGGCCCCATTTCCATATGGGTATATACCCAGAGTTTAGAGGCTTGGTCTACAAGCACAATCAAGGATATTATAAAAAAGTACTTTACAAACTGTTTCATGATAAAATATTTTATAAGATAAAATTGGTTGTTTGTTCTTTTTTTTGAGATGTAAGCAATCGTCTAAAAGCATAGAATAGAAGCCCCAATCCAAAAAAAATAGCCATATCTGCTATATTGAAAATAGGCAACACACAAACCTCTTGCCCGCCCCAAATAGGTACCCAATTAGGCAGGATACCAGACCAAAAATCGATATGGAGCATATCAATGACTTGACCATGGAACCACTTCATTGGGGCTATATCAGGTGCATTATTTAAATAAATACCATAAAAAACACTGTCAATGCAATTGCCAATTGCTCCTGCTAAAAGCAATATCCATCCCCAAATCCAAATAGGGGGGGCAGCGTGTGCCAATAACCGAACAATATGGATGGCTATATAAAAAGAGGCAAAAAGACGGACCAAAGTAATGAATAATTTCCCATATTTAAAACTAAATTGCCATCCAAAAGCCATACCATAGTTTAATACATAGGTAAACTTAAATAGGTCACCAAAGATTTTAATATGGTCGTCCAACCCCAATGACATATGACTATACACCCAAAGCTTAGATCCTTGATCGACAAGAATAATCAGCAACCATACTAAAAAGTATTTTAGATATTTTTTCATGATACAATAGGGCTTAATTATGCTATATAGCGCGCCATCATTTGCTTAAGTTGTACTTTTTTGCGCAAAACTTTGATCGCATATTTTTTTTGATTTCTGCAGTGGAATACGGATTAAAAGATACAAACTATAACCAAAAGCATGGTCAGATTCTTCTAATCCGAACCCTGGAATATCAAATGGAACAGTAGCTAGAGGCTTTTCTAATTTTTTACTGAATTTGTAACGAGCAGTACAACCAATCGATAGCATAGGCATTACATATACCTTCCCCCCTACTACCCACTCCCACCAGTGGGCTACTTGAGCACCTTGGGGCTTCTTTAAGGAAGCCGATAAGCTATTAGGTGGCCTACATTTTTCAATACAGGGCTTATCTGAGGGATGTTTGCACTGCAATTTATTACTTTCTAATTGAAAATTAAAAAAACTTCTAGCATAGCGAAAGCCTATAAAAAATTGATTGTGGTCGATGGTAGGCGCTAGAAAATTATATCCTAAGCCTATTCTAAAATAGTACCCCCTAGAAAGTGTAAAAGAGCCTTTATGTTGCCTATAGTCACGTTGTATGGTCCCAATCCCATAGTCTAGATCCAATAAAATGCGGCTAAAATCAATAGACCCATTCATTTCACAAGCAGAACCTGTCTTTTGGTACCAACCCACAGAAGTTTTTGCTAGATCTATACCAAGGCAGCAGGTAGTGGGCCAAATTCTATTAGGGGGCAACTGATCCTTAGCTGCCATATAGTGAGGCACTGCAGCCAACAAAAACAGGCCCAGGAATGGCTTAATAATATAACGTAACATGATTAACATGTGTTTGCACTCCTTCATTTTTTGAGTTTAGGAGTACTGGATGTTCGATTTCGAAACGTTTGAAAATAGCCTTTTCTGTATTTTTATCAAACTGTATGCCTTTAATACGGTATTGTATTTGCAGCCCGCCAGCTTGAGGAGAAATCATGGAAACAATCGTTTCATAATAAATGGTAACTTTTTGATGATGCGGGTTTTGTTTGCCTATTGTAGCCTCTATGAGCTCAAAGCTGACTTGATTGGTACTGGAGTCGAGGGGTATTTTTAAAATATCAGTTAATTTAAAGTTTTCCTTATTACCTAGAAAAGTTGGCTCTATGGAAAACACCGGGCCCGAAAGTTTTTCGCTGCCCAAGTCTTCTGGTACGCCTGGTGCCCATTCATCCATTGCTACTTGAAATTTAATCTTTAGTTCATTTCCATATATACTTTCCCAATTTTTAAAGTCCTTACAGCCCAATAGGCCGAATAGCCACAAGTAGATAAAAACATTTCGTAAGTGGTTTAGCAAGCCATAGGAAAACGAAAAAAAAGCAAACATGTAGCAAAAAGTTTACAAATAATGGTTGAAAAACCCTACAAAAAAGCTGAACCTAAATTAAGGTAACCTATGCAAAGCGATACGATTGGATGAAGATTGGATGCTACTACACATAAAAAAGATAAAATTTAACCGTAAATTTACGTCTTAAAAAGGTAGCAAGCAAACAGACCAGACATGATAATACGTATGGCTTCTTATGACCAAAATATCCCGCAGTTTGGTGTGATCTAATGAATAGGCTGTTTTAAGCAGATAACCCCAACTCTTTTTTTAAAAAACAACCGGTATGGCTCTCGGGTACCCTAGCAACTGCTTCTGGGGTACCTTCTGCGACTAGATATCCTCCATCTCGTCCACCATCGGGTCCCATATCAATTACATAATCTGCTACCTTTATCATATCTATATTATGTTCTATAATTAGCACCGTGTTCCCTTGGTTTACTAATTTTTTTAATACAGACAATAGGGCTAAAATATCTTGAAAATGGAGCCCGGTACTGGGTTCATCTAAAATATATAGGGTATCTCCTGTACTTTTTTTGGCCAATTCGGTGGCCAATTTCACCCGTTGCGCTTCTCCTCCTGATAAGGTAGTAGCATGTTGTCCCAAGGTAATGTAGCCAAGCCCTACTGCTTCTAGGGTGCGCAGCTTAACCAGTATAGAGGGATGGCATTCAAAAAAAGGAATGGCATTCGATACCGTCATATCCAAAACATCGGCAATAGATTTACTTTTATATTGTATTTCTAATGTTTCACGATTGTATCGCTTGCCTTTACAGCTGTCACAGGTTACGTATACCTCTGGAAGAAAGCCCATTTCTATACGTTGGATACCAGCGCCTTCACAAGTGCTGCAGCGGCCTTCTTTTAGATTAAAAGAAAATCTACTTGGCTTATAACCTCTTATTTTAGCTTCTGGGAGAACCGCAAAAAAGTTGCGGATATCTACAAACATACCGGTATAGGTACTAGGATTAGAACGGGGTGTTCTACCTATAGGTGACTGATTGACCTCTATTACTTTATTAATATGGATCAATCCAGTCGCTTTTATGTAGGGGAACGGTATAACCTGACTATTGTAAAGCTGTTTTTTAAGAATAGGCAAAAGGGTTTTTCGAATCAATGAAGACTTTCCACTCCCTGATACCCCTGTTACGCAAATCATTAGACCCAGTGGAATGGTTAAGGTTACATTTTTTAAATTATTCCCACTGCATCCTGTAATGGTTAAGGTTTTACCATTGCCTTGTTTGCGATCGGATGAAAAGAGAAAGCGTCTTTTGTTGGTTAAAAATTCAGCTGTAGCGCTAGGCTGTGCTAGGAACGACCCTAAGGGACCTGCTGCGACTATTTTACCCCCACAAATACCTGCCCGGGGCCCTATTTCAATCAAATAATCTGCTGCCAACATGATGTCCTTATCATGCTCTACTACCAATATGGTATTTCCTATATCCCTAAGCCTTTTTAGAGCATGAATAAGCCGTCCATTGTCCCGTTGATGTAGGCCAATACTTGGTTCATCAAGGATATAAAGAACCCCTAATAGTTGGGTACCTATTTGGGTGGCCAGCCTAATCCGTTGTGCTTCCCCTCCTGATAAGGTACTTAAACTTCTATTAAGATGTAAGTAATGTACTCCCACATCTATTAAAAACTGCAACCGCTTGGTAATTTCTTTTATAATCTCATTTCCAATGATTTGCTGTTTGTAGGTCAATGCAGTGGATAAGGAAGCAAACCATTCTTTGAGTGTATCTAGATCCATAGAAACCAAATCAGCAATACTTTTGTCTTTAATTTTAAAAGACCGAGCGGTTGGGTTTAATCTAGTCCCTTTGCAATCTGGACATATAACACTATAGATCAATCCTTCTTCTGAATTACCATGCTGTATAGCCGTTTCTCGTTCTTGTTGTCTGATGAGTGTAGTAACAATGCCTTCAAAAGGTTCGACGCAATTTGCAACCACCGCAGAACGATATGTTGTAACGTTGCCAAACAACAACAAATTTAATACAGCCGTAGGAAGTACTTCAACCGGATCGGTTATTTGACATTGAAAAAACTTTAGTAAAGCAGCTATTTTTTTAAATAAAAGTGACGTTTTATAAGGACCTAAAGGTAGAATAGCGCCATTTTGAATGCTTAAGCTTTTATCTGGAATAAGCTTATCTATATCTATTTGGGTAGTTTCACCCAATCCCTCGCAAGTAGGACATGCTCCATAAGGTGTATTAAAAGAAAAAAGGCTAGGTTCTGGTGGACCATAGGCAAGTCCTGTTTCTTCATCTACTAAGTAGGTAGAAAAATGGTAATCTTTTTGCTCACTATCTACGACTAATAATGTCCCTTTGCCATGTTGTAGGGCCAATTCCAATCCATTTTTGATGCGATCCAATATTTTTAGATCTATGCGCATATGATCTATAATCAAGGCAATATCATGTTTTTTATGACGGGCTAGTTGTAGACGATCCGTCAACTCAATGATTGCACCATTCACCCTAATTTTATTAAAACCCAGCTTAATAAAACGTTTTAAAAGTGTTTCATGATGGCCTTTTCTTCCTTTAACGAGAGGAGCCATTAAGGTAACCTTTTGACCAGCAAAAGTGCGCAATAAATGGGCAAGGATTTGCGCCTCATCTTGGGTGACCATTTTGTTACCTGTCGTATAGGCATAGCCATCGGCTACACGTGCAAAGAGCAAACGGATAAAGTCATAAATTTCTGTAGTAGTTCCTACCGTAGAGCGGGGATTCCGATGGGTTGTTTTCTGTTCAATGGCAATAACTGGACTGAGTCCATTTATTTTATCTACTTCCGGCCTGGTTAAGCTACCTAAAAACCCCCGTGCATAGGCACTAAAACTTTCCCTATATCGTCTTTGACCTTCTGCATTAATGGTATCAAAAGCCAAAGAAGATTTTCCACTACCACTTACACCTGTAATGATGACCAATTGATTGCGTGGAAAAGTAATGTCAATATTTTTTAAATTGTGGGTCCTTGCACCCAGCACTTCTATATAATTAAAACCATAACGCGGTTGCGTGGCGTAATCGGTCTTTGGGATATCCATTTTATCTGCCATACTACTACATACTTGCCAGGTTTAAATTGAATCAGACAAGAGAGGTGTAATACACCTCTACAAATCACACAACTTAAATATTAGACGCTGCTTCCAATAACTTTATAATCTCTACGTGATTATATTTTTTCGCATGGTCCAAAGCAGTCATTTTAGAATCATCTTTTATATTCAGATCTGCTTTTTTTTCTATCAATAGCTTGATAATATTTATATTACCAGTTATCACTGAACGTATCAAAGGAGTTTTCCCTCGGTTATCCTTTATATTCAAATCTGCCTTGCTATTTATCAATAATTCGGCTACACCTGTATTGTCATATCCTATTGCACAGATCAAAGCAGTTTCTCCTCCGTTATTCTTTATATTTAGATCTGCTTTGCTCTCTATCAATAGCTTGGCTACACCTGTATTGTCATATCCTATTGCACAGATCAAAGCAGTTTCTCCTCCGTTATTCTTTATATTTAGATCTGCTTTGCTCTCTATCAATAGCTTGGCTATATCTGTCTTGTGATATTTTGTTGCATAGATCAAAGCAGTGTCTCCTTCAAAATCTTGTCTATCTAGTTTTACGTTTCGGTTTATAAACAATTCCACAATATTTTCGCGATTGTGTGCTACTGCATGCATCAAAGCAGTTTTTTGTTTATAATTTGCTGCTTCTAGGTTTGCTCCTCTCTCTAGCAATAATTTGCCCGTGTTAACCGCATTGTATATAGCTGCATATGCTAAAGCAGTGTCCCCCTCACTGTCTATTGTTTCTCGTTTTGCACCTTTTGCTAGTAATAATTTCGCACAATCTACATCATTATATATGGCTGCATACATCAAAGCAGTCTTATTTTTTGCTTCATGGTTTTGTATTTCTAAATTTGCACCACAGTTTAGTAATAACCGGGTATTATTTATGTTAGATTTTATTACTTCACGCATTAAAAGCGTCTGGCCAGCAGCATCTGTCAGATTCAGATTCCCTCCATTTTCTATTAAGCATCTAATATAATCTGGATTAGCGTTATCACATGTTTCTGGATGGGGATTTTGTATCTTTGATATTGGACAGGTAACATTGGCACTACCCGGCAGAGGTGTTGTGGGTGGTATATATGGAGGTGTAGGTGTAACGTTGGTCCCATTTTCCCCGGGTATAATATCTGATTCTGAGGACCTGTTCCGATATAGTATACCTCCAGAAATTGCTGATCCGACCAATAATCCGGCCAAGCAGGTACCGATGACTTTTTTCTGGTTCCTATTATAGCTCCTTTTTACATTACCTAAGGTAGGTCTTTTATGCATCGCTTGCTTAGTGTCTATACAAGATGATAAAGTGCTTAAACTTAAAAGGCCAATACATAGCCCTATTTTCCCGTTTATTTTTTTCATATAAATTATGTTTGATGTATTTATGTTTATATAAACAATTAGCGCATCCACTCCACTAGCAGTAATCTCTTTTATTCAAAAATTACTGCTTTGCTAAGTAAATGATATTGAGCACTATATGGAAAAGGATGTAAGTTTTCTACCAATAAGTCAAGCGTATAGGCTGGGCTATATAAAGCCACAGAAACATCCAACGTAGTTTTACCAAATAGGGGCATCTCCAATTTAGAAAATATGCGCTATTTTCCAAATGGAACAGAGCTTTGTTACCTTTGGTACGTTTAGGAGTAGGAGTGATAGAGGTGTCAATAGCTGGACCATATTGAACCAGTACAACATGACTCCATAGCTGGCTACTAATTATGGTTCTGTCGCATTTGTTTTAAAAAACGGTTAAATTAAGCTTTTCGTTTAAACCCTTAGTAGATATGTTTTCTATATAGTCCCATCTTATTGTCCGATTTTAAAGGATTTTGTTCATCATCGGCAGTGATTTTGTTATTCGTGTACATGAAATACCGCTTTCCATTAGGCTATAGAGACTTCGATGGGATGATGTACTCACATTCCGCATCAGAAAATATTTGCTTATTTAATTATTTTCTATTGATTAATAATATTTTGAGACCGTTTCTATAGATAGTTATTGTAATTTTTGATAAGTTTCAGGTGTTATTTTTTGTAGTTTTTGTGGTCGTACGTTTGTATTATACAATTATACGATTTTTTATCTCAAAAGAGCTGGAAAAGTGGGCAACGTGATTAGTACTAGATACTTTCCGAAAGGTTCAGTCCTTAGCTCTTTTCATCTTAACAACTAAATAGTTCATCGTCGTTATGTAACCAGATAGATCTTACTCCTCCAGGAGAGACAAGTATACTTTGCTGCTTTAATTCATTGGATATAGTAAGTTGTCCATATACTGGGTAAGACAATCTTTTTTAAACAAATGCGAGAGAGCTCTATAAACTGTTGTGAATAATCTAATCATCATGTAACTTAGTACTTGTCATAGTTTCAATTCTTTAGGTTATCTATGCTATTAAAACTTCTATAAAAGGGAAGCAACAGTTATGGGCTTATGCATTATGCTGGGCCATCTTTTTATAATTTGGAAATACATTGTTCACCCGTTGGCAAAAAAATAGATGGCTATATTACCCTGTCTTGTAAAAGGTATGCGCGACTACAGCCCTCTTCAGCTGTATCGTCGCAATTATATTCTTTCTATCATTCGGTCTATTTATGCTTTGTATGGATTTGAACCGCTCGAGACGCCTGCTTTGGAAACCCGCGCTACCCTTACAGGAAAATATGGTCAAGAAGGAGAGCAATTGATCTTTAATGTCCTTAAATCTGGTAATTTCTTAGGAGGAATGGCTGAAGCCATAAGCCCTACAGAATATGGAAAATTAAAAGCGTTAATCAGCGATAAAGGGCTCCGGTATGATTTAACCGTTCCTTTGATGCGTTATGTAGCAGCCCACCAGCATCAAATATGCTTCCCTTTTAGGCGCTACCAAGTACAGCCAGTATGGCGGGCAGACAGACCGCAAAAAGGCCGTTATAGAGAGTTCTTACAGTGTGATGCCGATATTATTGGCAGTCCCTCTTTATTGTGTGAAGCGGAGATTTTAAAACTAATCTATGATATAGGTGTCCAATTGGGTCTGCAAAATTTTTGCATTAAAATCAACCATAGAGCTGTACTATCCGCTATTACTGATCCAGAAAAAGAAACCCTATTTTGCACCATTGTAGATAAGTTAGAAAAAATTGGTTTTCAACAAGTATTAACTGCATTGCAAGAAGCAAATTTTAATGACACAACCATTGCATCACTTTCTTTATTACAAAACTTTAAAGGGAGCAATGCCGAACGGTTGATCCAATTGCAGGCTGCTATTGGCCACACCGACCAAGGATCCAAGGCGATTAAAACATTCACCGATATACTAGCACAGACCCATACGCTTGGTCTGCCAGATCAGGTTTGCGCTATTGAACCGACTCTAGCTAGAGGATTGAACTATTACACCGGCCTCGTTATGGAATTAACTATAGCAAATAGCCTTGTAGGAAGCCTAGGTGGAGGAGGTAGATATGCCAACCTTGGCAATCTATTCGGGGCGACTGGATTGGTTGGAGTAGGATTTTCCTTTGGCATAGATAGGCTTTATGATGTTATGGAAGGACAAGATCTTTTTCAAAGCATTCCTACTTATAATACGGAGGTATTGTTAACCAACATGGAAGAAAATCGAGCCACACAACTGCTTCATCTATTGCGTCAATTGCGTGTGCATGGATTTAAGTCAGAGCTATATCCTCAACAAGTAAAAATTAAAAAACAATTGACCTATGCCCATAAAAAAAATATCCCTTTTGTGGTTATATCAGAAAAATCTACATCTGTTAACCATTATTATATACTAAAAAATATGCAAACAGGCGTACAAAATAGGTATAGTTGGTCTGAGCTTTGTGACGCATTAAGAGCCGCTTTAGTAGCAACATGTTGACTATGGATGTACTCTGGACCATTATGATTGCTGCGTTAGCCAGTATAAATTGTGCCTTAGTAGGCAGCTATTTGGTTTTAAGAAAAATAGCCATGATGGGAGACGCGATTGCCCATTCAACCCTACCAGGAATCGTATTGGCACTTCTACTCACTGGATCTAAAAACTCCCCTATACTGATTGCTGGAGCCGGTATAACGGGCATCCTGGTTACCTTTCTTATAGCATTTTTAGAAAAAAAAATAAATATACAGGCAGATGCTGCTATAGGGATTAACTTTACCTTTCTTTTTGCTTTAGGTGTTGTTTTAATCTCTTTTTTTAGTAGAAAAATAGACTTGGACCCAGAATGCAGTCTGTATGGAGAACTGGCAACAGTATCGCTAGATATCTGGCGTACCAGTAGTGGTATACATTTAGGACCTAAACCATTTTACGTCTTATTAACAGCATTACTAGTCAATTTAACTTTTCTTATCATTGGTTATAAGTACTTATTTGTAAGTACCTTTGATCCACAATTTGCGCAAAGCATTGGGATCCACACGACCCGTTGGCACTATTGTTTAATGGGTATCACCTCATTGACCACTGTTGCTACATTTGAAGTAGCAGGAGCTATTTTAGTAGTTGCGCTTTTAATTGTTCCAGCTGCAAGCATGTATTTGGTTACAAAATGTCTTAAACGTTTGTTATTTTACAATATACTCTTTGCTATAATAACCTCTGTCAGTGGATATTATATCAGTTTCTGGTTGAACAGTGCTATGGCACCTACAATGGTGACCATAGCAGGGCTATTATTTTTAGTGGCTTTTGTATATTCCAAAAATAATTAACATAATCATAAGTAGAATGCACCATACAGCATTGATAGAAGTACTAATTTTTGTTTATTAAACCCATAAATACCATGCATATAACTGGAAAATTATTTGAAATTGGTCCACCACAGCAAGTGTCTGAATCATTTAAAAAAAGAAACTTTGTAGTAGAATATATAGAAAACCCACAATATCCCGAATATATCTCCTTTGAATTGATTCAAGACAAATGTGATCTATTAGATGGATTTACAGAGAAAGAAGAAATAACCGTTCATTTTAATCTACGCGGCAGAAAATGGACCAATCCCGAAGGCGTTGTAAAATATTTTAACGCTTTACAAGCATGGCGTTTAGAAAAAGGCAATAAATCAAATGATGCTCCGGCATCTAATCTATCTCCTGCTGATTTAGAAGATGATCTACCGTTTTAGGCTATTTTTTGCCATTTTTTTACCATCTACGTTCTTTTTTTTAACAAAAAGCTAGCCAAGTAAAGGTTTACTTAAAATAATTTATTGATTTGATTTTAAGCAATAAAATGTAATATTCATGATGTCTATTAGCCGCAATTAAGATTATTTATTAAAAAAAGTATAAATTTGCAATGTAAGCCTATGCCTTATATAGGTTGCTAAAAATTGATAGGCTTACAAAGCGTAAAAGGTTAAATATAATTTTTACATATTAGTACTATATATATCGTGCATTTACTAGGAAAAAAGGCCCCTGCTTTTAAGGCGTCTGCTGTTATAGATGGTAAAAATGTTACAGCTAACTTTTCACTCGAGCAGTTTTTAGGAAAAAAAGAAGTGCTTTTTTTCTTTTATCCAAAAGATTTTACTTTTGTTTGTCCAACTGAATTATTGTCCTTTCAACAGCATTTACCCCAATTTATAGAACGGAATGTAGCACTGGTAGGTTGCTCTACTGACACAGAAGAAACACATACTGCTTGGTTACGAACTCCTAAAACACAAGGAGGTATTGCTGGCGTAACCTATCCATTGGTTGCAGATACGAGTAAGACCATTGCTTCTAACTACGGTGTATTAGGAGGTAGCTGGAGCTACAATGAAGATAATCAACTGATTTTCACAGGTACGCCTATAGCCTATCGGGGAACTTTTTTAATTGATAAGGAAGGTATTATACGGTACGTATCCATCCATGATTTACCACTAGGTAGAAATATCAATGAAATGCTACGAATTATTGATATGTGGCAGCATGTGATTCAATTTGGTGAAGTTTGCCCAGCCAATTGGGCAAAAGGTAGTATGGCCATACAGGCTACTCCTGAGAGCGTATCTAACTATTTAACCCTAAATACAGAACTATGAAAACAGCATGATACATATTTTCTAAAACCATTTTAAAGCAGCATAAAGTATCTAATGCACTAAGTAGTTTTCTGTATACTTTATATTTTAACTAAATTAAAAACACAATGATCACAAAAAAAGAATTTGGTAATATACGTGGGACTATGTTTCCCATTCATAAAAGTGAGCTACGTAAATTTTTGCCAATGGCTTTTATGTTTATTCTTATATCTTTTTGTTATTCGGTTACCCGCTCCCTTAAGGATATGAATATGATGAACGAAACCGATACTACCGCTATTTACTGGCTAAAAGCAGTAGCCATTACCCCTAGTATGATTTTTTTTACTATTCTTTATGGAAAAGTTAGCCGTTCTACAGGAAGGGATGGTAGGTTTAATGCAGTGATGATCTATTTTTTTACTTTTTTTACCCTTTCACTGCTTTTTTTACTCCCACAAAAAGAGACTTTGCAACTCAATACTTTCTCTAAAATGATGGAAGCAAAATGGCCAAACTTTATAGGGTTATGGGGAGCCATTTGTCATTGGCCCATTTCTTTGTTTTACATTCATGCTGAGGCTTGGGGAACTTTTGCACTAAGTGTAGTATTTTGGACTTTTGTAAATGAGATTACTGGTGTAAATCAAGCTAAACGTTTTTATAGTTTCTTATGTATATCTGGTGCTATTGGTAGTATCCTAGCTGGATCCATTCTTAAACTAGATAGTGTTCGTACCAATTTCGATCACAGTTTACAATTTGTAATTATAGCTATTGTTTTGATTTTGATCGTATACAACTATTTTACTTCAGATATAAAAGCTAATCCAGCCTATTACCAAATTGAAAAAAAACCTAAAAAAATAAAGGTAAAAATGTCCTTTATGGAGTCTATAAGGTTCTTGGCGAAGTCTAGGTATTTGACACTGATTTCGATATTGGTAATCGGTTACGGGTTAATGATTGCGCTTTTTGAAGCGGTACAAAAAGCCCAAATTCAAAAATATGTACAAATAACTGGTGACAAGACCATTTATGCAGAAATATATGCGCAACAGCAAACTGCAGTAGGTATTATTGCAATTGTAGTAGCACTTTTTCTTGCTACACCTATACTAAAAAAAGGATGGAGGTTTGCCGCATCTGTTACACCAATTACTGCATTGGTGATGACACTTTTATTTTTTGCCTTTCTTCGTTTTGGTAGTGCTTTAGATGAATTTTTGAAAAGTATACATGTAACCGCTTTGTATATGTCTGTTCAGATAGGCATTTATAATATTGTTTTGATTAAGTCTGTTAAATATGTTCTTTTTGATCCAACTAAAGAAGCAGTCTATATTCCACTAGATGAAGAAACCAAGGTGCGTGGCAAAGCAGCTGTAGATGGTGTAGGTGCTCGTTTGGGCAAAAGTTTGGCATCTGTATTGATTACCGCTATGTCTACATTATTTGGTGGGGGAGGGATTGAGGATATTCGTACGCCCATTGTGCTGATTATCATAGCTGTGATTATACTTTGGTTGCTAGCTGTTCGTACTTTAGGAAAGTTAAAAGCAGCAGCTGAAGAAAAATATAAAGAAGAACTAGCAGAAGCTAATAAAGTAGTGGTAACCGATTAAATGAATAAGTCCCTAATGAAGGGTTATGAAAGGCTGGTATTTAAGTCAAATGCCAGTCTTTCTTCTTATACATTTTGGGGCAAAAATTATTTTATACTTTTTGCTTGATTTTGTTTTTACTATAACTCTAATTTAAAAACATTGGTGTATACAGAGGTTTCGTTACAGTTTGTGGCACTGATACAGCTTACATACAAGTTATATAGCGCCGCAAAAATCTTAAAAAATTAGATGATCCTATTTTTATTGTACTTTTTTTGTTTACATGATTCTTCCTTTAAGTCTAAAAAGGTAAAAGCAGCAAAAAGTTAGTTCTATTTTTTAATTTTTACTACATACCGTGCATTTTTTAGGGAAAAAAGTACCTATTTTTAAAGAGCCCGCTATTTCAGGTAATGGGCCCGCCACAGCTGACTTTTTACTGAGATCCTTAAAGGATCTGACTTTCGCTTGGCCTACTAAATTATTGTCCTTTCAGCAATATTTACCTCCATCCATAAAACCCAATGTAGCGCTCATGGGTTTGCGCTATCGACCCATAAGCAATCCATGCTGCTTGGTTGCATATATCAAAAGCAAAAAAAAGTATTACCAGCGTAAAGACCCATTAATAGAGGATACCAGGAAGACCATTGCTGCCAACTATGAGGTCCATAGGGACGCTGTTATACACATCCCTATGCCAGTATGGGATTGGGCACGTATCCAATTATTTAACCCTAAATATATGCAAGCTATATAATTCCTATTTCTAAAATACCATAAAATGTCGTATGGATACAAACGTTAATTGTATTGGATACCTTATGTATTAACTAAATTAAAAACAAAATGCAAACACAAAAAAAGAATAGTACCATACGTGGAATGATATTTTCCATTCACGAAAGTGAACTGCGTAAATTTTTACCAATGGTCTTTATATTTATGCTTATATCTTTCTGTTATGCCCTTACACGTTCCCTTAAAGATATGAATATGCTCAAGGAAACGAATGCTACCACCATCTGCTGGTTAAAAGCAGTAGCCACTACACCTAGTATGATTTTTTTTACCATTCTTTATGGAAAAGTTAGCCGCTCCACAGGAAGAGATGGTAGGTTCAATGCAGTCATGATTTACTTTCTTACTTTTTTTACCTTTTCATTATTGTTTTTACTTCCGCACAAACAAATATTACAATTAAGTAATCTTTCTAAAATCCTTGAAGCAAAATTTCCCAGCTTTATAGGACTATGGGAGGCTATTTGCCATTGGCCCATTTCTTTGTTCTATATTCATGCAGAGGCTTGGGGAACTTTTGCATTAAGTGTATCATTTTGGACTTTTATAAATGAGATTACTACTATAAAGCAAGCTAAACGGTTTTATAGCTTTTTAGGCACTTTTGGTACCGTTGGTAGCATCTTGGCTGGACTGATTCTTAAATTGGATAATGTTCGTACCAATTTCGATCAAAGCTTACAATTTGTCATTATAGCTATTGTTTTGATTCTGATCATATACAACTATTTTACTGCAGATATAAAAGTACATCCAGCCTACTATCAGATAGAAGAAAAACCTAAAAATGTAAAGGTAAAAATGTCTTTTGTAGACTCTATGAAGTTTCTAGCACGGTCTAAGTACCTGATGTTGCTTTCCATATTGGTAATCAGTTATGGATTAGTGATTGCCCTTTTTGAGGCTGTAGAAAAAGCGCAAATTCAGGAATTGGTAAAAATCACAGGAGATAATGCCCTGTATGCAGGTATATATTCTAACCAACAAATTGCAGTAGGTATAATTTCTATTTTAGTAAGTTTGTTCTTTGCCAAACCTACACTAAAAAGAGGATGGCGTTTTGCTGCATCTGTTACGCCAGTAACTGCACTGGTGATGATGGTTTTATTTTTTACCTTCTTGCGCTTTGGTACTGTTTTAGATGATTTCTTAAAAAGCTTTCATCTCAATGCCTTATATCTGTCTGTTCAAGTAGGGCTTTACAATGTGGCTTTGATTAAATCAGTAAAGTATGTTCTTTTTGATCCTACTAAAGAAGCGGTCTATATTCCATTAGATGAAGAAACTAAAGTACGTGGTAAAGCAGCGGTAGATGGTGTAGGCGCCCGTTTGGGAAAGAGCTTAGCATCTGTACTGGTTACCAGTATGTCTACATTATTTGGCGGTGGAGATATTGCCAGTATTCGTACCCCCATTGTACTGATCATTATAATGGTGATTATAGTTTGGTTGGTAGCGATCAGAGCTTTAGGAAAATTAAAAGTAAGAGCTGAAGAAAACTATGAAGCGGAAATGCTTCCTACCAGGAATGTACAAGTAAGTAAATAGCGCAACAGCGGATGAATTCTGTCGCGTTTGTCACATCTATCTAAAGATTTCTTTAACGCGACAGAACCGACAAGGATGCTCCATTACTTAGTAAGCGCTGTAGCGTACATTTTCAAACGATTTTTCCTAGTACCCTCTGCTCGTCCTGTCTGTAAGATTAAATATTAACTTATACATTTTATTTTGGTCAAAATCAAACTGACTTTGGAGTGGCCTCATAAGAGGCAAAATATTGTATACCTTTTTCTATAGCCTTAATGCATTCCAAACATTTTTTTCTTGTAGCTATATCAAGAACCGTTTCATTAAAATTAGTTATTGCATAGATATCTATATCTTTAGACTTTAGGAGGGCGTCAACTGCTAATAGATTCTTTTCATTTATTGCCGTATGCAGTGGGGTATATCCATATACATCTTTTTCATTGACCTTAATCCTTTTATCTGTCAATAACAATTTGACTAATTCTGAGTCGTTTTTGAATGCTCCCAAATGGAGTACGGTATATTTATCTCCATGTGTTGCATTAACATCAATATTTTCATCTTTTAGTAATACCTTAACCATTTCTATATTACCTTCTCTTCCTGCACTATAAAGTGGGGTATCGCCATAGTCATTTCTTTGATTAATGTTTGCACCATTTTTTAATAAGTATTTTACAAGTTCTATATCCGAATTTAAAATTGCATCAGACAAATCTTGACGGAGCAATGGTGTACTTGACGTGGGGTATCCACTGTAGGCACGTGTTGATCCTATAAAACTTTTAGTATTGTAATCAATTGCATTAGAAAATTGTGTATTTGATGCATTAAGTGGACTTAATGCTGTTACCATACCAATGCTATTATTTAACCCATTTGTATTGGCTACGGATGAACTATCTAAAAGATTAGATATGGCCATTGTACTAGCTCCCAAAATTACAGTTGTACCGACAACTGCTCCAGCAATAAATTTTTTAGGATTTCTATTGTAGCTTCTTTTTAGATTACCTAAAGTATAACCTCGCTCTCTAATATCTCTAACCATTTCTTGCTTTCTGGTTACACAAGATGAAAAACCGTTTAAGCTTAATAGGCCAATGTATAGGCATATACAATAGTTTATTCTTTTCATGAAATTAATGTTTAGTATTATAGTTAATCGATATGCATTTTCTTTACCAGATCTTAGATCTGCTAAAAAGATAAACCACTAAGTGGAAAGCATGAAATATAAGAAAAAAATACTAAATATATTTATAATCAATTCATTATATAGAATAAATAAGATTCTATTGAATTGTCTTAGCTATTTTTTCATAGATTTTTACAAAATAAGGCAACTATACCCAGTCCACTGCGTTATTGAGCATGTATTGAGATGGCAGATCTGTAATGTACAAGGTCCTTGCAATCTAGAGTAGGCCTGTAAGCACAGATATTATATCCTTAACTTATTTTTAAATAAATTTTAATAAATTGTTGTAGTTTATGCAAGCCATGTAATCATCGAGCAGCATCGGGTAGATTCAGATAAACCGTTACACTGCTAGGCATACTCTTTTTAAGTAGCATTATCGCCATATATCCTTTTAGTTATGTCAGAAATTATCGCTAGTCTTGACATAGGTACTAGTAAAGTTTGTGTAGTTATAGGAACACAAAGCCAATATGATCCTAATAAACTTGAGGTATTAGGTATAGGAAGTGCTGCTGCAGATGGCATTGTGCGCGGTATGATTGTGAACATTGATAAGGCAGCTATTGCGGTCAAGCAAGCCCTAGAAGCTGCAGAAGAGGACTCTGGTATAAATATTAATATCGTACATGTAAATATTTCTGGGAAACATGTAACAGGATCTTGCCACCATGGTAGCATTACAAGAGATACCATAGAGGAAGAAATTACGGTAGAGGACATCAAAAAACTTACCAATGATATGTACCGTATTGTCCCCCCCTTAGGTACAGAAATTGTACATGCTATGCCGCAAGAGTATACCATAGACTATGAAATTATAACCCAAGATCCAGTAGGTATGTCAGGGGTAAAATTAGAGGCAAATTTCCATATCATTACAGCTAAGACCCACGCCATTCAAAACATACATAAATGTATTAAAAAAGCGGGTGTAGAAGCAGAAATAGTCATGGCTTCTGCCCTAGCGGCTAGTTTGGCTATATTGAGTGATGAAGAGAAAGAAGCAGGAGTTTGTTTGATTGATTTCGGAAGCAGTATGATTAAAATAGTAATCTTTTTTGATGCCATCATTCGGTATACCGCTACCATTCCATTAGGAGGACATCTGATTACTTCAGATATAAAACAAAGTTGTATGGTTACGGAACGGCAAGCAGAGTTACTAAAGGTAAAATTTGGTAGCATTGGATCCAATACCTTAACTACCCAATCAGTAGTAGCGATTCCAGGATTGCGCAATCGTAGACCCAAAGAGATTATTACTACTAATTTGGTTAAAATCATAGAGGCACGTGTAGACGAAATAGGGACATTTATCCATGAAGAAATCCTGCATTCTGGTTTTTACGATAAGTTAGTAGCTGGTATCGTTGTAACAGGTGGAAGTGCCAACTTACCAGCTATACCAGCCATACTTCAGCAGGTAACTGGATTAGATACACGGTTGGGCTTTCCAGATGAGTATTTAGAAGAGGGCAGTAGCAAACAATTACGGGACCCTAGTTACGCCACTGCTATTGGATTAACACTAGCTGGATTTAAAGCATTAGATTATAGAGAAGCCTACTATAGAGCAGCAAAGTCTGCCGACTTAAATTCTACGAAAAAAAACGTTAAAAAAGCAAAAAAAAGCAACTTTTCTTTTGCACGCATTCTTACCAAAACAAAAGCTTTTTTAGTAGACGATTACGATGAAAACTAATCGACAAAACAATATCATACTGCCTTATATAGCTTGTTGGAATTAAAGCACCTTATTATGTGAATTATGAAGGATATTACCTATAAATTTGATTTACCTACCCACCATAAATCTATTATCAAAGTGATAGGAGTAGGTGGTGGTGGCAGTAATGCAGTGAACAACATGTATAAGCGTGGTATTAGAGATGTGTCCTTTATTGTTTGCAATACAGATGTCCAAGCGCTACAAAATAGTCCTATACCCATTAAGCTACAAATTGGTGCAGCGCTTACAAGTGGACTAGGGGCTGGGGCCAATCCAGAAGTGGGACGTAATGCTGCATTAGAAAGTAAAGAAAGCATTCGAGAATTATTGGATGATGATACAAAAATGCTTTTTGTTACAGCTGGGATGGGGGGTGGAACCGGTACAGGTGCGGCCCCTGTTATTGCTAGTATTGCCCGTCAGCAAAGTATCTTAACAGTTGGTATCGTGACACTACCTTTTTCATTTGAGGGGAAAAAAAAGCATTCACAAGCACAAGAAGGCATTAATGAATTACGGAAACATTGTGATACGGTTCTTATCATCTTAAATGATAAAATTCAAACCATATTAGGCGGACTGTCCATTAGTGAAGCTTTTATAGAAGCGGATAATGTGTTGACCACTGCTGCTAAAAGCATTGCTGAGATTATTACGGTACCGGGTTATGTTAATGTAGATTTTGAAGATGTTAAGACAGTAATGAAAAATGCGGGTGCAGCGGTTATGGGTTCTGGCGAAGCCAGAGGTGAAGGCAGGGCATTACAGGCTGCTGAAACGGCGCTTGCTTCTCCTTTATTAGACTATACAGATATACGGGGTGCTAAAAAAATACTATTATCCATTGTTTCCGGACAAACAGCCGAGCTACAAATGGATGAATTAACCATTATTACCAATTATATACAGGAGCAGACGGGCAACGATGCTGAAATGATTTTTGGTCATGGTTCTGATTCGGAAATGGAAGAAAGTATTAGGGTTACGGTTATTGCTACTGGATTTAATAGAGAAGCAGACCATGCAAATCAAGAGCTACTGGCTCCGTCTAAACAGGAGGTGAACTATACGGAACCTAAAGTATTGCACCATCCAGCATCCAATACGGAAATCTTAGATGCCTCCACAGAAAAGATAATAGTGGGGCCTGTTTTTAAAACAGCTAAAGCAAGTCCCAAGCAGTCTGCAACAGCAGAAGAATCTGCTATACAGTTACCCCTACCTTTTGGTTCTCCTAAGGGAATAGTCTTGGAAAAAAGCTGTGCATATAGACATGTACCCACTGTAACGTCCAAACGGGGTATTGCACCGATAAGCTGGGATGATCGTTATTTAAAAGAAGAGTTGGCAATACCTACTTATTTAAGAAAAAAAATAGTGCTTGATGCGGCAGATGCAAGCACAGAATGGATCCGCTATCGCTTAGATGATACATTAGACCATACTGATTTGAAAGGAGGTCATGTGCCTCATGAGTAATAATAGTTATGCAAGTTACTGCTTATAAAACCCATAAAGTTAAGCCTGGGGAGTCTTTGTACCTTATACTAGATCAGTATTTACCTAAAATAGCGCCTCAAAGTATCATTATAATTACGTCAAAAATTGTCAGTCTATGTCAGAATAGAATAGTTCACCAAAGCATCATTTCTAATAAGCTGGCTTTTATCCAACATGAATCCGACTTCTATCTGGAAGGTGATTATATAGAAAAGTATGGTGTAGTATTAACCATTAAAAATCATATACTTATTCCAACAGCCGGTATAGATGCATCGAATGGGAATGGGTATTATATTTTATATCCTGAAGACCCACAAAAAACAGCTACTGAAATTTGGCAGTACTGTCGCACTCGGTATCCTAATCAAGAGATGGGCGTACTCATTACAGATAGTCACACTACGCCTTTGCGTAGAGGGGTAGTCGGGATAGCATTAGCTTGGTGTGGATTTGAACCGTTATACAGTTATATTGGGAAGCCTGATATATTTAATAATCTATTGCGCGTCAGTATGATTAATATTTTAGATGGTTTGGCAGGAAGTGCTGTTCTAGTCATGGGGGAAGGCGATGAACAAACACCATTGGCTATTATTCAAGAAGTACCAAAAATTACTTTTCAGAGTAGACCACCCAATCAAGAAGAACTACAATCGATTATTATAGACCCCTCAGATGATTTGTATGCACCATTATTGACAAGCGTCAAGTGGATAAAACCATCTTAACGTCAATTCTGGATTAGATTTATTGTAACCCAGTGTATATATAAATGCGATCTTATTCCAGCTCTTTAATTCAGATAATCTATAATAAAACGTACGACCTTAATTTAATGCTGTTTTTAACAGATACGACAGAGCCAAATTTTCTATTGGAATGGCCTCAAAAAATAGGGAAAACTATATCAACCTGCTACAAACGTCTTATACATTTTTCTATTAATTTTTCTATGTAAGAGCAACAGATCCATTTATTTCAGATGGTTGTTTTGTCGTAAATCAGTTGATGTGGTCCCAATATCATCTATAAAATTCACTGTTTTATCATGTGCGCCTGCATAAGCGTCAAATATATTCAATATATACCAAGCACTAGCAATTATAATAAATAGATCACGCGTGCGTTGACATTCCCGAATACGTTTTTTGGTATACGCAGGAACTCGCTCAGATTGATTATTGGCATCAAAAAGAAGCGTTCGGTTATATTTGTGCATTTGTTGATGTTCGGAGTAGATTTTATAGCCAACCAAAGCAAAGCCCAAATAAAGGCAGGGCACTTTCCAGTAATCTTTATTATAAATTTGCCCTAAGCCAGGAACCACCATAGAAGTAATCCACGCGCGTTGTACCATGGTTTCTGTAGGCATGGTTTTAGACCACAATGGTCTTTCTTCTATCTTTTTAGAAGAAAGATCAGATGTATTGTGTATAAAATATAAAGGTCTAAAGGGGTGGTTAATCACATTCCATACAATAGATTTATCCCGTGGGGCAACAGCCCAACTTAGATAAGGAAATAAAAAAAATCCCATTACGCTTAAAAAAAAAGGATAGAACTTTTTCATTCTTGTTTTATATTTGAAATAATAGCCAAAATTCTTCCTAGTTCTTCCTCAGAAGAAAATAAGATCTTAATTTCTCCTTGTTTTTCTGTATCTGCTTTGATAATTACTTTTGTATTAAATTGCTGGCTTAATTGATGCGTTGTGTTTTGTAACTTTCTTTTAAAAGAAGGATTAAGTTGTATTTTAGTAGTTGGCTTTTTCAAATGGCCAATGGCAGAGAGGTCTTGCACCAATTTTTCGACTTCTCGTACAGAAAGAGCGTCTTCGAGTATCTTTTTTAGATAACTTAACTGGATTTCTGGTGTTTGCAAATTAATCAGCGCTCTTGCATGACCCATAGAAATTTTTTGGTCTCGAAGCGCAATTTGAATATCAGGTGGCAATTTAAGCAAACGAAGGTAATTATTTACAGTAGTTCTATCTTTTCCAACCCGTTCAGCTAATGCTTCTTGTGTAAGTTTGCAATCTGTCAGCAAACGTTGGTAGCTCAACGCAATTTCAACTGCGTTCAATGCATCACGTTGGATATTTTCAATAAGCGCAACCTCTAGCATATGGAGATTATCCGTGCAACGTATATAAGTAGGTACCTCTTCTAAGCCTGCTAATTTAGCTGCACGCAAACGCCTTTCACCAGCTATTAACTGATAGGTATGATTGCTTAATTTACGAACAGTAAGCGGTTGTATAATCCCGTGCAACCTTATGGAGGCACTTAACTCATCAAGTGTTGCTTGGTTAAAATCTTGTCGAGGTTGGCAAGGATTGGTAGCAATCGATGCAATCTGAATCATTTTAAAAAAATGGTCAGAAGTATTAAGAGATGTTTCTGTATGGGCACCTTGCAACAAAGCACTTAACCCTCTACCTAAGACGCGATTCCCTTTTGTAGGCTCCATAATTTAATGAATTTTATTATTTCTAACGCCACCTGTGATTTCTTCAGCAAGCCTAAGATAGCTAACCGCACCTTTACTATCTGCATCATAAATAATTGCCGGCATACCAAAACTTGGTGCCTCACTTAATTTAATATTTCTTGGAATAATGGTTTCAAAAACCATGCATTGAAAATGCTTTTTGACCTCTGCTACAATTTGGTTGGCCAAACGAAGCCTTGCATCATACATCGTCATCAATATGCCCTCTATTTCGAGATTAGGATTCAAGCGAGATTGAATAATTTTAGTTGTATTTAATAGCTTTCCTAACCCTTCTAATGCAAAGTATTCACACTGAACGGGTATAATTAAAGAATCTGCAGCGGTAAGTGCATTGATGGTGATTAAGCCTAAAGAGGGTGCACAATCTACTATGATGTAATCATAAATCGACGTTATGGACTTTAAAGCCAATTTGATGCGACCTTCTCTATTCCTAAAGCTTACCATCTCTACTTCTGCACCTACTAAGTTGATATGAGAAGGCAAAAGATCTAAATTGGGTATAGCGGTAGCTTGAATCAACAGCTTGGGATCTACAGTCTCTACAATGCATTCATAGATACTGTGTGCTACTTCTTCTGGCTTAATCCCCACACCAGAAGTTGCATTTGCCTGTGGATCAATATCAATCAGAAGAGTTTTTTTTTCTAAAATAGCAAGACTTGCTGCTAGGTTTATAGCAGTAGTTGTTTTGCCAACCCCACCTTTTTGATTTACAATCGCTATGATTTTTCCCATATTATACTGCGATTTATTCGCATAAATTTTACAAATTATACATAAATAGCCCCAAATCTTTATTTTTTACTCCTTGATTACAGAAGAAACTCCGCAACTAAGAAAACAAAACCAATATTTAATATATACCAAAGAAAATAATAAGGAATAAACCATAAACGGATTTTATCACCGTATGATTACCACATTATATGATGTGCTGGCCTACAATCTATGAAAAAAATAAAATATATCAAAAAAGTATATTTAAAAATGTACGACTTGCTTTATACAAGATATATGTTCCATCTGTGCAGGAATATACTCAAAACTAGACAAAATAGCTTATTAAGCTATTTTGTCTAGTTTTGAGATGTAACTGTTTTGATTACCGTCCTAAATAAACCATTAAAATAGAGATATCAGCCGGACGCACACCGCTTATTCGTGAAGCTTGTCCTAAGGTACTCGGTCTTACTTTTTGAAGTTTTTCTAATCCTTCTGCAGAGATTGCCTTAAGTTTTGTATAATTAAAATCAAGTGGAATGGTATAATGTTCCAATTGTTCCATTTTTTCTACAAGGTCTTTTTCTTTTTGAAAATAATTTTCATATTTAACCTGAATGTTCGCTTGTTGCAACACTTCTTGTCCATAAGTAGATAGTGCATTGCTTTGCTCTTTATCCAATTGAAGCAGATCATTCAAATTAACCTCTGGTCTTTTTAACAACCCATCAGCATATTGTGGAATATCTATTAAACTTGCACCTTGTGCTGCTAAGACTGGATTAATCATTTCTGGCTGTATCTTCCATTTTTTTAAAAAATCAAAGATAGAAACCAGTGCTTTTTTCTTTTTATATACTTTTTGAAGTCTTTCTTCATCAGCCAATCCTATCGCATACCCCAATTCTGTTAAACGCAAGTCTGCATTATCTTGCCTGAGTAAAATACGAAATTCAGCCCGCGATGTAAACATTCGATAAGGTTCCTCTGTTCCTTTGCCCACTAAATCATCTATTAAAACGCCAATATAAGCTTCAGATCTTTTGAATACTACTTGACTAAGTTCATGGATCTTTCTATAGGCATTGATCCCTGCCATTAAGCCCTGACAGGCGGCTTCTTCATAACCAGTTGTTCCATTGATTTGCCCTGCAAAGTATAGATTTTGAATTAATTGGGTTTCTAGTGTATAGTGCAACTGTGTAGGAGGAAAATAATCGTATTCAATGGCATAACCAGGGCAGATCATTTTTACTTTTTCAAAGCCAGCGATAGCCCTTAGCATTTTTAATTGAATAGCTTCTGCTAATGAGGTAGATAGTCCATTTACATAGACTTGAATAGTATGCCATCCTTCTGGCTCCACAAAAATTTGATGGCGCTCTTTATCTGCAAATCTATACACTTTATCTTCGATAGAAGGGCAATAACGGGGACCTGTGCTTTGAATTTGCCCATTGTAGATAGGGACATCTGCTAAATTATCCTTAATAAGGTTGTGGACAGTTGGATTGGTATACGTAATATAACAATTCTTTTGCTTTATAAGCGGAGTAGTATTTAAAAAAGAAAAGTTCCCTGGCACAGGATCGCCTGGTTGTTTTTCCATTTTATTGTAGTCTAATGTTCTACCATCTACACGGGGTGAGGTTCCTGTTTTCATCCTTCCTGTTTGAAAACCCAATTTTTGCAGTTGTTCTGTTATACCCGTAGCAGCCCTTTCTGCAGAACGACCACCAGCCATTTTTTTTGCACCAATATGGATTATTCCATTTAAAAAAGTACCATTGGTTAAAATTACAGCGGAACCCTTTATTGTAATACCTAATGCAGTTTGAATACCCTCTGCCTTTCCATTTTTTACTAGTAATGAGACCACTGTATCTTGCCAAAAATCTAGATTGGGCAATGATTCAAGCGCCCTGCGCCAACATATTGAAAATAATCCTCGATCGTTTTGTGTCCGAGGACTCCACATTGCTGGCCCTTTTGAGGTATTTAACATCTTAAATTGAATAGCCGACTGATCTGCTATAATGCCAGAGGATCCTCCTAAGGCATCTATTTCCCGAATAAGCTGCCCCTTTGCAATACCTCCCATAGCTGGATTGCAAGACATTTGACCAATTGTCTGCAAGTTCATCGTAACCAATAAAACTTTAGCACCTAATTTTGCAGCAGCTGTAGCAGCCTCACAACCTGCATGGCCACCACCTACTACAATAATATCATATTCAAGTACCATAAATTTAAAAATGTTCCACGTGAAACATATCACTAATAATTTGCTAAAGCAGAAAATAGACCATTTAAGGACAATTTATTGGTGTAGCCTGATTACTGAACGAGCAACCTATTGTAAATGAATGGGACCAATATGATTGCTTAAAAAGATCGAACTAGAGGTGAAATATTTTTATCAAAAAAAATAAAATTAAATTACAGAAAGCACAAAAACGTTACGAATCCATCGGACCGCTTAGCTTGTTAATAAAGGATATATTGACTATGGGCATCCTATATGGTAGAGATTTTTTTTACAAGGAGGTCACGACCAGGGAAAAAAAAAGAACTTTCCAATGCAGCTGTTTCATCTGAATCTGAGCCATGAATAGCGTTATAGTCAATAGAAGTAGCAAATATTTTTCTAATGGTACCCTCAGCGGCTTCTCCTGGATTAGTAGCGCCCATTAGTTTCCGTAGATCTGCTACAGCGTTCTCTTTTTGTAAAACCATAGCTACTACAGGGGCAGAAGCTATGAATGCACACAGAGCTTTGTAGAAAGGGCGATCTGAATGGACAGCATAAAAATGTTCCGCAACAATTGGCGTTAACTGAAGCATAGTGATGGCATCTATGGAAAAACCTGCTTTTTCGATCATAGAAAGAATGGCACCAATATGATTGGCTTGAACTGCATCGGGCTTAATCATTGAAAATGTATATTTTCCTTGTGTTCTGTTCATTTGATTAAGGGTTACTAAGATTGCATTTGTTCGTTGTGTACTGAAACCTAGAACACTTTCGCACTTTTCTAGTTGATGTATGATTAACCCTATCTACCAATAAATTAGATTTTCAATAAGGGAATAGCTTAGTCAGCTTTTTTGTATAAAGACAAATATAATACTTTTTGTTTTTTATCCAATTACCTATATAATGTCGTCATAAGAAGTTAGCCCATAGATGGATACATCTAATTTGGACAGCTGCCAAGAATGATGCTGTGTTTTTTGCATACCTAGTGGAGATTCCTCTCCATTGCTTAATTTTGAGAAACATATTTTCAACAAGATGTCGGAATTTATATAGATTTTTGTCAAAATCACGCTTTATTTTTCTGTTTTTTTTGGGTAGGGATAACAGGAACAATACCTTTTTCTCTAGCATATTTAATGATTTTATCGGTATCATAGGCGCGGTCTGCTAACAAATGCTTTGGAGTTATCCCTTCAATAAGATATGTAGATTGGCTACAATCAGCTCTGGTACCTTCTGTGATAATAGCTCTGACCGGCATACCAGACGCATCCACGGCCAAATGTAGCTTCGTATTAAGCCCCCTTTTGTTCGACTCATAAATTGGTTTCCTCCTTTCGCACCCGTTCCATGCATATGTACTTTTATATAAGTAGAATCAATCATAAGCCATTTAAAATCAGGATTATTAATTAGTCTCTCTAAGATCCTTTCCCATATACCATTATCTCTCCAGCGAGAAAATCTACGATGGGTGTTTTTCCAATCCCCATAGCTAGATGGAAGATCACGCCAAGGAGATCCTGTACGTAAAATCCAAAATACTGCATTAATAAACAGCCTATTATCTTTGGCAACAGCTCCCCAACCTCCTTGTTGACCTGGAAGTAGAGGTGATAAAATAGACCATACTTTGTCTGAAATATCATGACGGTGAATCCATTTAGACATCTTAGGAATATAATTGATCTTATTAATCTAAAAATATAATAAACGTGAGTTTCGGATTAGACTTATTGTAAACTAGTTGTATATATATTATCTATAGTCCGGTTTTTTCTCTTTTAGTGAATAAGCTGTAATACCAGCTATTAAATTGACAATAAAATTAGGTATACTTCTATGCCTGGAGTGTTCTATCTGACTAATATTTTTAAGCTGATCGATAATGGTTTCAATGATAGATCTCTTTCGAAGCATTAGCCTATCCCAGATAGGCATGAAAGCTATTTTTCATTATTTTTTCTGATTTGAGTAATCAGTTCTATGCCTTTTCCCATAAGTTTTTCAAATAATTCTTTACTCAAGTAGCCTTTATCAGCAAATACTTTTCCGATCAAATTTTTACATAAGTTTTCTACTGGCCATCTATCATTGGACTTACCTGTAGTAAGAGAAAAATTCATAATTTCTCCTAAATCATTGACAATCAAGTTTAATTTGATTCCGTAAAACCATCCAGTAGTAGTTTTACCTTTACTAGCAATTGTCTTAAATACTTTATGAGCATAAGCTCTTTTTATATTACAAACCTTTATAGCGGTTGAATCCATAAAATAACAGCCTGTTCTCGTTTTAGAAAGACTTTGAGAAAAAAAGTAAAATGGAACTACTGTTCTTTGAACTAGGGATATAAATCTACTATAACTTACTAACTTGCAAAAGTCATTAGAATGAAATTGTTGTAAATGAATATAATACAACTTAAAATTTCTAAAGCCAATTACATGAAAAGCAATTAATATTGTCATTATTTCGCTCAAAATCAGTGAACATGTTCTAGTAGGTTTTCTATCTGAAGTAGGTAACAAATGTGATTCCATATAAGGCATAAATTTTATAAGAAATTCATCAACAGCGTAATATATTTCAACTAATTTTGATACATTCATATCCGGCTCCTTTGGTTTTTATGATTATTTTTCAATCCCACAAATTTAAAACACAAAGGAGCTTTTTATACTCTTTTCTTAATTTCTAATCCAAAACTGACGTTTATACGAACTACAAACCTAATATACAAAATATTTCATGACGACACTATCTAAGGAGGATTGATAAATTCTTTAATTTGCTTACGTAAAGCATGTTGGTCTGTATCTTGCGATTTTTTCAGTAAAAACTTCAATAACCAATTATACTTTTCCAGAAGATTTTCTTTCTGCTCAAGTTGAAACAATTCTGTACGGGCATCATCTGGAAGTGTTCTATCTGACTTCATTTCAGGAAAATGTACTGCAAAATTATAGTGCAACACCTTTCCCAGGGTCAATATAAAGTCATAGCTTAAATTTTTTTCTTTAAATCTGTTGTAGAGCGTATTTCTACTTATACCTATCTTTTCAGCTAATACTGAAATAGAGATACCGCTTCTTCTCACTACATTTTCAATAATTTCTCCTCTATGTTGCATCTGACATTGGCAAATTAATAAGTAGGAAAAGACATGATGATAAGGTCCTTCTCATTGATCTTTATGTTTAAATGTTTTCAACATTCAAAAGAGATACCCTGTAATTGTAAATTAGGAACCATACAGGCAATATAAATATTTGGCACTTTATTTTAAATAAAATCTTAATACAAAAATTATACACAATTTAACTTTTTTAAAATAATTTGCGCTAAAATGTCCGATACATCCATTATAGGAATCGATTTCTTTAATTCTTGTTGCATAGATGTTACTGCTTTGGTTATACCACAGGGTATAATTTGATCAAAAGGAGCCAGTTTATTATTTACGTTTATGGCTAGTCCATGCATGGTGATCCATCTGCTTACCTTAATGCCAATAGAACAAATTTTTCGGTCGAACGATTTGCTATTTTTATCTGCTTTTAACCATACACCTGTTAAGCCAGGTAAGCTAGTTGATGGAATATTGAAATGGGCCAACATTTCTATAACAGATGCTTCAAGTAAGCGAAGATAACGGTGTATATCTGTGAAAAAAAATTCTAAATCAATAATAGGATAGGCTACCAATTGGCCCGGTCCATGATAGGTAATACCTCCGCCTCTATTTACATGATATAAGGCAATTTCCTGTGTTGCTAAGGTAGCTGTATCCACTAATAAATGGTTCATAGATCCCATTCTGCCCAAGGTATATACAGGGGGATGCTCACAAAAAAGTAAATAATTAGAAACTGCTGATTGACTAAGTTGATCTACCGTACCATGCGCATGTTTTTGATCAACTATGGTTTTATAATAGGCCTCTTGAACTGCTAACGCTTCTTTATAATCTATTAAACCCAAGTGTTTTACAATTATTCCTCTATTTTCTACCATTTATCCTAATTTTTGGTTATTTATTTGAATGTATTTCCTTGTTATTGGATAAGCACTGTTTTAAAAAACGTAACTATATACAATATAGTATAGACATATTACAAACGTTGACTTAACAAAAAGCAGATTGTCCTTTTATAAAAACTTATGCTTTCACATAATCAGAACGGGTATCATTTAATAGATTGCCTATAGTTATATATAGGTTATATTAGATAGTGTCGTCATGAAATATTTTGTATATTAGGTTTGTAGTTCGTATTAACGTCAGTTTTGGATTAGAAATTAAGAAAAGAGTATAAAAAGCTCCTTTGTGTTTTAAATTTGTGGGATTGAAAAATAATCATAAAAACCAAAGGAGCCGGATATGAATGTATCAAAATTAGTTGAAATATATTACGCTGTTGATGAATTTCTTATAAAATTTATGCCTTATATGGAATCACATTTGTTACCTACTTCAGATAGAAAACCTACTAGAACATGTTCACTGATTTTGAGCGAAATAATGACAATATTAATTGCTTTTCATGTAATTGGCTTTAGAAATTTTAAGTTGTATTATATTCATTTACAACAATTTCATTCTAATGACTTTTGGCAAGTTAGTAAGCTATAGTAGATTTATATCCCTAGTTCAAAGAACAGTAGTTCCATCTTACTTTTTTTCTCAAAGTCTTTCTAAAACGAGAACAGGCTGTTATTCTATGGATTCAACCGCTATAAAGGTTTGTAATATAAAAAGAGCTTATGCTCATAAAGTATTTAAGACAATTGCTAGTAAGGGTAAAACTACTACTGGATGGTTTTACGGAATCAAATTAAACTTGATTGTCAATGA
>NZ_CBQZ010000002.1 GCF_000689375.1 Cardinium endosymbiont cBtQ1 of Bemisia tabaci | reverse complement strand
AACAATTTCATTCTAATGACTTTTGCAAGTTAGTAAGCTATAGTAGATTTATATACCCTAGTTCAAAGAACAGTAGTTCCATTTTACTTTTTTTCTTCTAAAGTACTTTCTAAAACGAGAACAAGGCTGTTATTTTATGGATTCAACCGCTATAAAGGTTTGTAATATAAAAAGAGCTTATGCTCATAAAGTATTTAAGACAATTGCTAGTAAAGGTAAAACTACTACTGGATGGTTTTACGGAATCAAATTAAACTTGATTGTCAATGATTTAGGAGAAATTATGAATTTTTCTCTTACTACAGGTAAGTCCAATGATAGATGGCCAGTAGAAAACTTATGTAAAAATTTGATCGGAAAAGTATTTGCTGATAAAGGCTACTTGAGTAAAGAATTATTTGAAAAACTTATGGGAAAAGGCATAGAACTGATTACTCAAATCAGAAAAAATATGAAAAATGCTTTCATGCCTATCTGGGATGGGCTAATGCTTCGAAAGAGATCTATCATTGAAACCATTATCGATCAGCTTAAAAATATTAGTCAGATAGAACACTCCAGGCATAGAAGTATACCTAATTTTATTGTCAATTTAATAGCTGGTATTACAGCTTATTCACTAAAAGAGAAAAAACCGGCTATAGATAATATATATACAACTGGTTTACAATAAGTCTAATCCGAAACTCACGTTATAAGCTATTTTGGACCAAAAGCCATGGCTATTTATGGATTAAAAACAAATGTGTAGTTTTTTAGGGGAGAAGTCTGTCCTTTTTGGAAAAAAAGATAAAAATATTGGTTTACAATCAATAAATACAGTTGTTAAGTCATTATACAGCTTAACCAAATACAATAAAACATTCCAAAAATTACAAAAAAAGAAAATAAATGAACTCAACATTTTTCATGCGAAGAAAATTTTTATCTGGTGCGGAATGTGAGTTAGAAAGACTATGCGTAAAGAAATACATAGGAACTAACGTTCTTTTTACTAGTGATATGAATCTATTATAGCTCACTAATGTTCTAAACTCACTTGAGTGAAATTGCTCTAAATGAAGATAATACAACTTAAAATTTCTAAAACCTATTAGATGAAAAGCAATTAGTATAGTCATTATTTCGCTTAAGTTAAGAGAACAAGTTCTAGTGGGTTTTCTTGTGGGCTCTGTTAACAGCTTTTTCTCCATATAAGGCATAAATTTTATTAAAAACTCATCTACCATATAATATATTTCTACTAATTTGTCTACATTCATAAGCGGCTCCTTTAGTTTTTAGAGGTAATTTTCAATCACCTAAATTTAAAACTCAAAGAAGCTTCTTTATACGCAAATATGAAAATCTAATCCAGAGTTCAGGTTATTAATACCTTGTGGCCTTAAGATACTGGCATTATCTATGAATAAGAACATTTCTACTAAGCGACTGTTTAAGGTACATGCATGGTTATCGGTTGGTCTGCTGGCAGCAGATTTATTGGTATTGTATACTTTTAATTCCAATAATTCCAATATATATCGTAACCATTTCTGGTTGTATCAGTTACATACAGCAGCGGAACTTGCTTCGCTATCAGTATGTATTTTTTTATGATGCACCCCCAACTATAATCACAGATTTTATAGGGAATTTCCCTATTTTGGGGAAAGTTTACTTGTCTATTCGAATGGTCTGATTAAAGCGTTCTTATCGGAATGGTATATTCAAATAGCCCTATTTTTTAAGATTAGTAGATTTTTTCCATACAACCGTTAAAATAGAAAAGAGGGCTAAAATCGCTATATGTAGACATATATAGGCCCATCCTATCCCTAAAAAAGCTAATTTGGTACGCCATAGAGGAATCTTTCGGAATACTAAAAAAGTAAATAAGAGTATTAAAAATCCCTGTTTAGGATAGGGTATTGGATAACATCTTTGACCCATATAATAACCCAATAAACCCATAACCACCGCACCACTGATGGAGGCATATACACAGCCCCAATGGCCAAATTTTGGTATTAGCAGAACGGAAGTAAGGCCAATCACTAGACTGCCCCATGCACTGATCCAAGTATTGTATTGGGTATGATTACTCAATTTAAAAGCAGTACTCAAGTTGTAATAGATACCTAAAATAATATGCACAAATGCTAAGTAGGGTACAGTGTCAATGGTATCACGATACCTTGCATCTGGAATGAGGATTTTTGCGATCCAATCTACATTTATACTTAGCAGTAGTAGACAAAAGCAGGATACTAGTATAAATACATACATCGTTTGACTATATAACCTTCCTGCTTCTTTTCGATCTGAGTTGGCAAAAAAGAATGGTTCTGCAGCATATTTAAAAGCTTGAATCCCTAGTGTGATACATACCGTCAGCTTACAAGAGGTACCAAAGTTACCTAATATTTCCTCTTTTGTATGGGTAGTGTAAAAATTATTGGGAACTAATTGTCGAAAACATAAAAGTGGTAATGTTTCATTAACTCTAAAAAATAGAATGGTAAAAAAAGAAGTTGCGGCATAACGACCTATCATTTGCATTGTATGGCCATGCCAAACCCAATAGAATCCTTTAAATTGAGCGAATAAAAGAGCTAAAGCAGTTACGCTAGACAATAAATTGGCTATAAAAACAGCATCTAGTTCATTTAAGGCTACCTGTATATGTAAACTATGACTTATCCAATAGGCTATACTGTTTAAACATATAGGACAGTAAAGTAATGCAAAAGAAAAAATAATATGCGCAAAGGCTTGCAAAAATTTTACCAACAAAAATCGAAAAGTCTTTTTTTCTAGACGTAGCCTCGCTAAGGGAATCATCAGTAGCGTATCTAGTATAAGTATCCCAGTCATATAATAGAAATACCGTATATGGACTAAGTGGTTGGTTAGCTTTGCAATTTGTGGTATAAATAGAATCAGTAAGATTGAAAAAATAAAACTGGTAATAAGTAATATGGTTACAATTGCATTAAAAGTATACGATTTCCCTAATCTATGTACAAACCTCAAATAGGTTACATCCATGGCTAAATCGTAGATGACATGACCCAAGGCAATGTAACTACCATAGAACTCTGTAACAATGCTATAGGCACTTGGGGTGAGTAAATTGGTTTGAAGTAGCAAAACTAGATAAGAACATCCGCGCACTATAATATTGCTTATGCTATATATAATGGTTTCTTTACCTAATGTTTTCACCGTCTGATGCATCGTAGTCCTTAGATATGTTTGCCTAGTAAGTAGTCCTATCTTTTTTTGAGTTGATTGCAGTTGTGCTGCATTAGCAGCAATTTTGATGCGATCAAGCCGTAACTATTGAAAGGACATCTAAAAATTTTATCGACTATTGTACCATTGATACAGAAAGTTTTTCCCAGATTAGGTCTTTAAGGTCAATGATACCCTCTCCCGTAGCAGCGGAAACAAAACAACATGTAATATCCTTAGGTAAGTTTTGCAACAAGACTTTACGTGCCGATTGGCTTAGTAAGTCTACCTTTGAGACAACCAATAACCTTGGTTTATCTAATAACAAAGGATTATGCGCTTCCAGTTCGCTCAGCAACATTTTATAACCACTATTGATGGCATTAGATTCTGCGCTGACCATAAATAGTAAAATTGCATTGCGTTCAATATGGCGTAGAAAACGGGTGCCTAATCCCCTTCCTGCAGCTGCGCCTTCTATAATCCCTGGAATATCTGCCATAACAAAAGATTGGTGGTCTCGGTAAGCGACAACACCAAGATTCGGTACTAAAGTAGTAAAGGGATAGCTATCAATGCGGGGCTTAGCTGCTGATACAACCGAAAGCAACGTAGACTTACCTGCATTTGGTAGACCTACCAGACCTACATCTGCCAATAATTTTAATTCGAATACCATCCAGCCTTCCATACCTGCTGTTCCTGGATAAGCTATACGGGGTGTTTGATGGGTAGGCGTTTTGAAACGGGTATTGCCCCAACCACCTTTTCCCCCTTCCATTAAGATATATTTTTTTTTGTCCTCTAGCACTTCTAAAAATACCTCTTCATTATCTGCGCTTTTGGCTACTGTTCCTAATGGAACATCTATGATTACATCTTTTCCACTTGCACCAGTTTTACAGCTATCGCCACCTACTTCCCCATTGGCAGCAATGATGTGTTTTCGATATTTAAGATGAAGCAAAGTACTATATTGTTTCGCACCACGTAAAATAATATGGCCGCCTCTACCACCATCTCCTCCATCTGGTCCGCCTTTTGGAACAAACTTAGCACGTATAAAATGGATCAACCCGGCTCCCCCCTTTCCAGCGCGTAGGTAAAGCTTTACATGATCAATAAAATTAGGTGATGACATAGTTGTTATAGCTTTAGCCGATCTACAATGTTTTCAATAGCTTTAGTCACTTTGTCTATGGCTTGCGTTCCATCTACACGATATAATTTGTTTTGGTCTTGATAGTAGTTGAGGATAGATAGGGTCTCTTGTTGGTATATGTGCATGCGTGCCTTAATTTTATGATCATCCTGGTCATCAGGCCTTGCTTCAATCGTTGCACGATGTTTAAGCCTTTTTAGTAAGTGCACGTTGGGTACATCTAAAAAGATTACGCCATCTATTTTAGCATGGTACGATACCAAACAATTATCTAAGAAAGTTGCCTGTACAATCGTTCTTGGAAACCCATCAAATAACAAGGATGCATTAGAAGGTTTTGCTTGTACAAGTTCTGTTACGATTTGAAATGATAAATCATCTGGTACCAATTGACCACTATTAATATACTCCTCAATACGTGTTTTATTGGCTCCATTTTCTGCTATTTGTTGGCGCAACAAAGCGCCTAAAGCGATCGACATAAAGCCATATTTTTGAATCATCCGTTCAGCTTGTGTGCCCTTTCCAGACCCAGGAGGGCCCACTAGAATAATATTTAACATAAATAGGTAACAATGGATTATAAAATCTGAAATTTAATATAAAATTAAGAATAATGGCACGTAGCGCTTAAAAACGTGAACTATGGAATTAGATTTCAATTTTTGAATTAAAAAAACTCCTTTGTGTTTTAAACTTAGGGACTTGGAGAATAACCCTAAAAAGCAAAGGAGCCAACTATAAATGTAGACAAATTAGTAGAAATATATTATTACGGTAGATGAATTTCTAATAAAATTTATGCCTTATATGGAAAAAGAGTTGCTGGTTCTGTCGCGTCTGTATAAAAAAAGCATTAAATTGAATTTTTAGTATAAAAGTTTAGTTCCGATGTTTAGTATTACCTGGAGATTATTGCTCTATTTTAAAGGATTTTGTTCTTCACCGGAGTTAATCCTTCTATTCGTCTATATGAAATGTCGTTTTTCTTTAAGCTATAGAGATCTGGAAGAGATGATGCATATTAGAGGCGCAAAAATCGATCACTCTACTTTACAAAGATAGGTTATAAAATTTGTTCCGCTCATAGATCAAGAAGTAAGAAAAACGGAACGCCCAGTTGGTAGTAGTTGGAGAATGGATGAAACTTACCTCAAACTAAATGGTAAGTGAATCTATTTATATAGAGCCGTAGATCGTTATGGAGATACAGGTGACTTTTTTCTAAGTGAACGTAGAGACAAGTCTGCAGCTCTTTCCTTTTTTAAGAAGGCTATCAGGTGCAATAATACTCCTTCTAAAGTGGTAATTGACAAAAGCAGTAGTAGTTAACTCACCCTGCATTGCAAATACAGGGCTTAAGATTACGGCATGAATGCCTTAGCCACAGCTAGTTTTCGACTTGAAAATCTCCAAGTTGATCTTCTATTTATCCATGTCTATCAACATAATCCTTGATCAGTTGATCTGTAAAAGTACTAGAATTTTTTACAAACAGATTACTTTTTTATAAAATTGAACCTTTAATTGCCAAATATGTTGAAACGACGCACTGCAAGTGCGGGGTTTTTCTCCCAAAGTGAGACAATAAAGCTGCTCTTGATGCTTTAAATATAGAACTGGATCAAGATCACAAAATTCAAATATTTCAAAGCAAATACTTGAATAATAGAGTTGAACAAGACCATAGATTTATAAAAAAACGGATAAAACCTATGCTAGGGGTTAAGCGTTTCCATTCGGCTTCTATTACTATAAAAGGGATAGAAAATATTAGAGTAATTCAAAAAGGATAAATAAGCGGAACTAAAAAACAAGTATCTACTTTTGAGAACTTCTCTAAACTTATAGCCGCATAATATCCAATTTGTAAGACAAAGGGGAGAACTAGGAAAAATCAACCACAGATGCGACAGAGCCCGATTTAGTACTTTATGTAAAATAAACGCCACAGAACCAGATGCAACACCCATTACCTAAGACGATTTTTAAGTTCATATGGCATTTTTTAAGACCACATAAGTCTATTGTTATTATTTACGCATTCCTTGCAGTTAATACTGGTTTTGGGCCTCCATTTAATAGTATTTTAATAAAGAATTTCATAAATATTTTACCGAATGTATCAAATGGAGATATTTCTATTTTGATATTTCCATCAATATTGATAGTATTGAATTTCATTTTATTTGATAATTTTAGTTGGCGTAGTATCAATTATATTTCTGCTAAATTTGTTCCTCTAATTGTAAACAGAGTTATAACTGAAACAATAGAATATGTATTGTCTCACTCGAATCAGTTTTATCAAAACAATTTATCAGGGAAATTGTCAAAGCAAATAAGTAATTTGGCTGATGGTATTTCCAGAATAATTATATTTTCATCTGTTTACTTTTTACGTGGTGTTTCATTATTGTTAACTGAATTTATAACTTCTTACTCTGTTAATCCGTTATTTTGTTTTATTCAGCTTGTTTGGTTTACTTTTTTTTCGGGTATAAGTATCTTTATGTCAAAAAAACTTGTTAAACTATCAGATTATCATGCAGAAAAAGAGTAAATTGTTATGGGTGAGTTGGTTGATATTCTATCTAATCATAGTAATATTAACCTGAACTCTGGATTAGATTTTCATATTTGCGTATAAAGAAGCTTCTTTGAGTTTTAAATTTAGGTGATTGAAAATTACCTCTAAAAACTAAAGGAGCCGCTTATGAATGTAGACAAATTAGTAGAAATATATTATATGGTAGATGAGTTTTTAATAAAATTTATGCCTTATATGGAGAAAAAGCTGTTAACAGAGCCCACAAGAAAACCCACTAGAACTTGTTCTCTTAACTTAAGCGAAATAATGACTATACTAATTGCTTTTCATCTAATAGGTTTTAGAAATTTTAAGATGTATTATATTCATTTAGAGCAATTTCACTCAAGTGAGTTTAGAACATTAGTGAGCTATAATAGATTCATATCACTAAGTAAAAAGAACGTTAGTTCCTATGTATTTCTTTACGCATAGTCTTTCTAAGACAAGAACAGGTTGTTATTTTATGGATTCAACAGCCATTAAAGTTTGTAAGGTACAAAGGGCTTGTTCTAACAAAGTATTTAAATCAATAGCTACTAAAGGTAAAACAACGACTGGCTGGTTTTTTTGGGTTCAAGTTACATTTGATTGTAAATGATTTAGGTGAAATTATGAATTTTACACTTACCCCAGGTAGGGTCAAGGATAGATTCCCTGCAAAAAGTTTATGACAAAAATTTAATCGGTAAAGTATTCTCGGATAAAGGCTATATCAGCAAAGAATTATTTGAAAAACTTATGGAAAAAGGAATAGAGCTCATTACCCATATCAAGAAAAATATGAAAAATGCTTTTATGACATTATGGGATAAATTAATGCTTCGAAAGAGATCCATCATTGAAACCATTATCGATCAGCTTAAAAATATTAGCCAAATAGAACACTCTAGACACAGAAGCATACCTAATTTTATTGTCAATTTAATAGCTGGTATTACTGCTTATGGGCTAAAAGAGAAAAAACCGGCTATAGCTAATATATATACAACTGGTTTACAATAATTCTAATCCAGAGTTCAGGTTATTAATTTAAAAATATAATAGGAACTACAAACTTAATATACAAAATATTTCATGACGACACTATCTAAGTGGTGCTAAGAACATAAGCATCAACCAATAGCCTGGCAGACAAGGTATCTCAATGCAGTACCGAGAGGTCATTACAACTATTATGGAGTAACGGGCAACTATCCAAGTATATCATCATTTTACCGTCATGTTGTAAACATGTGGGATAAATACTTAGGTCGTAGAAGTCAGAGAGGGTATATAAAATGGGATAAATATCGGGATATCATAAAAAGATATGGCCTAATAAAACCATACCTGCCTCATTCTGTACTATATAATTACTGCCAGTTTTCTTGTTGAAGAGCCGGATATGGGAAATCTGTAAGTCCGGTTCTGTGAGGGATTCAGGGAGTAATCCCTGGATCTACTCGATAATCTGTAAATAGCCAATTCCGTAGAGTTACTAAAAATAAAAGAGTGTTTCCTAATGATATAGCTGTTTTTAAAACTTTATATTTAACTATTAACTACATGACCAAAAAGTGGACCATGCCTATTCATAATTGGAGTGAGGCTATAGCACATTTTTTAATTAGTCGGCCCTGAAATATTTTTTTTGAATAAATTTATTGAATGGATCTTTTTTTACAATATTTATGGTTTAGCAGGCGCTCTATTTTTCCTACCCAAGATATAGGTATAACTGGTTTTGGATTAAGAATTTTAATTATATAGGTTTTAATTTATGTGATTGTGAGTGTGTTAAGAATAACTTTCTTGTAATCAGTCGTAGGTTATGAGCAATAGCACATAAAATAACGTTAAGTTTATCTCCTAGAATACCTTTCAAATAGTTAACAGATAATTTACCATCGGATTTCATATGACCAATATGCGGTTCAATAGAAGATCTTCTTTTTATAGCTTTTTTTAGAGCAGGCGTTATTCCCCTTTTAGAACCACTTATAAATATATTACATTCACTAACAGGTATATTATTACCCCGGTAGGCTTTATCTACAAAAGCATACTTTACTTTGGTACCAGATAATTGCTCGGCTTGTAATAAACTCTTCTGCAAAGTATGGCCATCGTAAGCATTAGGATGTATTGCTTCTGTTAGAAACTAATTAAACCTTTTTTATGCGTTACTGTAAATTGTACCTTGCAACCAAACTCATAAGGATGTTTAGACTTACCTTTACTTACACAGTAGACGGATGGTTCATGGATGCTATAAATTTTATCTTTACTTTTTTTGATTGGTTTATAAGTTTTTTACTTATAGATAGTAGATTGGTAAATTGATTCCGTATTAGATCATCAGAGGATTGTATAGAACGTTCTACATCTCTGACTACTCTACCAAGATAGGTTTTTAATGTTTTAATGCCTTTAGATAAACGTTTATACTGTTTAGCATGAGCATAGCAATCAACTTTACGTTTGATAGATAGACCTAAACGCTGATAAGTTTGACGCAGTTTAATACCTGTTTTCTTGGCTATACTGACCAATTTTTCTCTGGATTTATTAAGCAAAGAAGAGTCAGTTGGGTAACGGATATTTTTCTCCATTACAGTAGTATCAGCTATAACTTTTTCAAGTTCTTTTCGGGTCACTACTTTTTTTTTAGCGCTAAGTCTATAGTCATAGATAAAATCTTATTGAGACCTTCTTGACCTAATCTATGGCGCCAACGGGTCAATGAACTGGGGTTACAAGGCATCTTAAACTGAAAATAATCATATCCACAAAAGTATTGCCAATAAGGGTTTTCTACCCATCTAACCACTACTTGTTCATCAGAAATATTATACATATGACTGATAATGAGAAGACCTATAATTAAACGAATAGGCAAAGGAGGTTGACCAGGTCCATAGCTAAAACCGCGGTCTAAATCTGATGCTAAGGAGTGAAAAGGAATCGAATCAGATAACTGGAATAATGGATGTTTCGGGTTGAGAAAACTAGATAAGCGTTGCTCAAACAAACGCTCAAGGCTATTATTTATTTTCTTAGATTTCATCCTTATTTTGCAAGCTTTTTATACAAAACAACCTAAAAACTGGTTATTAACCATATATAAATTTAACCATTTATTTGCTGATTAACAAATAATTATATGGTATTTCAGGGCCGACTAATTAAATTTGAAAATAGAATAAAATAACCCTAAAAATAATTTACACATTTAATTGGACAGAGCCATTTTACAGGCTCAACTTTTAACTAAAAATACTAAAATAACTAAAATAACTTACTCCATAAAACAAATGCGACAGAACCTAATTTTTATTGATGGTTAAAGTAACATTTCAATAATTCATAGCATTTTATGTGTCCATTCTGTAATGCCAAATAAGCAGGTGTGCCATCAAATTTATTTTTCTTTGATAAAGCACCTGCGCTTATTAGTTCTTGCACTACTTTAGTATGACCATTCTGAGCAGCAAGGTGTAATGGTGTATTTTTATAGTGATCCAATGCATTAATGTTTGCCTTTGCTCCTATGATAGCCCTTGCGCAAACTGCACATCCGTTTTCAGCAGCAATATGTAAAAGCGTTTTCCCTCCTTTTACTTTAATATTTACCTTTGCACCATGACGTATAAGCAATAAGACACAATCTATATGTTCATTTTTAACTGCAGCATACAAAGGAGTTTCATTAAACTGATTCGCTACATCTAGTTTAGCCTTGTTTTTGATAACTTTATTCAACAGTGGTTGATCCTGAAATTTGTTTTTGATCTTTTTAGTAATAACGTCCTGACTCTGATCAGCTTCAATCAATGCCTCTACACAATCCAAATGACCATTAGCAGCTGCTAAATATAATGGACTTTCCTTAACCTGATTGTAGACCCGAACCTTTCCACCTGCTTGTAGCAATTCTTTCAAACAAGCCAGATGTCCTCTTTTTGCAACTACATGCATAGCAGTAGCGCCTGATTTTTTTGCAGTATTTACTTTAGATTTTGCTTTGATAAGTGCTTGTAAAGTAATCAAGTCTCCTTCTCTGGCAGCAATATGTAGTGGTATAATTCCCCATTCATTAGGGATATTTACTGGTGCACCCGCCTTTATAAGTTCTAAACTAGCATCTATATTTTGAAATGCCACAGATACATGCAAGGGTGTATTTTTAAATCTATCGACAGCAGAGAGCTTAGCACCCGCTTCTAAGAATATTTTTAAACATTTTATATTGCTACTTTTAGTGGCCATATGTAATGGTGTAAAACCTATATGGGTAGTAGCATGAAGATTTGCACCAGCTTTTAAGAGGGTAGTCAGACATCCATCATGTCCATAGAAAGCACTTAGATGTAGAGGAGTTTTATTATGGAAATCTCCTACATTTATAGCTGCCCCTGCTTCAATAAGCTGATCGACACAAGTAATATGGCCCAATCGAGCCGCCCAATGTAAAGGCGTTCGCTGCTTTGCACCTATTAATTGTACATATCTTTCATTAACAGCTATCAATGCTTGTAAACAATCACTTTTACCATAATAAGCTGCCAAATGTAAAGGCGTATTTCGTTCTTTATTGCGAATAGATGAGTTGCCTCGTTCCTTTAATAATAGATTCAAACAATCTAAATGACCATTTAAAGCGGCAGCATGTAAGGGTGTATTGAGACCTTCTACTGCGTGGATATCTGCTTTATAATGTAATAGTTCTTTTAATACGGCAAGGTTGCCATATTGCGCCGCGCAATAAAGGGGAGTAAGACCATCTCGGCTAATAGCATTTAGGTTGGCATGATTACGAACTAATAACCGAACCGCTTCTACACTACCACTTTGTGCAGCAGCATGTAAAGGCGTAAACTTATCTTGCTTAGTAAATACTTCTACCTTTGCACCTGCATGTATTAGGGCTTCAATAGATAAAGATGAACCTGATAAAGCTGCACAATGTAAAGGTGTAAGCTGGTCTTCATCAAATCCATTTACATATGCGCCTTTTTGAATTAAGTAGTGTATACATTGGGATTTTCCCCCTTCTGCAGCAAGATGAAGTGGGGTTCTACCTCGGTAATCGGCAGACCGAATAGTGGCACCAACTGCAACCAACTCACGAATAATGGCCAAATGACCATTCTGAGCAGCAAAATAGAGTGGTGTCCTTCCTAGAGAATCTACTACATTGATTTTAGCACCGACATTAATAAGCTCCTGTACACAAAGCAAATGACCTTTGGCTGCAGCAATATGCAATGGAGTAATTTTATTCTCGTCTAACACTTGTATATTCTTACCATCAGCAATTAAAGAACGAAGACGGACTACATCTCCTTTAGCAGCTGCTAAATGCACCGCTATAGGTGCAACATGGCTTTGTATAGGTGGTGATTTAAGAATACATATTGTCTGATCAAGAGGTACAAGGGCTTGCTGGTTGTGGCCATAAATGGGATATATGGAGTGCATATATAACCCAATAGAAATTAGAAATAGGAAAACTTTTTTGTGAACCATATGATTTTTTCGTAAATAGATAATTTATTAAGTTTAATGTAAACTTTTAAAGTATAACCAATATTATATATGTTAGAGTAATAGCAAGCAATTTTTTGATACAAAAGCAGAAAAATTCTGATTGAAAAATCAAGTAAAGATTTTAAAAAGAATATGAATCATTTTGTATGTTAACGGAACATAAAGTCTTTGTTTAGCCTTGAATAAGGCAAACATTAATTTGACCTTGATTTATCTATTGCTTCATAGCTATGCTATGCATTAAGTGCCTCTAAACTAGGTAATTTTCTATCTGCTGCAATATAGGCTAACAAAGCTCCTCCCCCTGTAGAAATATAAGAAACATGATTTTCATATCCTATTTGTTTAATAGCAGCAGCTGTGTCTCCACCACCTACTATGCTATAGGCACCCTGTTGCGTAGCTTTTGCAATGGCCTGCGCAATAGCTACTGTACCAGTCGCACATTTATTCCATTCAAATATCCCTATAGGCCCAGTCCATAATATGGTCTTAGCTTGTAGGATCAATCTAGCAAAGTGTGCTTGTGTAGATGGCCCAATATCTAATGCATAGGTACCATAGGGTATATCAGTAAGTGATAAAGTAGATACCATAGCTTCTACATCCATTTCAGGAGCAGTTATAGCATCGGTTGGCAACCACAGTTGACAGTGACTATTGTGCATCAACAGATCAAACAACCTACTAGCAATTACCTCTGCTTGTTCATCGATAGGGGGAAGCTGTGGGGAAAGCTGTAGCGCCTGTTTTGCACGGAAAAAAGGTAGTGTAAGGCCTCCAGCAATCAATATATGGTCTACATAAGGTATTAAACCTTCAATAGGCTTTGCTTTATCTACCAATTTATTCCCCCCCATAATAGCGATAACAGGAGATGATTCTTTTGAAAAAAGTTTATCAACAATGGCTATTTCCTGTTGCAATAAATAGCCTGCATATCGTTCTTTAAAATAAGTGGGTAGTAAACTAGTAGAAACATGATTTCTATGGATGGTTCCAAAAGCATCATTAATATAGACATCTGCCAATCCAGCCAATTCTTGCGCAAAATCTTTATCATCTAATAGTTCTTCTGAATGAAAACGTACATTCTCAAGTAATAAAACACTTCCTGGTTCTAGTGCATCTATCTTGTTTTTTACACCTGCGCCTACACAATAAGGAACAAAAGCAATAGGTACTTGCAATAAACTAGATAATGTAGGTAAAAGCTTACTTAATGAATAACGTAGATCATATCCATTTTTAGGTCTACCAAAATGGGTAAGTAAAATAGCTATTCCACCATCTTTTATTACTTTTTGAATGGTTGGTAAACTGCTCCGGATACGTCGGTCATCGGTAATCATACCCTGATCCGTTATAGGTACATTAAAATCAACCCGTATAAGTACTTTTTTATTTTTAAAAGAAACACACCGAATACCAGTCATAAAAATATACAATCATCTGCGCAAACATAATAGAACACAACTAAATAGCAATATATTATATATATATTATATACATTACCCACTAATATATCATTTGAACCCACTGTTCCATTCGAATGGTCTAGTGGATAAATAGAAAAATTTTTAGCAAATCTTTTTAAATTTAATAAATATTTTGCTAGCCTTAGATAGTTAGGTAAAGACCATGATTTTCTAACTACCCCATCCTGCTCGATCTAAGCTACGATACTGAATGGCTTCTGCCAAATGTATTTCTGATATATTTGCACTACCCGCTAAATCGGCAATCGTTCTAGCTACTTTTAAAATCCTTTCGTATGCTCTTGCGGAAAGACCCAGCTTTTCCATGGCCGCTTGTAACAGCTTTTGCCCAGCTATTGAAATAGGACAAAACAGCTTAGTGAGCTTAGAAGACATCCGTGCATTGGTATAGAGTTGCATATGATCTTGAAAACGCTTTTGTTGTGTTTTCCTTGCCTGCACAACACGTTCTCGAATCAGATGACTTGCTTCATTCTTTTTTGAAGCAGTCAATGTCTCGAATAGGATAGGTACAACTTCTACATGGAGATCTATCCTATCCAACAGTGGTCCACTAACCTTATTGAGGTAACGTTGCACATGAACCGTACTACACATACATGGTTTTTCAGGATGGTTATAATAACCACAGGGACAAGGATTCATGCTGGCAATAAGCATAAAGTTAGCGGGAAATTCAATAGAAAACTTAGCTCTTGAAATGACTACTTTACCATCTTCTAAAGGTTGACGCATCACTTCCAGTACGCTCCGTTTAAACTCTGGCAATTCATCTAAAAAGAGCACTCCATGATGGGCCAAAGAAATCTCACCCGGTTGTGGAAAAGTACCTCCTCCTACCAACGCTACATCACTAATCGTGTGATGTGGCGCTCGGAAGGGTCTTGTCGACAGTAATCCACCAATACTATCCATACGACCTACTATCGAATAAACTTTAGTAGTCTCTAGTGTCTCAGCCAAAGTAAAAGGGGGTAAAATAGAGGGCAACCGTTTGGCCAACATGGTTTTACCTGCACCAGGAGGTCCAATCATAATAACATTATGGCCACCAGCTGCTGCAATTTCGAAGGCCCTTTTAATGTTTTCTTGTCCTTGTACATCGGCAAAATCTACTGCATATGCATCTGATTGGGCTGCAAAGAGTTTACGTGTATCTACCTCTATAGGATGAATGGCACGTTCTCCAGATAAAAAAGCGATTGCTTCTGTAATATGGTTGACAGCAATGACCTCTATCTTACGTACAACACCCGCTTCTAGCCCATTCTTTTCTGGAACAATCATACCTTTAAATCCATTTTTATGGGCCTCAATAGCAATAGGCAATACCCCCTTTACTGGTCTAAGCGCTCCGTCTAAAGCCAATTCGCCCATAATAATATAAGTAGACAAACGAGATAAACTATATTGTTCTGAAGCATGTAAAATAGATAAAGCAATCGGTAGGTCATAAGAAGCGCCCTCCTTCCGTATATCCGCCGGAGCAAGGTTTACAATGACACGTTGTCGAGGCATAGTACATTTAATCTGCTTTAATACCGATTCTATTCGGTGTTGACTCTCCTTAATGGCACTATCTGGAAGCCCTACCATAAATAGGCTTGTGCCATTCACAATGCTTACCTCTATGGATACAATAAAAGCGTTTACACCATATACAGCACTGCTGAAAGATCTCGTGATCATGTTAAAAAAAATTACTCAACAACAACAATAAGGTAGTAATTTTTTTTACCTTTTTGCACCAATAGATAACGATTATGCAATAAGATAAAATCGGGCTTTTGGTAAGGATCGGTTATCAATACTTTATTTACCTTTATTCCACCTGATGTGATCACACGTCTTGCCTCTGACTTAGAAGCCATAATCAAATTTTCTGTAGCTACGGACAATAAAGAAATTATAGAGTCTATTGTACTTAATGCAATACGTGTAATATGGATCTTAGGTATGGTTGCACAGACACGCAATACATCTTCTTCGCTTAGGGCATAAAGCGCATCTGTTGAAGCAGTATGGCTAAAAAGAATGTTACTACAGATTATGGCTTGCCTACAAGCTGCTTCTGAATGGACCATAGTGGTGACCATTTTAGCCAATGTTTGCTGTAAGAGCCTTTTTTCGGGTTTGGCTTGATGGGTTAAAATAAGTGCTTCTACTTCTTCTTTTTTAGTAAAAGAAAAAATTTTAATTAATTTTTCCACTTCATGATCTCCACTATTCAACAAAAACTGATAGAGCTCATAAGGAGAGGTTTGGGCTGGGTCTAACCATATATTAGTCCCAGCATCTGTTTTTCCAAACTTAGTTCCATCCGAACGGGTAAGCAAAGGAGCAGTTATTGCAAAGGCATGAGATTGAGATTTTTTACGAATAAGCTCAACACCTGTAGTTAAATTACCCCATTGATCAGATCCACCCATTTGTAGGGTTACATTTTTATGTAGATGGAGATGGTAGAAATCATACCCTTGTAACAATTGATAAGCAAATTCGGTATAAGAAATACCGGTCTCTATCCGTTTTTTTACACTATCTTTAGCCATCATATAGCCAACAGGTATATGTTTCCCTATATCACGTAGAAATTCTAGGAAAGAGAAGTCTTTAAACCAATCAAAATTATTTAACAAAATAGCTTTGTTGGGACCAGTAGAAAAATCTAAAAATTTTTCTAACTGTTTGGCAATAGATGCTTCGTTGTAACGCAAGACTTCTTCTTTTAAAAACACCCGCTCTTGGCTACGCCCAGAAGGATCGCCAATCATACCGGTAGCGCCCCCTACTAATGCAATAGGCTTATGCCCCGCTTCTTGAAAGTGTTTTAACAACATAATAGGAACCAAATTCCCCAGATGTAAAGAAGGTGCAGAAGGATCGAACCCAACGTATCCGGTAGCCATACCTTTATTGAGATGTGCTGCTGTACCTGGAACCATATCATGAATCATACCACGCCAGTATAAGCTGGCAATAAAATTTTTCATAGCATCAAAAAATAAAAGGGCAAAATAGGTAATATTATAAAGAATGACAATAAAATAGCAGTGCGATTAGATGATATAGTACACCGTATAGAGCATAGGGAAAATAGAATGATAGAAAGACATTTGTACAAGCTGGTTATTTTTAAATGATAGATCAGATAAACAAACGAATATATATAAATTAGGGTTTTATCGTGAAATTTTATTTTTAGGTTTATAATTTTGCATGGGCTAAAAAAAATTAGCTTATTGGTATATGGTTAAACACATAAAATGGATTTCCTATGGTCTGTAATAATCTTATAGCAATTTTTATCCGTTTTTCGATAGTTTCTATTTTATACGTCTGTATATATGCTGGATCTTGTAAAAACAAAATGGCTGCTAACAAAGCTGAGCTTATAGTTGAAAAACATAAACAAAAAACCTGCAAGCCTTCTAATGGCTTAGAAACAGATCCAAAAAAGACTAATGACTTAGCAATAGATCCAAAAGACGATGGAGTTGCCTCGGAAAGCAACGTGGAGACACCGCCAATCTTTACCCTAAAAGACATTACCATAAAAGCTGGAATGGAACAATCTATACTACTAGGCGTAACTGGCCAGACAGAAGGTTATAGTATTAAATCTGTTGCAATAGAGCAAAATGGATCCTATCACACAAAAAAATTTGGCGTTGAATCACTTAAAAACCAGCCTATACCGGCTACTGGTTTATCCATTACCTTAACTACTGATCCAAAGTTAAAAACGGGGGCTTATACATTCAGAATGAAAATAGGGAAAAGAGGAAAAGGGAGCAAAACAACAGAACAATGGGTAGAATATATGATTCATGTTATTGAAGATAAAGTAAAAAATGAGCTAGAAAATGGATCATGTAGTGGCCTACCACCGGTACAAGTATCGAATAATGAAAGACTACCAAAAAATACTTCTAAAACCAAAAAGAAACATTCGGAGAAGAAAGGTACCGCATCTACTTAACTCATTTTTACGCCAAAATTGACGCAATAATCTAATCCCAAGTTGGCGTTATAATGGGAATACAAACGTACGACCAGAGTATGGTTACAGTGGTTATAGATCATAACGGGTTTTACCCCCACCGTGATCAGATCGGGCCTCTGCTATCTATTATGAATGGAGGAAATGAAAAAGAAAGAAAGAAAAGATAACGGATCTATATTACAATTTTTGCCGTACTTTATAGATTGATCTAGGTTTATTTTTAATGTTGGTTAATGCGTTAAACATACTATCTTTATTTACTTTAATTTTAATCTGCAAGAGAATGAATATAGAAAAGATATCATTAGGAGAGGATTTTCCAAATGATTTGCATGTGATCATTGAAATTCCAATGCATCATGATCCGGTAAAATATGAAATGGATAAGTCTTCAGGTGCTTTATTTGTAGATAGATTTATTGCAACACCAATGTATTATCCTTGTAACTATGGCTTTGTACCCCATACTGCTTCGGGAGATGGGGATCCTATTGATGTGCTGGTAGCAGCCAACTATCCGATTATATCCGGAGCAGTCATTAAAGCCAGACCTATTGGCGTATTGTTGATGGAAGATGAATCTGGTTTAGATGAAAAAATTATTGCATTACCTATAAAAAAAATAGCTCCTGAATTTGCGCATATTGACCACATTGGACAGTTAAACACCCTCTTAAAAGGTCGTATTATACACTTTTTTAGCCATTATAAGGACTTAGATGGGGGAAAATGGGTTAAGGTTAAGGGATTCGAAGGGAGGGAAAAAGCCATAGAACTTTTAATAGAAGCCGGGCAAAGAGTTAAAAGCCAATCTATTGGGTAATATGTTTCTTTTTTGAGCATTATGAACCAAATAAGTGATGTACCAAACGGCTCTAATGGTACAACGCACAACCCAATCGTATCTCCCACAGGGTCCATGGAGCAAATGTATGAGGAATGGTTTTTAGATTATGCTTCTTATGTGATTTTGGAACGTGCGGTGCCCGCCATAGAAGATGGTCTTAAGCCTGTACAACGTAGGATTCTGCACGCCATGCAGCTTATTGATGATGGTCGTTACAATAAAGTAGCTAATATTGTAGGGCAAACCATGCAATACCATCCCCATGGTGATGCTTCTATTACAGAAGCCATTGTAGCAATAGGTCAAAAAGAATTATTGATAGATACACAAGGGAATTGGGGCGACCCTCGAACAGGAGACAGCGCTGCAGCTGCCCGCTATATAGAAGCCCGTCTTGCACCATTTGGAAAGGATATTTTGTATAGTCCAGAGATTACAATCTGGCAACTCGCTTACGATGGTAGAAAAAAAGAGCCCCGTACTTTACCAGTTAAATTTCCTTTATTGCTTGCTCAAGGTGTAGAGGGCATTGCGGTAGGATTGGCTACTAAAATTTTACCCCATAATTTTATAGAGCTGATAGAGGCTTCTATAGATCTGCTTCAGGGCAAGGCCATCTCCTTATTTCCAGATTTTCCAACAGGTGGATTGACAGATTGTACGGACTACAATGGGGGTAAAAAAGGAGGAAAAGTTCGCATACGTGCCACTGTTGTAGTCCGGGATCAGCAAACATTGGCCATCAACCAAATCGCTTACGGTACTACTACGACCAGTGTAATTGATTCCATTCTAAAAGCACATGAAAAAGGTAAAATAAAAATTAAAAATGTGGTTGATAACACTGCAGACCATATTGAAATTCTAATTCATTTATTGCCTGGTCAACAGGTAGCAACCGTTATCAATGCACTCTATCTTTTTACAGATTGTGAGGTAAGTTATGCGCCTAATGCTTGTGTCATTCAAGATGAAAAACCGGTTTTTGTAACGGTGACTGATCTTTTAGCCTATACTGTAGCCCGTACAACGCATTTATTGGAACAAGAATTACTTTTAGAGGAGCAATCATTAAGAGAAAAATTGTTTTTCGCCAATTTAGAGAAAATCTTTATCGAAAACCGTATCTATAGGAAGATAGAGGGATGCAGAACCTGGGAGGAAATACGCACCACTATAGCAGACCAGCTTAAACCCTATGATTTGGACCGACCCATTGTAGAAAAAGATTTGGTCCGTTTAACAGATATTAAGATCAAACGCATCTCACAATATGATGGCTTTCGTGCACAGGAAACCTTAACCCAGCTTCAAAGCCAATTGGCTACTACTATAGCGCACTTACAAAACTTAAAGGATTACACCATAGCCTGGTATAGCCACCTGCTTCAAAAATATGGAAAAGGCCGAGCGCGAAAAACCATTTTAACCAGCTTTGACCCTATTGAGCGCCATGAGGTAGTGGTAAAGGATTACAAACTGTATGTAAACCGCAAAGCAGGTTTTATTGGTTATAGCCTTAAAGGAGAAGAATTCGTGGAAGCCTGTTCTGATATAGATGATATCATTGTAATATGTAAAAATGGCCAATATGTCATCACTAAGGTAACAGATAAACTATTTATAGGCAAAGATATTATACATGTATCCATTTATGAGAAAAAAGATACAAAACGTTGTTACAATTTAATTTATGTAGATGGTGCAACAGGTATTGCCTTTGCCAAACGGTTTCAAGTATTGGGTATTACACGTGACAAAACCTATGATGTCACTTTAGGGACACCAGGTTCTAGAGTAGTCTATTTAAGTGATGATCCCAATGGAGCGGCAGAGACCGTTACCATTATCCTTTCACCTATAAGTAGAACCACTAAAAAGAAATTTGAATTTAATTTTTCTAATTTAGCGATAAAGGGACGTACCGCAAAAGGCAATATGTTGACCAAACATACCATTTATAAGGTGCAACGCAAAGGACAAATCCGCTCTACATTAGCCAAAGTAGCACTTTGGTACGATGGCGCTACAGGGCAAATAGCGGCTAATGGAAGCGGAAGATTACTGGGTATGTTGGGACCAACGGATAAGATACTTTTAGTTTTTAAATCAGGTGACTATATGGTTACTACTTATCCAATTTCGTTCCAACTAGCTCCTGATGAAGTGCTCCTTATAGAGCTATTAAGGGACGGCCATTTGTTGTCAGTGGTCTATTACAATACGGTACAGAAAAATTATTTTGTGAAACGCTTTGTAATAGATAAGGGAGTTTTAGATAAACGATATAATATATTTATTTCAGAATCAGATGTTTGTATTTTAAAACAGGTTACTTCTGCTGTAGCACCGAAATTACAATTGCATTATTATACAGACGCTACTGGTCATGAAAAGCGTTCGATCATGTATGATCTGGAAAAAGTTGCGGTTAAAAGGCCAAAAGCAAAAGGAATATTGCTCTCTAAACATAGGATTACACAAGTAGATGTATGGCATGAATAGTTTTTAATTTCCACTAAGATGCAGTAAATTTATATTGTCCCAATCTAGATGTACATAGCGGTATAATGGTCTAGTAGTTTAGTGTCAACCAATTTTATCAGAAGTATTTTTGGAAGCTATTTAAAGGATGTCATTTGCCTGTTTTTAACATATAAATTGGAGTAGTTTTAAACTTTAAAATAAAGATACAATGAAAAAGACGATACAAAAGATTACAAAACTGGTGGCCTTATCAGCATATTTGGTGGCTTATGGCCCTGCTTTTGCTGCCCCCCAAGCTAATGAAACAGAGCAAGGTGGATTTTTCGATGTAAGTGAAGCGCTGCCTTGGCATATTGGTGTAAAATTATGGAGTAAAGGTCCTATAAAAAAGATTAAAAATCGCTTCTGTTTGGGTCATGAATTTGTAATAGGTCCCTTTGTAGAGTGGAAACCACTGAATGGAATAGGCATTCAAACGGGTGTGATGTATAGTTACAATCGTTTGGGCACACTAGGTGCAGATATATGGGGGGGAAATTTAGTAGACGGTTGGTCTGGTAAGGCTACGCCAATAAAAGACGCTTCCAACGGGAGTGTCATCGATGTTGATGCCATTAAATTCCAAGCAATTAGTATTCCATTGTCTATTCGGTTTTATCCAGGAAGTGACCGACAATTTGTATTACATATAGGACCTCGTCTGATGATCCCTTTTAAGGCTAAGCAAACTTATTATGACAATATTCGTTTTTCCGATAGTGAATCAGATATAAAAAACAAACTTAAGAAAATCTTGGAATCGCTTGATTCAGATAACCAAACACCTAATGAACTTAAAATTGGCACCCACCTTACTTGGGATTGGGGGTTTTCCTACAATACAAAGTCTGGATTTATAATAGGAATGAATGGAATAGGGCTTATGTTGGGTTTTGATGGCACTAAATTATTATCTAACTAAGGGGATAGTATCACTTTTAGATAAATAAAAAATAAAGATGGCCCATTGAGTCTCTTTAAAAGAAGCTCAATGGGCTATATAGTTAAAGCTATCTACCCATAAAATCACTCCAGTAATGGTTGGGATTGTACCAAAAAATATTTATCTAGCCCTTATGCTCCCAAATAAAGTTGTCTAAGGTAAATAATAGGACGTTGGTTTTGTCTTACTCTTATCTTATTTTATCTTCTTAGTAGAAATTTTTGAATTTGGTCTTGCTTGAATAAACAGGCTAACTTTAATCTAGCGACGATTCAATAGATATAAATAATTTTCAGTAAAGATAAAGAAGACATATGCATCAAATGAGCAAGGCAAAAAAAGTACAAACCTTTGGGCGGCTTATTGGATGGTGGATAGGATTAGTAAGCCATTATCTAACTTTTGCTACAACACCTGGTCAAAATATAATCCAGAACAATGATTTTTTGGACAAAACCCAGTCATCTATTTTACACATTGGTATAATAGCTTGGGCTAAGTGTACTAAAAAAGTTATTCAAAAACATTGGGCAGTTGGCAGGGAAATAGCGGTTGGTCCTGTTGTGGAATGGCATCCCCTAAATGGAATAGGTCTTCAAATAGGATTGTTATATAGCCATAATTCTTTTTATACAGTAGATTTTTCACTCGATCGTCAAAAGGTGTTAGATCCAGATCTATTCTCTTTTGGGCGCCGTGTTATCAACATATTATCTAAGGCTTTATCCCATCCATATCAAGGCTATACAGTGCACCTTGCTTTTGCCAATATACAATTTCACGCAATAAGTATACCTTTATTTTTGCGATTGTATCCAGAAAAAAGTCGCAGATGGATATGCTATGGAGGACCTCGTTTGATATGTTTGCTTCCTGTTATAGAGAAAACGCAATATTGTCCTGTTCATGTTGACACTTCTATAATCAAGGATATATTGTATGACAGTTTAATAGAATATAGAGATTTAGCTAACGAAGAAGCGCTTACCTTCGATGCTATACCTGAGATAGCCCAGAATGGGTTATGGAAACTACGTTCTGCGATTCTTAAAATTGATCCCAATAGCGCACGCCCTCAATCGTTTAGTAATGAGCAGTTGCATTGGGATTTAGTCTGGAATTTTGGGCTTGAATTTAGAGGAAGGTCTGGATTGGTAATAGGCATCAATGGCTTAGGATTTGTGTTAGGTTACGAATTTGTAAAGTAATGGATTCTAATGTTTTTATATACATAATTTTTAAAATCATATATATACATATAGTTTACTTATATCTATGGACAGATGATGCAATTAGAAGCACCATATCTTTCAGGTCTTTTACTGTTTAAACCTGATGTATTTTACGATGAAAGGGGCTATTTTTTTGAATCTTACCACCAAGAAAGATGCAAAGCAATAGGCTTAGAGGCTTCTTTTGTACAAGAGAATCAATCTTTATCTAAAAAAGGAACGGTTCGTGGTCTCCATTACCAACTGGCACCTTATGGACAATCCAAATTGGTACGGGTGGTAGAGGGTGTGATATGGGACGTAGCAGTAGACTTGCGTAAAAACATGGATACTTTTGGCAAATGGCAAGGTTTTGTACTTTCTTCAGAAAACAACCATCAGCTTTTTGTACCGGTAGGTTTTGCCCATGGCTTTATGGCTTTAAGTAATAAGGCTACAGTAGCTTATAAGTGCGATGGCTATTATTGCCCAAATGCAGAAAAAGGCATTTATTTTAAAGATCCTACATTAAATATTCCTTGGGAAGATTATGGAAAACCGGAAATTATTTCAGCAAAAGATGCCGCTTTACCGCTATTCCAAGAAGCAATTTATACCTTTTAGCACACCCTATTGGCCTAGATAGAAGATCTAATAATATTTAACTCTGAGGATAAATCTGGATATAGGTTACTACCGTTAGTAGATGGAGCTTGAGATAGGTTTGGGTTATTTGTATGATCAAATTCTTTCTTTTCTTTCTTCTTTTGAATAACTTTTTTCAAATATTTTATTTCATATTCTCGTATTGCAATGCTCATAGAAATAATTTTAATTACTCTTTCCGTATCACCAAGAAAGGTTTGATCTAAAGATATTACATGGTTTGTTTGCTCTAAAATCGCTTTTTTATGTTCTGATTCTAGTAGCTCCTTTTCAAGCAACGCTAAGTCTTTTTCATTTATTTTTATTTTTTTCTTAAACAAAAATATTTCTTTTGCTAGATTTCTAATTTTTGCTAAATAAAATGTGAGATATTGATACTTGTATGTTGGATGCTTTAATGCATCTTTTAAATCATTTGGATCGCATATAGATTCTGTATATGGATTAGATGAAGTCACACAGCTTTGGGGATTATCAAATCCATGACTCTCATATGAAGGAGGAAGCGGATCAGCAGGAAAAGTAGTTGAGGAAGACTTATATGAAGGAGGCTGTTGACTATACTCATAAGAAAAGGCCTGATTTCCATATGAATATATGTCCTCATCCCACCATTGATCAGGAGCGCTTGGATTTTGCCTTCCTTCATTTACTTCTTGTTCTAAAAGATTTCTTTCTGCTTCTAGCACTTGTTCTGCTTCTACTAACTCTTGTATATTTTCTTTTTCTTCTTGGCTAAGTGAATCTGAAACACTTTTAACAGATGGAAGCACATCAGATGTAGTTTCACCTATTGTTACTTTTTCAGTCTGAATAGCTACGGGCTCTGTTACTATATTGATATTTGTTAGATTAGAGGGGTGGCGTTTACACCTAGCGGCTATGGCTGTTATATAAAACATAACAGATAAACAGGATATAATAACCCTTTGTAATAAAATGGTCTGCATGATCATAACTTTTTAAGGTAATGGTAAAAAATATAAACAATATATACTTATTTTTTATTCATTTTCAGCAATATTGTATTAATTTTGAATAAAAATATGCACCTTGATGCTGCATTAGGTTATTTGTTATTTACAATAGCAACCTCTAAAAAATAGAACCTTGCCATATAAGGCACATAAATTGATAAAACCTAAAAGATATTTTAAAAGCTTGCACAACCTTTTGGGGATGCTCGTAATTGATTGAAAACTATATTTTCTGTTTGTGTTATGTCATGTAACATAATGGCTATAGTAAAATAGCCAACAGAATTAATATAAAAAAAAATTAAAAAATGTGCTATGGAAAAGATAATAATCACGCACTTTGGAGATACGATTGCTTCTAGGTATTTTTTATCAAATAACCTGAACTCTGGATTAGAATTATTGTAAACCAGTTGCATATATATTAGCTATAGCCGGTTTTTTCTCTTTTAGCCCATAAGCAGTAATACCAGCTATTAAATTGACAATAAAATTAGGTATGCTTCTGTGTCTAGAGTGTTCTATTTGGCTAATATTTTTAAGCTGATCGATAATGGTTTCAATGATGGATCTCTTTCGAAGCATTAATTTATCCCATAATGTCATAAAAGCATTTTTCATATTTTTCTTGATATGGGTAATGAGCTCTATTCCTTTTTCCATAAGTTTTTCAAATAATTCTTTGCTGATATAGCCTTTATCCGAGAATACTTTACCGATTAAATTTTTGCATAAACTTTTTGCAGGGAATCTATCCTTGACCCTACCTGGGGTAAGTGTAAAATTCATAATTTCACCTAAATCGTTTACAATCAAATGTAACTTGAACCCAAAAAACCAAGCCAGTCGTTGTTTTACCTTTAGTAGCTATTGATTTAAATACTTTGTTAGAACAAGCCCTTTGTACCTTACAAACTTTAATGGCTGTTGAATCCATAAAATAACAACCTGTTCTTGTCTTAGAAAGACTATGCGTAAAGAAATACATAGGAACTAACGTTCTTTTTACTAGTGATATGAATCTATTATAGCTCACTAATGTTCTAAACTCACTTGAGTGAAATTGCTCTAAATGAATATAATACATCTTAAAATTTCTAAAACCTATTAGATGAAAAGCAATTAGTATAGTCATTATTTCGCTTAAGTTAAGAGAACAAGTTCTAGTGGGTTTTCTTGTGGGCTCTGTTAACAGCTTTTTCTCCATATAAGGCATAAATTTTATTAAAAACTCATCTACCATATAATATATTTCTACTAATTTGTCTACATTCATAAGCGGCTCCTTTAGTTTTTAGAGGTAATTTTCAATCACCTAAATTTAAAACTCAAAGAAGCTTCTTTATACGCAAATATGAAAATCTAATCCAGAGTTCAGGTTAATAAGATAGATAATAAAATAGCCGATATAAATAATTATATAATTTGAGACCGTTGCAATAGATAGTTATTGTAATTTTTGATAAGTTTCTAGTGTTATTTTTTGTGGTTTTTATGGTTAAGGATGCATAAAAATCATTATTTATTGATTTTCAAGTTAATTTTTGTTCATTTTAGATATACCATCCCCCTAAAAACCCTTTAAAATGATATTTGGGGCCCTATATAAATTATAGGCTATAGCTTCCATAACATGTTGCGTATGGGTTTTTTCCAGTCCTATATAACGAGCTCCTGCACTACGGAACCAACGCTTAATATTACCAAATACCCGCTCTACTTTATAGCGCGTCTTGGATACCAATTTATTGAAACGTTTAGCAGTAGGTGATAAGGGATGGTTTTTAGTAGCTTTCTTTTGAATAGCTGATTTTAAGCTTTTTTCTTTAATAAAGTTTCGTTCGGTAACCCGCTATAGCCTTTATCTCCATAGAGCCTGCTGCCTGCTTTTAAGGATACTTTATCCAATAATATGGGTAAATGGGCACCATCATGATTAGATGCCTTTGTGGTACTGACTGCCAGCACTAAACCTTCTTTACTTTCTACAAGGACATGGCGTTTATAGCCATAGTAAAGATCATGACCTTTTTTGGTCCAACTAGCTTCTTGATCTACCCCTTTTTGATAACTATGGGATACCGATATAGTACCATCTTCATGCAAATTATAGCTTTTTTTACCTTTGGGACCTCTAGAAGTAGGCGTTATAGAGGCGTCAATAACTGCACCATGTTGAACCAGTACAACATGACTCGATAACTGATTATTAATTATTGTTAATAACCTATCTAAAGCCTTCTTTTCCGTAAGAGCAGTCCTAAATCTGCTTAATACACTATGATCTGGAACTGAATTATCCATCGATATACCACAAAACCTGCTAAATGTAATACGATCATTTACCTCTTCTTCGACTTGGTAGTCACTTAATCCATACCACTGTTCAAGCAAAAGCATTTTAAATAAAAGAAGGGGACTATAGGCAGGTTTGCCTGACAAACGTAAGCCTTTCGGATAATAAATACAAAGCTCTTTTTCTACTGATGACCAATTAATTAGATTATTTATTTGATTAAAAAAGGTATGCTTGCATTTACGGAGACTAGCTGATATATCTCCAAAAGATAACTGGCTACTTGTTTTTATTGCCATAACTATATCATCAAAAAACTAAATAAAAACTTTCATATAAAAACTAAAAATTAACTATTTCATAAATATAAAAGTACTTGTTTAATACAAATCTTAAAAGTCTATTGCAACGGTCTCAATTTGATTACGAATATCAAATAAAAATATAAATCTTAAAAAAGTTTTGGGACTAGGAATATTTGGTTAGCGATTTTGGTAGTATAAGATAAAGCAAGTAGAAGAAACAATAATGGCTGCTCCTAATAAGGCACTTAAGGTGGGCCACTCTTGAAAAAAAAGATAGCCCAATAAGATAGAAAGGACCCATTCTGTATACTTCATAGGTGCCAAGGAAGCTACTTTGGATTGCTGAAAAGCTTTTAATAAAAAATAAAGAATTAAATTGCTGCCAATTCCCAGTATACTTAAAAAAAATAGTTCCAATAAGGTTGGTACTTTCCAATAGTAACAAGCTACTGGTAACATGCAACAAGCAGCTACCAAATTAGAGAAAAAAAGCATGGAAAGAATAGGCTCATATGCAACATATTTTTTATTTATAACATCTAATGAAGCAAAAACAATAGTTGCCAGAATGCACGATAAAGCAGCACTATTATAGGTAGTAGGGCGCAATATCAAGGCCATCCCTAGACATGTGCACAAGGTAGCCATCCATATGGGCCAAGCCACTACTTCTTTAAGAAAGATTCTTGCTAAGATAAGCACAAAAATAGGATTGGTAAATCCTATTACAGTTGCACTACTGATGGTCATCTTAGTTAGGCTATAGGCATATATCCCCATTCCAATCGATAAAAATAGGCCACGAAAAATATGTAGGGATAAGCGTTGGGTCTTAAAAGTCGACTTCCCCCTATGGTGCATAATAGGTACTAGGAACAAGCTACCTAATATAAAACGAAAGAAGCAAACTTGACAAGAAGATAGCTCTGTAATGAGTAATTTGGTAACCAAATCATTTAAACAACTTGCCAATATACTAAGCAACAACCAAAATAATGATTGTACATAAGTGTTTTTCGAAAGGAACATTAATTGGTTTCTTTTAAAAAATCTTCACTTGTTTCCTTTAGAAAACGTTCCGCGTCTAGTGCAGCCATACAACCGGTTCCAGCAGCTGTAACAGCTTGCCTATAATAAGGATCTTGAATATCTCCAGCCGCAAAAACGCCAGGAATATTGGTTTGCGTAGTGCCTCGTTTTGTTTGAATGTAACCTTGTTGATCTACGTCTATATAAGGTAGAAAAGGCGAAGTATTGGGTTGATGGCCTATCGCAACAAATAAACCAGTAGCCTCTATAAGGGTAATGGTCTTAGATAAAGTATGGACAGTTTCTACTGCTTCTATAGATTCTTGGCCTATTATATCTTTAACTTCTGTATGAAATGAAACTTGAATATTGGGTCTTTTAAAAAGACGTTCCTGCATAATTTTACTAGCACGCATTTGGCCTTTACGCACTAATAAATGTACTTTTTGACAAAGGTTGGCTAAATAAAGGGATTCTTCCGCAGCGGTATCTCCTCCACCTACTACTACAACCGTTTTACCTTTAAAAAAGAAACCGTCACAAATTGCACAAGCAGAGACACCTTTGCCATATAGCCTCTTTTCTGCAGGTAAACCCAGCCATTTTGCAGATGCACCCGCAGCAATAATAACAGATTGGGCCAGGACACTTGCACCATTATCTAGTGTCAAACGGCGTGGATAGGTAGCAAAATCTACTTTGGTAATGGTACCCGTTTTAACTACAGTGCCAAATCGTTCTGCTTGGGCTTTAAAATCTTCCATCATAGCAGGACCGGTTATACCATTTTTATAGCCAGGATAATTCTCTACCTCTCCTGTGATCGTCAATTGACCACCTGGATTAGGGCCTTGATATAGAATGGGATGTAGGCCCGCTCGAGCAGCGTAGATGGCAGCTGTATAACCAGCTGGACCGCCTCCAATAATAACCAGTGGTATAGGAGACATATAGATTTATTATGTATACGACATAGAATTAAAGGATATGTACTCCATCATCCTAGGTAGCACTTGAGTGTTTCGCTACTAACGGCAGCCTTTAGCTTTTTAATACCTTTTTCTTTTACTTGACGTACACGCTCTCGGGTTAAGCCAAATCGGGCACCTATTTCTTCTAGGGTCAGTATTTCTGTATTGTTCAGACCAAAATAATAGCAGAGGACATCACGTTCTCTAGGTGTAAGTACAGCCAATGAACGTTGGATTTCTTTACACAAAGAATCATTGATTAATTCACTATCTGGCTTTTTTTCTACATCGCTTTCCAATACATCTAATAAGCTGTTTTCTTCACCCTGTAGAAAAGGGGCATCTACAGAAATATGTCGTCCTGCAACTTTTAAAGCACCACAGACTTCTTCTGGATCAATCTCTAAAAACTCAGCCAATTCCTCAACCGTTGGTTCTCTTTCATATTTTTGCTCTAAGCGAGAAAAAGTTCTAGAAATTTTACTAAGTGAACTAATCCGATTCAATGGCAAACGTACAATTCTAGCCTGTTCAGCTAGCGCTTGTAATATAGATTGCCTAATCCACCAAACCGCATAAGAGATAAACTTAAATCCTCTCTTTTCGTCAAAACGCTGAGCAGATTTAATTAAACCAAGATTACCTTCATTAATCAAATCACTCAAAGATAATCCTTGATTTTGATACTGCTTAGCCACAGAAACTACAAATCGAAGATTGGCCTTAGTCAGTCTTTCAAAAGCAGCTCTATCTCCCATTCTAATTTTCTTGGAAAGCTCAACCTCTTCATCAGCACTAAGTAATGGAACCCTACCAATTTCCTGAAGGTATTTATCTAAGGACTGGCTTTCACGATTTGTAATTTGCTTACTTATCTTTAGTTGTCTCATAATTTACTAAATTAAATAAATGTAAAATTATATTAATGCCATATACTAACCCCCAGCTGCTATCGCATCAGGAGAAAGCAATACCTTACGTGACAATCTATATTTACCTGTTTTAGGATCTACACCAATAAGTTTTACCTGTAGCTCTTCTCCGATCTCCAATACTTTTTCTAAATTTTCAATGCGTTCTAAGCGAACTTCTGAAACATGTAAAAACCCATCTTTCCCAGGCATAAATTCTACAAATGCGCCGTAGTTTAAGACAGATTTAACCTTACCTAGATATACTTCACCAATAGAAGGCTTAGCAGTAATAGTCTTTATTTTACCAACCGCTTTTTGCAACATTTCTTGATTTGCAGCAAATATAGTAACCATTCCTTTATAGCCTTTTTCAACAATATCTATATTGGTATAGGTCTCTTTTTGAATTTCTTGTATAACCTTTCCTCCTGGTCCAATGATGGCACCAATCATCTCTTTTTCAACTTCTATAGTAACAATTTTAGGAGCATGTGGCTTGCTACTTGGACGAGCTATAGCTATGGTTTCTTCCATTTTTTGCAGGATATACAACCTACCTTCCTTAGCTTGATGGAGCGCTTTTTCTAGCATTTCATATGAAATACCAGCGACTTTTATATCCATTTGGCATGCTGTAATCCCTTGTTGGGTACCTGCTACCTTAAAATCCATATCACCAACGCTATCTTCATCTCCTAGAATATCAGATAAAACAGCAAAGCGTCCTGTAGCAGGGTCTGTAATCATTCCCATAGCAACCCCTGAGACGGCTGCTTTAATAGGAATACCTGCATCCATTAGGGCCAAGGAACCGGCACAAACAGTGGCCATAGAAGAAGAGCCATTTGATTCAAGAATATCTGATACCACACGTATGGTATACAAGTTTTCTTTATCAGGTGGTAAAACGGCTTTTAATGCACGCATGGCTAGATTCCCATGGCCTATTTCCCGACGAGAAGGCCCTCTGTTTGGCTTAACTTCTCCAGTAGAGAAGCCAGGAAAATTATAATGGAGCATAAAACGATTATAGCCATCTTCCATAGCTCTGTCAATGATTTGCTCATCGAACTTGCTGCCAAGCGTAACGGTAGTCAGGGATTGTGTTTCACCTCTTGTAAAAAGGGCGGAACCATGTGCAGATGGCAAATAGTCTATTTCAGATTCGATCGATCGAATCTGATCCAATCGGCGACCATCTAAACGGATGCGCTCATTTAAAATAAGTGCTCGAATAGCTTGATTTTGGAGTTCAAGTAGAAATTCTTTTTGCTGGGCAACAGATGTTTCCTGACCATTTTGGTCTTGTACAAGTGCGGAACTGTAACGATGTGTTACTGCCATAAAAGCTTCTTTACGCAAAGTTTTAGAAGGGATATGTTGCTTGGCAACAGCATACATATCGGTATAAATGGCTTCACGTAAAGCAGGCTCACAGACTAGAGCGGTAGATAAATCGTTGGCCGTATCTGTTTTTTTTTCGATACCAACAGCTGCCATAAGCTCCCGCTGGACTTGACAGTGTAGCTTAATCGCATCATGGGCGAAACGCATGGCAGCTATCATATCTGCTTCTTGGACTTCATCCATTTCCCCCTCTACCATAAGTATACTATCATCAGTAGCGGCTACCATAAGGTTCATATCCGCTTTTTCAAGTAAACTAGGTGGTGGATTGATTAAAAAAATACCATCTACACGGGCCACACGGACCTCTGAAATAGGCCCATTGAATGGAATAGAAGAAACAGATAAGGCACAAGAAGCTGCTAAAGCAGCAAGTGCATCTGGCAAAATGGTTTCATCAGCAGATATTAACGATATATTTACTTGAATTTCACTATTAATTTTTTTAGGAAAAAGAGGACGAATGGCACGATCAACCAACCTAGCAATTAAAATTTCATGATCTCCTAGCCTACCTTCCCGTTTTAGAAACCCTCCAGGTATTTTACCAGAAGCAGCAAATTTTTCCTGGTAATCTACAGAAAGGGGTAAAAAATTATAGACCTCTTCTTCTGCAGCTGCTTTAGCTACCACAGTAGCTAAAATCAACGCATTACCCATTCGGATCACAACAGAACCGTTGGATTGCATAGCTAATTTACCCGTTTCTATAGTAATCACCCGATTATCTGGTAACTTGATTGTTTTTGAAATTAATTTTCTGAGCATATAGGTACAATGGAGTGATAATATACAACGGCATCAAATGGATTAGAACAGAGGAAAAATATACCACAAAACTTTTCCTACAGAACTTTATGAGCCAAAATGTGAGTAGGAGAAGTTAAAAAAACAAATACTATAATATCTAACTATACCTGAAAATAGTAAAAAAAACAACTACTTTCTTAAGCCAAGGCTGCTAATAATAGTTCTATAGCGACCTAAGTCTTCTTTTTTAAGATAGGCCAATAATCTTTTTCGCTTACCTACTAATTTCAAAAGACCTAACTTTGTAGCATGATCTTTCTTTTTAACACTTAGATGATCTGTTAAGTGCTTAATTCTATATGTAAATAGTGCAATCTGTGATTCTGAAGAACCACTGTCTTGTTCAGATTTTTTAAATCCAAAAGCCCTAAAAAGATCACCTTTGTCTGAGTTGTTGAAGGTAAAAGTTTTCAAAATAGCTTCTTTGTTTTCTTTATTTTGGTTGGTTAGCTTCATAATGTTATTGCAATAAATTTAAAGGCACCCTAGCTAAAGTAAATTTAGTTATAAAGTCGTTCATTGGCAAATTTAAACTGGGTGTATATCCATTACTGTATGAAATAGTTCTTTAAAAAAGGATAAAAAATAAGCTTTTATGATGCGCTTCTTTTTTTAAGCAAAGATGGCAAGCTACCTAATAAATTGGATCCTTTTTTATGTACTTTTTTCATCATTTTACAGATCGCATCAAACTGTTTGAGTAATTGATTGACCTCTTGGATTGTTTTTCCGCTACCACGTGCAATACGTTCACGACGACTTTGATCAATAATATGGGGATTTCTTCTTTCTTTAACAGTCATAGAGGCTATGATTACCTTGCAATTTTTAAATAGTTCATCCTCTAAAGGTAAAGCTGGCACCGATTTTCCTAGACCAGGTAACATGGCAACCATTTCTTTGAGACTTCCTATTTTTTCAATTTTTTGAATTTGTTTATCTAAATCTTCTAAATTAAACTGATTGGTTTTTATCTTTTGCTGTAAACTACGCTGTTGTGTTTCATTATACACTGCTTCTGCACGTTCTACAAAGGAGATAATATCACCCATCCCCAGAATACGACTGGCCATACGATCTGGATGAAAAAGATCTAAATCTTGCATTTTTTCACCTGTACTGATAAACTTAATAGGTTTATGTACAACACTACGAATAGATAGTGCAGCACCCCCACGGGCATCCCCATCTAATTTGGTCAGTACTACTCCATCAAAGTTAAGCTTTTCATTAAAAACTTGTGCAGTGGTAACAGCATCTTGACCGGCCATAGCGTCTACTACAAAAAGTGTTTCAGAAGGGTTTAAGCACTCTTTAAGCATACAGATCTCTTGCATCATCTCTTCATCAGTAGTCAAACGACCTGCAGTATCTACAATCACGAGATCAAGTGCTTTACTTTTGGCTTCTTTAATAGCATTTTGGGCAACCGTATAGGTTTTTTTTTCTAATGGTTCTGCATAAACGCTTATATTAAGCTGCGCACCTAATGTTTTCAATTGGTCAACTGCTGCAGGTCTATAGAGGTCGCAAGCGACTAAGAGGGGACTTTTATTTTTTTTTTGGTAGTAATGGCCCAACTTACCTACTAAGGTTGTTTTACCAGCTCCTTGCAGTCCAGCTACAAGTATAACCGCTGGATGGCCAGTGAGGCGAACTTCAGTATGTATCCCTCCCATTAAATCTGTTAAAGCGTCTTGAACCAGTTTTGTAAAGAGCTGACCTGGTGAAACAGATGTAATCACATTGGTTCCCATTGCTTTTTGCTTAATAGCATCTGTGACCTGCTTGGCTACTTTGTAATGGACGTCTGCTTGGACCAAGCTTCTACGGATTTCTTTTATGGTAGCAGCAATGTTTATTTCTGTAATACGACCTTGTCCTTTTAAGGACTTGATCGCTTTTTCTAGATTGGCACTAAGACTCTGAAACATATTATTTTAAGATTGGGTCATGGTTTGGTAATGGAGCGTAGTACAATTGTGCTCTTGTAAAATTGTTTCAGCAATTGCTTGAATGGTTGCTAAGTCAACCTGTCTAATATAATCAATATGATTGTTTACTAGGTTGGTATCACCTTGTAAAGTAGCTATGGCCAACTCTTGTGCACGATCTACTAGATTTACTTGACCAAAAACAAGTTGTGCCTCCATCTGATTTTTTGCTTTTTCCAATGCAACAGGGGTAGTAGCTTTGATTTGCTGCAATACGGTTATTAAAGCACTTTCTGCTTCTTCGAATGCAACTTTTGATACCAAACTTCCGCTAATGACCAATAAACCAGGGTCTAATGATTCAGTAGTATAGGCATTTATTTTGGTATAAAGGGTTTCTTTTTCTACCAAGTTGGCATGTAGCAAAGCAGACTTCCCTTCACTAAGTAGATTGCATAATACTGCTGCTGCATAGTAACCAGCCATACCTTTTCCTGGCATATGGTAGGCTTTATACAAAACAGGAAAGGGAACATCACCCTGCACTACCTTTCTCCTAGGTTGTAGTTGATCTGGTTCTTGAGGCAACAATCTATGATAAGAAGGACCAGCAGGAATGGGTTCAAACCATTTTTTGCATAAAGTTGTTATTTGTTGTTGGGTGACTTTGCCTGCAACTACCAAAATAGCATTATTGGGTCTATAAAATTTGTAAAAAAAGGCTTTAACGTCCTCCATAGCTGCATTTTCTATGTGACTTAATGATTGGCCAATAGTAGGCCATCTATAGGGATGTGTTGTATAGGCCATGTTGGTTAAATGGTGCCATGCATCACCATAGGGTTGGTTTAGATAACGCTCTTTAAATTCTTCTACTACTACTTTTCGTTGTATCTCGAGCGATTTTTCGTTAAATGCGAGTCCAAGCATTCGGTCAGATTCAAGCCAAAAAGCTGTTTCTAAGTTAACAGCAGGTAGCGCACAATAATAATTGGTTACATCTGTAGTTGTATATGCATTGTTGTCACCGCCTACTTGCTGTAAGGGGGTATCATACGCAGGAATGTTAGAAGATCCACCGAACATTAGATGTTCAAATAAATGAGCAAAACCTGTCTTTAAAGGATGTTCATCTCGAGACCCTACATCATACATGAGATTCATTACTGCAATATGCGCAGTTGCATCTTCATGCACAATAACTTGTAAGCCATTGGATAAAGTAAATTTTTGAAAATGAATCATTCTATTTATGGGATCAAATAAAGATAAGATAACTATAGTGGATTATATGCCATAATAGGTGGTAGGCTAGTTGGATTAACCGTTCCACAAAAAGTTTGATAAACAGGTCCAACTAAATGAACATCGATAAAACGACCATCTGGTAGGCGTGTAAAGGTTACTTGCAGTTCACCACCTTTAGTGCTTACTTTTACAGGACTATTTAAACCATAATAGGCACTGGAAACCAATGCACTAGCAACAGCCCCTGTACCACAGGATAATGGTTCTGAGTCTAATCCACATTCACATGTTCGAATTTGTATCCCATCTGGTTCAACCAATTGCGCAAAATTGATATTAACTCCTTTTTTTTCAAATGGGTACATATTGCGTTTTGGAAACCCAACTGCTTCCATATCAATTCGCTCAATCACATCGACCATTTCTACATAATGGCGGGTTCCATTGTTTAAGAAATAACCGCTAGCTAGTGGTTGAATGGAGGTTACATCTTGTAAAGTTAAGTCAACCAGCTCATTACGTATATAACCCATGTGTGCACCATCTATAGCAGTAAAATGGGCTTTTTGATCTATGATACCTAGCACTTGTGCGTAGTGAAGAGCTGACCGACTGCCATTGCCACACAGCCCATCACCTTGACTGCCATCTGCATTGTAGTGTAGTAACGCAAAATCATAACCTGCTTTTTTTTCAATGGAAATAATACCATCTGCACCAATACCAAATTGCCGATGACAAAGTTGCTTGGTCACAACAGAACTATATGTATAATACTGATCTTGAAAATTATCAATGATGATAAAATCATTTCCGGCAGCTTGGTACTTAGCAAAGTTAAGTTGCATGAAACCATTAAAATAAATTAAAACTTAGCATATAAAACTTCTCCCAATGTATAAAAATAGCTTTATACTATTGGGCCTATTGTTCTGAGCCGAATAGCTTGGATATAGAACTTACGAAGTAAAAACATTGCAATTTACAAATAATTCTTTAGAAGTTTTAGGGAAAAATATTTGAAAATATAATAAAATAAATGTATAACCTTTCACTTTTTAAGTCAAATAAAAGATTAGGAAGTCACGACCATGTTTGTTGGCCCCATAAAGGTTTATTGCATGGAAAGTGTAATAAATTTTTATCGACAATCAAATAATTATTATTTTTCTGCATATTTACCAGAGGAATAGATATAAATCCATTATTCGCTTTGATTGCATATATAAATATATTTACACTAGCGGTTTTTACAGACATATCATCTAATTTTTGTTATTTTTTTAATGTTGCCATTTCAATTTTTACTGCTCATATTGATAATCATCCTTTTTTGCTTACTAGATACTTCTTATGTGAAAAAGAAGCTGATAAAACTAGAACTATATAATACTGTTATAGGCTATACTGGCTGTTATATTATAATTACTACTGCAGCATTAAGTTACGTAGGTCAAGGTCTTGTATACTGGTATATACTGCAAATTGCAGCAGGTATTTGGCTGATAGGTTATTCGGTTGTTTCCCGTAGCCGAGTCCCAACTTGGGAAGTTACTCGATCTTGGCTGATTGGTGCAATGTTTTGTCTTCCCATAAATGTACTTTGGCATTGGTGGCGTGTCATTGATTATTTATTTCTATTAAAGTTATCTTTAGCACATTTGTCTGTAGCCTTATTTGTATTTCCTTTGTGTTTAGGAATGATTACTCTAGCGGTTACATTATCAGTCATCGTTTATATATCGTGTTTTGCAGAGAATTTGGTCGAATTAACGGATGATATAGTGGTTCTATTGGGGTTTAGCATACTGGTTTTTACTATGATTATTTATTGTAAAGTCCAAATAACTGATTACAACGCACATAGTCGCTGCTTAAAAGACAAAAAAAAGCTAGAAGGAAAGCAAAATTATAAATTAAAGCTAAAACACATGATCCATAATTTACGCATACGTGCTAAGAAGCCTTATTCAAAAAGAGATAGCAACTTTTTAGATAAAATAGTAGAAATAGTGATGGAATCTCCTTTATTTTTAGAAGATGACGCTCTGTATAAGGAAGATTTGAACATTATTGTAAATAAATTTATCGCTTGGTCTATCTTTTTAAAAGAGCATACTAAATCTAAAGTTCATCTACCATTATTACCTACTGAAATTTCTCTAAACGAATTGATTCAAGAATTAGAAATTAGGTTAAATAGTTCGGTGGAATCTGCACCCGTGTTGATTATAGCGACAAGAGATGTTGATATGACTGCTAAAATTGTATGTGATGTTAATCAGATAATCCATTTATTAGAAACTCTTATCTCACACATTACGGACCTAAAGCAAAGCACATCTATACGTATTCAACTACATACGACTCGATTAAAATACTATAAATATTGGCGCATTAAAAAACAAAAACCTGCAGAAATATCTTTCCCAGCCATAGCCTTAGTAGTGAGCAGCAGCGATACGCCTCTCTCCAAATTTCCTTCTATTAAGAGCTATTATCAAGATATTACTGAAGGGATAGAACTAATAGGAGCCCTTAACCAGTCAAGTTCAGAACGAATAAATATACAAAAAGAGCCAATAGAACGGAACATTCGTGCCCATTATGGTTATCTACAATTTTCTACTTCTAAAGAAAAAACTATTCTACTGGTATTGCCTTGTAATGTAAGGGTTGTTCAGAATGCAATGTTTACCAATTTGGCTCCTTGCAATAGTTATGTAAATAAAAGTGAAATAGATACTTCTATGGAAGTATTAATGAAATTCAATGACTATGCTTGCAAGATGTGTAATATCCGTATAGGTATAATGGATGAAATATTTCTACTGCTAAGGCGTTGTTATGCTTTTAGAAGACATGCATCAGGAAAATTGTTCTATGTCCGTGCAGTAGCCATTGCACGTTTGGTAACAGATTGGGTAAATTATAGGACTGAGCCAATCTATGCTGCTTTGTTATATGATTTAGTTGTTTATGCCGATTTGCCTATTTCTTATATTAAGGCTAATTATAGCCTATCTATTTTTTCTTTTGTCCAATCTATTATTTCCATAGAGAGCCGAAAAGATCTAGAGCCATCTGTACTATGTATAGATAATCAATGTAAAAAAGTAGTTAACCAAGATCAGCTCTTTATACTTTGTATTAAATTAGCTGAGCGACTTTATGACTTACAACAAGCTTATGGTTATGCCCATAAAATTCAGGTATCCAATATGGCGAAAGAGACCCTTACAGTAGATATTTGTTTAGCGAAAAAATATTTAGATAACGACGTAGTAGAAGCATTGGAAAAAGCAGCGCAAGAGGCATTAAGAATTTAAGTTTTGTAAAAATTATAATTTTTCAATCCAACTATATGCCCAAATTTAAAGCACAAAAGGAGCTTGTTTTTACGGATCTGTCGCATCTACATTGAATTTTTCCTAGTTCTCCGGTTTGTCTTAAAAATTGGATATTATGCGGCCATAATCTTGGCAAAGTTTTCAAAAGTAGAATTCTGTTTTTTAGTTCCGATTAATTGTCCTTTTTGAATGATTCTAATATTTTCTATCCCTTTTATAGTAATGGCAGCAGCATGGAAATTCTTAAACCCTAGCATAGTCTTTATCCGTTTTTTGATAAACCTGTGGTCTTGCTCGACTCTATTATTCAGGTATTTGTTTTGAAATATTGGAATTTTATGATCTTGATCTAGTTCTGTATTTAAAGCATCAAGCGCAGCCTTATTACTACCGCTTTTATCAACTACCACTTTAGAAGGAATATTATTACAGCTGATAGCCTTACGAAAAAAATAAGAGCTGCAGACTTGTCTCTACTTTCACTTAGAAAAAAGTCAACTGTATCTCCATAACGATCTACTGCTCTATATAAATAGATCCACTTACCATTCATCTTTACGTAAGTTTCATCCATTCTCCAACTACTACTAACTGGGCGTTTTCGTCTTCTTACTTCTTGATCTATGAGGGGAACAAACTTAATAACCCATCTTTGTAAAGTGGAATGATCAATCTTTGCGCCTCTGATATGCATCATCTCTTCCAGATCTCTATAGCTTAACGAAAAACGACATTTCATGTACACAAATAAAAGAATTAACTCCGGGGATGAACAAAATCCTTTAAAATATGGCAATAATCGAGGCGTAATACTAAACATCTAAACTAAAGTTTTAAACTAAAAATCTAAATTTAAGGCTTTCTTTACACACATGCGACAGAACCGTATGGTGCAAGTGGTAAAACGATTCAAAATTGGCATCATAATTTTTTAGAGAATATGTATCTGGTTTTTGATCCATCTAAAGTTGTGGGCCTATTATAGAGATGAAATAGAGACACTTAAGGATCAAAATGATGCACTTGCTAAAGCGTTAGGTAACGCTACAATTGAGCGAGATTGGGCAATGGGAAAGCTAAAGAGCATGGATAAACTGGCCCCATCTGTTGCCCATTCCCGTAAAAAAGTATTTACTTCTTTTAAAGATTGTCAAAATAAAATATACGGTTATTTGTTGGAAAAGTATTGGTTTTCACCTGGTCAAACAAAGCGGGTTCATGTACCCAAATCGAATCAAGTTTGGAATGATGATATTACTTATATTAGAACTAAAGGAAGATTTATGTATTTTGCAGCTATTATAGACTGGAACAGTAAGGCTACGAGGAATAGAAAATATTAAAATCATTCAAAAAAGACAAATAACCGGAACTAAAAAACAAGCATCTACTTTTGAGAATTTCGCTAAGCTTATGGCCTCATACCATCCAAATTTTAAGACAAAGTAGATACCTGTAAAAAATCAACCATAGACGCAGTAGAAGCAAAAAGTCAGCAACTATATGAATCCATCAAATTGTATTTTATATAAATCCAATGAATCGATTTTCTAACACTTCATCTTCTGTAGTTGAGATGCCTCTTCGTACGCTATCAGATCTATTGTACCAGTCATTAGCCTTGGCTATACCCAACCAACTAGAATGTCGTTCTATAGTACAAAAATTATTGAACTATTATTTACAAGTTGACTTGGCAGATTATATACTCAATCCACTGTGTACCATTTCACCTGCTGTTCAAAAAAATATTTTGGATGGATTAGATAGATTAAAAAAGTATGAGCCAATTCAATACGTTATTGGCGCCACCTATTTTTTAGATAATCTCTTTAAGGTAACACCTGCTGTACTGATTCCACGACCAGAAACAGAAGAATGGGTAACATTTTTAATGCGTCATCTTTCACCTCCCACCTCTATCCTAGACATAGGAACAGGTAGTGGTTGTATTGCTATTACGCTTAAGAAGGAATTCCCAGAGGCTTTAGTAGATGCGCTTGATATAAGTAAAGAAGCCTTAGGAGTTGCTGCTTATAATGCAGCGCAGTTAGGTGTAGCTGTGCATTTTATAGAAGCAGATATTTTAACAGATCCACTTCCTTCATGTAATTGGTCCTTAATCGTTAGTAATCCCCCCTATGTGTCCATGCAGGAAAAGTCTCTTATGCATCCAAACGTGCTAGACTATGAACCTCACTTGGCTTTATTTGTCCATGATGATGATCCACTTCTATTCTATAGACAAATTATTCAATGCGCAGTTCGTCATTTGTGCCACAACGGTATACTTTGTTTAGAGATTAATGAAACATTAGGTAAAAAGATTGTAGATTTATTGCACTGTGCGAATTTTAAGCAAATAGCTTTATATAAGGATATACGTCAAAAAGACAGATGGATTATGGCTGTACTAAAGCATAAGCCTAATATCTGAGTGTAGATTTAATGTAAATATTGGTATTTTAACTATGGAGTGTGCATTAGCCATAAAGATCTTACGTATTGCTATTGTCTATATATTTTTTAGTATTACAGTCTTTGGAGCTAATCCAAAAAATAGCTCTATGGTTGATACCCATAGCTTGCGCTTTCAGCAAGCGCAAGCAGATGCTGATCTAGAAATAGCCAATAGGTTTTCAAAAAAAGAGGGTACCCAGATAGAAAAAGGGGGATATCCTTTGGTAAGGGTAGCACATAGAAATGTTATGGATCTTTTACAGCTTTCTTTGGTCGCTAAAACTGTGCACGTGGCCAATTATACACCTATTTTACAGGATGTTGGGATAAGGTTAAATTGGTTTGAATGGTTGAAAAATGTGTGGAAAAGTAGAAAAAAAAACTATGGAGTAGGTATTGACTGCCATTCGATTGGTCCAATACAGTTCTCCATTGATGCAGCCTATGAATCTTGTCAGCTGCAAGAAAAAGATTGTAATGATAAATCAACTGGATACTATGGTTTAGTAGCGCTACTATATGTAATCCACCCTAATCCGCTTACCAATGCTTATTATGGTATCGCTTATGGGCATAGCCGGTATGACCCTACCTCTTCTAATAACCCTCGAACTTCTTGGTCCAAGCCCCTTACAGCAAGTTGGATTCAGTTGGTTGGAGGCTCTGAGTGTAGATTGGTATCTCAACTTTATGGAGGGATGCGGCTTGGAATGGCCTATCTTTTTCATTCGTCCAAAAATACTCAGGGATTCAACTATATTCCAGGTTACGGTAGAAAAGTAAACAAACTAATGCCCGATCTAACATTGTATCTAAAATGGAGTATCTCATTCCTCGAAAAGAAAGTAGTTTTTTAGTTTTATGGTATTTAATAAAATAATCAGTAAAACAGCTTTTTAATGGTAATTATTATGTCGAAATTAGCGGTTATTGATTTGGGTACTAGTGTTATAAATGTTTTAGTAGGGGAAATTGATCGAGAAAAGTATACCGTACTTTACGAAGAAAAAATTATAAGAGCTACGGCTCAAGAACCCCTAGATTCTATTCGTATCTCATTAGAAGAACAAAAAAATATTGTAGATACAATGGTAGCCATTAGAAAAAAGTTAGATGCAGAAGGAGTCCGCTTTATGGTTGCCAAGGCTACAAGTCTCTTACGTGATGCACCTAATGCAGCTGAAGTCATTAAAGCAATTTGTTCTGAAACCGATATTCAAGTAGAAATTATTTCTGGTATAGACGAAGCTATGTTAATCTACCAGGGTGTTGGTTCTTCTTGTGGATTAACAGATAGGAATAGCTTAATTGTTGATATAGGCGGAGGGAGTGTAGAGTGTATTATTTTTAACCATTTAGAATCGTTGTGGGCAGGAAGTTTTAGATTAGGTGTACGTCGTGTTGCTGCTCAATTTCCCTATAATGCGCCTATTACGCCCCTTCAAGTAGCGCTTTTAGAAGACTATTACCGCACTGCTTTGGCACAGCTTTTTGTTGAAACGAAGCTATATAGGCCCAGTCAACTTGTTGGAAGTTCTGGTGCTTTTCGTACATTACTAATGTTATATACATCTTACTATGGTGCTTCAGCTATTGAAACAAATAGTAATATAAAAAGAGTCTCTGCAGAGCAGTTTTTTAAAATTTATGAAATTATACGAACCACGCCTGTAGATATTTGGCAAAAACAGCTTGCTGTTGAACCTGTTTTTTTAAAGCTAATTCCATTATCTTCTGTCCTTATTAAAGTGATTATTAAAGCATGTAATCTAAAAGAAATTATTATTTCAGATAATGCGCTAAGAACGGGTTTATTTATGCAAGAATGGAATCGTTTAAAACAAAAAAAGCTTATTTAGGTTCAACAGGGGGTTCTGTTGCGTCTGTCTGAAAAAAGCATTAAAATAGATCAAGAAGTAAGAAAAAGGAAACGAACAGTTGGTAGTAGTTGGAGAATGGATAAAACTTTAGTTAAACTAAACGGGAAATGGATCTATTTATATAGAGCAGTGGATCGTTATGGAGATACAGTTGACTTTTTTCTAAGTGAACATAGAGACAAGTCTTCAGCTCTTTCTTTTTTTAGTAAGGCTATCAGAGAGAATAATACTCCATACAAAGTAGTAGTTGACAAAAGTGGTAGTAATAAAGCTGCTCTTGATGCTTTAAATAGTCGGCCCTGAAATATTATTTTTGAATAAATTTATTGAATGGATCTTTTTTTACAATATTTATGGTTTAGCAGGCGCTCTATTTTTCCTACCCAAGATATAGGTATAACTGGTTTTGGATTAAGAATTTTAATTATATAGGTTTTAATTTATGTGATTGTGAGTGTGTTAAGAATAACTTTCTTGTAATCAGTCGTAGGTTATGAGCAATAGCACATAAAATAACGTTAAGTTTATCTCCTAGAATACCTTTCAAATAGTTAACAGATAATTTACCATCGGATTTCATATGACCAATATGCGGTTCAATAGAAGATCTTCTTTTTATAGCTTTTTTAGTAGCAGGCGTTATTCCCCTTTTACTAACCACTTATAAATATATTACATTCACTAACAGGTATATTATTACCCCGGTAGGCTTTATCTACAAAAGCATACTTTACTTTGGTACCAGATAATTGCTCGGCTTGTAATAAACTCTTCTGCAAAGTATGGCCATCGTAAGCATTAGGATGTATTGCTTCTGTTGAAACAATTAAACCTTTTTTATGCGTTACTGTAAATTGTACCTTGCAACCAAACTCATAAGGATGTTTAGACTTACCTTTACTTAACACAGTAGACGGATGGTTCATGGATGCTATAAATTTTATCTTTACTTTTTTTGATTGGTTTATAAGTTTTTTACTTATAGATAGTAGATTGGTAAATTGATTCCGTATTAGATCATCAGAGGATTGTATAGAACGTTCTACATCTCTGACTACTCTACCAAGATAGGTTTTTAATGTTTTAATGCCTTTAGATAAACGTTTATACTGTTTAGCATGAGCATAGCAATCAACTTTACGTTTGATAGATAGACCTAAACGCTGATAAGTTTGACGCAGTTTAATACCTGTTTTCTTGGCTATACTGACCTAATTTTTCTCTGGATTTATTAAGCAAAGAAGAGTCAGTTGGGTAACGGATTATTTTTCTCCATTACAGTAGTATCAGCTATTAACTTTTTCAAGTTTCGTTTTCGGGTCACTTACTTTTTTTTTAGCGCTAAGTCTATAGTCATAGATAAAATCTTATTGAGACCTTCTTGACCTAATCTATGGCGCCAACGGGTCAATGAACTGGGGTTACAAGGCATCTTAAACTGAAAATAATCATATCCACAAAAGTATTGCCAATAAGGGTTTTCTACCCATCTAACCACTACTTGTTCATCAGAAATATTATACATATGACTGATAATGAGAAGACCTATAATTAAACGAATAGGCAAAGGAGGTTGACCAGGTCCATAGCTAAAACCGCGGTCTAAATCTGATGATAAGGAGTGAAAAGGAATCGAATCAGATAACTGGAATAATGGATGTTTCGGGTTGAGAAAACTAGATAAGCGTTGCTCAAACAAACGCTCAAGGCTATTATTTATTTTCTTAGATTTCATCCTTATTTTGCAAGCTTTTTATACAAAACAACCTAAAAACTGGTTATTAACCATATATAAATTAAACCATTTATTTGCTGATTAACAAATAATTATATGGTATTTCAGGGCCGACTAATTAATACTAGAATGAAATCTTTGATAATTATACTTAGTAATGTAACCATTAATCCCCTCTTTTAGGTCTTTAATAGTTTTGAAATCATTCAAAAAGATAAAATCATATTTTAGCGTTCTAAAGAATCTCTCCATCACAATGTTATCAATACTCCTACCTTTTCCATTCATAGAAATTTTAATGCCATGATTCTTTAATAAATTTGTATGATTATGAGTAGTATACTGACTACCTTGATCACTATTAAAGAACTCTGGAGCAGGATATTTACTAAGTGCATCTTATAAAGTATCTGTGACCAAATTTGAATCCATAACGTTAGACAATCTATAGCTGAGTATCGCTTTGCTATGCCAATCTATTACAGCTGAAAAATACATAAATCCACCATTGGTACGAATATAGGTAATATCTCCACTCCATACTTTATTTGATTCATTTACATGTACTTTCTTTGTTTTACCTGTATCCACCCAGTAGGGGGCTAGTAAATAGTTATAACCTGAACTCTGGATTAGATTTTCATATTTGCGTATAAAGAAGCTTCTTTGAGTTTTAAATTTAGGTGATTGAAAATTACCTCTAAAAACTAAAGGAGCCGCTTATGAATGTAGACAAATTAGTAGAAATATATTATATGGTAGATGAGTTTTTAATAAAATTTATGCCTTATATGGAGAAAAAGCTGTTAACAGAGCCCACAAGAAAACCCACTAGAACTTGTTCTCTTAACTTAAGCGAAATAATGACTATACTAATTGCTTTTCATCTAATAGGTTTTAGAAATTTTAAGTTGTATTATCTTCATTTAGAGCAATTTCACTCAAGTGAGTTTAGAACATTAGTGAGCTATAATAGATTCATATCACTAGTAAAAAGAACGTTAGTTCCTATGTATTTCTTTACGCATAGTCTTTCTAAGACAAGAACAGGTTGTTATTTTGAGACCGTTGCAATAGACTTTTAAGATTTGTATTAAACAAGTACTTTTATATTTATGAAATAGTTAATTTTTAGTTTTTATATGAAAGTTTTTATTTAGTTTTTTGATGATATAGTTATGGCAATAAAAACAAGTAGCCAGTTATCTTTTGGAGATATATCAGCTAGTCTCCGTAAATGCAAGCATACCTTTTTTAATCAAATAAATAATCTAATTAATTGGTCATCAGTAGAAAAAGAGCTTTGTATTTATTATCCGAAAGGCTTACGTTTGTCAGGCAAACCTGCCTATAGTCCCCTTCTTTTATTTAAAATGCTTTTGCTTGAACAGTGGTATGGATTAAGTGACTACCAAGTCGAAGAAGAGGTAAATGATCGTATTACATTTAGCAGGTTTTGTGGTATATCGATGGATAATTCAGTTCCAGATCATAGTGTATTAAGCAGATTTAGGACTGCTCTTACGGAAAAGAAGGCTTTAGATAGGTTATTAACAATAATTAATAATCAGTTATCGAGTCATGTTGTACTGGTTCAACATGGTGCAGTTATTGACGCCTCTATAACGCCTACTTCTAGAGGTCCCAAAGGTAAAAAAAGCTATAATTTGCATGAAGATGGTACTATATCGGTATCCCATAGTTATCAAAAAGGGGTAGATCAAGAAGCTAGTTGGACCAAAAAAGGTCATGATCTTTACTATGGCTATAAACGCCATGTCCTTGTAGAAAGTAAAGAAGGTTTAGTGCTGGCAGTCAGTACCACAAAGGCATCTAATCATGATGGTGCCCATTTACCCATATTATTGGATAAAGTATCCTTAAAAGCAGGCAGCAGGCTCTATGGAGATAAAGGCTATAGCGGGTTACCGAACGAAACTTTATTAAAGAAAAAAAGCTTAAAATCAGCTATTCAAAAGAAAGCTACTAAAAACCATCCCTTATCACCTACTGCTAAACGTTTCAATAAATTGGTATCCAAGACGCGCTATAAAGTAGAGCGGGTATTTGGTAATATTAAGCGTTGGTTCCGTAGTGCAGGAGCTCGTTATATAGGACTGGAAAAAACCCATACGCAACATGTTATGGAAGCTATAGCCTATAATTTATATAGGGCCCCAAATATCATTTTAAAGGGTTTTTAGGGGGATGGTATATCTAAAATGAACAAAAATTAACTTGAAAATCAATAAATAATGATTTTTATGCATCCTTAACCATAAAAACCACAAAAAATAACACTAGAAACTTATCAAAAATTACAATAACTATCTATTGCAACGGTCTCATTTTATGGATTCAAGAGCCATTAAAGTTTGTAAGGTACAAAGGGCTTGTTCTAACAAAGTATTTAAATCAATAGCTACTAAAGGTAAAACAACGACTGGCTGGTTTTTTGGGTTCAAGTTACATTTGATTGTAAATGATTTAGGTGAAATTATGAATTTTACACTTACCCCAGGTAGGGTCAAGGATAGATTCCCTGCAAAAAGTTTATGCAAAAATTTAATCGGTAAAGTATTCTCGGATAAAGGATATATCAGCAAAGAATTATTTGAAAAACTTATGGAAAAAGGAATAGAGCTCATTACCCATATCAAGAAAAATATGAAAAATGCTTTTATGACATTATGGGATAAATTAATGCTTCGAAAGAGATCCATCATTGAAATCATTATCGATCAGCTTAAAAATATTAGCCAAATAGAACACTCTAGACACAGAAGCATACCTAATTTTATTGTCAATTTAATAGCTGGTATTACTGCTTATGGGCTAAAAGAGAAAAAACCGGCTATAGCTAATATATATACAACTGGTTTACAATAATTCTAATCCAGAGTTCAGGTTATCTATCTATCTCATGCACTTTCCGTAGACAGATACAAAACGTTGGATCTGTAGTATAGTGGTTAATTTGTACCATCAAATGTTATCCAGTATAGATAGATCAATAGTCTGAACCCTTTTACAAAAAAATGGTATATTTAACATCAAAGTGTTAAATAATGATAAATAACAAACATTATGGACCCTAGAAAATATACTATTAAAGCACAAGAAGCGATACAAAGCGCTATAGCAGTAGCGGAAAAAAACCAACAACTTACGATTGAAAATGGTCACTTATTGAAGGCCATTTTAATCAGTAATGAAACACATGTTACTTTTCTTATCAAGCAACTTCAAATTGCCTTAACGCCTTTAGAAGAAGCATTAGATAAACTCATCCAAACCTATCCAAAAGCATCTGGTCAGCAGCCTTATTTATCACCCAATATGGATGTTACCCTTCGTGAAGCAGAAAGTTACAAGAAAAAATTAGGCGATGACTTTGTCGCAGTAGACCATTTACTTTTAAGTCTTTGTTCGGGTAAAGATCAAACGGCAACATTAATGAAAAAGCACGGCATCGCAGAAGCTCCGTTGCTACAAGCCATTCAAGCCTTACGGGGTACCCATAAGGTCACCGACCCTAGTGCAGAGTCTAAGTATAGATCATTGGAACGTTATGCAAAAAACTTAAATCAATTGGTTAAAGAAGGCAAAATAGATCCAGTGATTGGACGTGATGAAGAATCTCGAAGAACGGTACAAATTATTTCACGTAGAACGAAAAGTAATCCCCTATTAATTGGAGAGCCAGGTGTAGGTAAAACAGCTATTGTAGAAGGATTGGCGCAAAGAATTGTAGCTGGTGACGTCCCTGAAAACATGAAATCTAAGATTATTTTTGCATTAGACTTAGGTCTTTTGATTGCTGGCGCCAAATACAAAGGCGAGTTTGAAGAACGGCTTAAGGCAGTCATTAAAGAAGTTGTGGATTCCAACGGGGAGTTTATTCTTTTTATCGATGAAATCCACATGCTTATTGGGGCAGGTGCCTCTGGAGAGGGGGCCATGGATGCAGCGAATCTACTTAAACCAGCGCTTGCGCGTGGAGCACTACACGCTATTGGTGCCACTACGCTAAAAGAATACCAAAAGTACATAGAGAAAGATAAAGCCCTAGAAAGAAGGTTTCAAGTCGTAATGGTAGATGAGCCCAGCCAAGAACATGCTGTTTCTATTATACGAGGCATAAAGCCCAAATATGAGCTCCATCATGGTGTACATATTAAAGACAATGCAGTGATCGGAACTGTGCGCCTATCTGACCGTTATTTACCAGGTTTTCTGCCTGATAAAGCGATAGATGTAATGGATGAAGCAGCTGCTAAAAAGCGGATTGATTTGGATGCTGTTCCTGTAGACTTAGACCAAATACAAAGAAAAATTACCGAATTAGAAATTGAAAGAGAAGCAATTCGAAAAGAAAAAGACACTCTAAAGTTGGAAGAATTGTCTAAAACCATTGAGGAGCTAAATGAAACAAAACAAACCCTCAAGGCAAAATGGGAAAATGATAAGTCTATTGTGGAGGGTATTCGTGCGCAGAAAAAACAAATTGAACAACTGCGTTTGGATGCTGAACAAGCTGAGCGGAATTTTGACTATGGTAAGGTTGCAGAAATTCGATACGGAAAGCTTATAGAAGCAGAAAAAAAACTCAAAGCTTTACAAGAAAAGATAGAAGCACTTCGTGAGACTAGCCCACTTTTTAAAGAAGAAGTCACGCAAGAGGATATTGCTGAAATTATAGCGCAAAGGACTGGTATTCCTGTTTCTAAAATGCTACAAGACGAACGCGAAAAATTACTACAGCTAGAGGCTGTACTGGCCCAAAGCGTCGCCGGTCAAGGAGAAGCTATTCAGGTTATTGCTGAAGCAGTGCGTAGAAGCCGTGCTGAATTACAAGATCCTCGTAAGCCTATTGGTTCTTTTATTTTTTTAGGTACTACTGGTGTAGGTAAAACGGAACTCGCTAAAGCACTGGCACAATTTTTATTCAACGATGAACAGGCTATGATTCGTATAGATATGTCAGAATACCAGGAAAAACATGCAGTTAGTCGGTTGATTGGTGCGCCACCAGGCTACATAGGATATGATGAAGGAGGGCAACTTACAGAAGCCGTACGTACCAAACCCTACTCCGTAGTTTTATTGGATGAAATAGAAAAAGCACATCCCGATATTTTTAATATTCTATTGCAAGTGTTGGATGATGGTAGACTAACGGATAATAAGGGCAGAACGGCAAATTTTAGAAATACCATTATCATTATGACCAGTAATGTAGGTGCACATCTTATTCAAAGTGCGTTTGCTGGTATTGAAGATTTGCCTTCTAAAGAAAGCTTGGAAGAGACTAAGACGGCGGTCTTACAATTGCTGCAAAGCCAAATGCGTCCAGAGTTTTTAAACCGGATCGATGAAATCATCATGTTTAATCCCCTTTCTAAAGGGATTATTAAGGATGTGGTCCATATTCAGGTAGAGAAGCTTAAAGGAGACCTACAAAAGAATGGCATAGTCATTCAGATGGATGGGCCACTTATAGACTACCTAGCAGAAGAAGGATATAGCTTGCAGTTTGGCGCAAGGCCGCTCAAACGATTGATGCAGCGCATTATACTTAATGGTTTATCTAAAGCATTACTATCTGGACAGGTGACAAAAGACCAGCCTATTCTTGTTTGTTACCAGAAAGGATCCGTAGTATTCTCAAATACTACCTAAAATAATAGTGCGATTCGATAAAAAGATTTAGGAAAATTTATTTAAATGACCTAATATAATGATGGGTTGGGCCTAAACCAATCCATCACCTAAATCATTTTTGATGCAATCTATGGTACCATACCATATCAAGAAATACCTTCATTGGGTGGTAGCCTACACATTGACCAACTGCCAGCAACACCATCGAATGGCAGTAAGGAGTTGTTCAACCCAACAAAGACAACCTACTCCAAGTTGTGCCACAGCTGAACGGAATCATCCAGCAACAATATCCCCTTTGCCTAAATTTGTCCTGGTATTGTTACATGGTCTTAACATGGATGCCTCTGAAAATGATAAAATCAAGGAAGCAGTAGCGGAAGCATTTAGAGAAGATATTTTAACCATTCAGCCAAAATGTAGAGAGGGGCTAAAATCGGTCTATCTATCCATTGAGACGCAAAGCAAACAAGTTGTTAAAGAAATACAAACCATGCTACGTGATACCTATCCGCAACATGATCAAGAAGCACTTCAAGCTTTACCGATTAGTATATTTGGCTATAGCCAGGGTGGTTTAGTGGGTTGTATATTGGCAGCTAATCATAGCAATGACCTTAACATTACCGCTGTAATTACTGCTCATGCACCGCTGTATGGCACAGAAGCACTTGACAATAAGGTAGCTGATGTAAAGGCGTTTACAAGAGAGGCAAAATCAGGATTAAATGCTATAGGCCATCCGGACACTTCGCAAGTCAATATGCAGCTAGCCGCTTGGTTACTCAATGGGTTTTGCATCAACAAATTTACGAAGTTTCTCTTCAAAGGGTTAAGCGATATGCGTAGCAATAGTACCTGCATTACACGTATCAAAAAATTCATACGTGAAAATAAGAACGACAAAGAAAACCACGAAATTCCTATACTCCTTATAGGTGGTTACCTTTCTAATCTATCTGAATATTTTGATTATGAAGAAGCCTATGAAAGGCAAGTAGAGGAACTGAATCAGCATTATGCATTATTGGCTACTCAAGACAAGCATGGCGTACATGATATACTGATTTCCATAAAAAGTCAACTATGTAGAGGACCTAGCTTTGACAATATTGTGGATTCTAGTAATGATCCTGTTTATGCCAAGAATATAGAAACCTATGTTGCTAAAGAGCAGCTCCATTGTTGGAATCTAATGTTGATGTTATCTGATTATAGAGTGCAATATGGTAAAACGCTATTTCAAAACAAAAAAGCTATAGCCTTGATAACAGAATTTTTAAGTAAACACAACTTGAGAAATGGTTCGTAATGGCATCAGATCGCAATGAACAGGTCTATTTAATCCAATAAGCCAACATGCAAGCTAATTAATATTTTTAGTTGGTTATCATATATAACTACTTATTCGCTTTATGCGCACAAAAAATAGAGTCGATCTATCTAGTTTAGATCAAGCAGCTACCTTTGCCGTTTTGCTTTTACATGGTTTGTACGCCCACGCAGATGAGCTAAAACCCATTGCAGAAATGTTGACCAAACAATTTGGGAAAGCGATTTTTATCATGCAACCAACCTGTAGAACAGGACTAAAATCTCTCCTACAGTCTATAGATCAACAAGCAGCGCGCATGCTTCAATGGATAGAACTTGAACTGATCCGATGTCACAAAAATCCTATTTCTTTTCCCATCATTATCATTGGATATAGTCAAGGTGGTGTATTGGCTTGTACTTTAGGTAGATTGTATAAATCTCAGCTCAATATACTGGGTATCATTACCCTTAATGCACCACTAATGGGTACACCGTTACTTGAGCGAACCGGTAAGGATATGCAGAAATTTATATCTGATGGAGCAGCTGGATTGCAGCTTATAGATTATCCACTAGTTAGAATCAAATGGATCAGCATGGTAGCAGCGTGGGTATACACGCTTGCTCGTCTAAGTTGGGCGCCGGTCAATGGTTTAAAAGACATAGCCCCCAATAGCAGATGTCTAAAAGGCATATATACGTTTTTGCAAGACAACGTTGACATACCTTGTTTACTGATCGGTACCTATCAGAATGATTTACTATCCTTATTCAACACTGATATCAAAACAACCAAGGATCACGAGTCAATAGCCCAATTAAATGACGCTTACGCACTATTTATTAGTGGTAAAAAGGGGGCAAAACATGATACTTTGATTCCACTAGCCAGTCAATTATGGAAGGAAGAAAATGTACATACCCCAATACCCTTAGATACAAAAAATTTAGACCATACATACCTACCTATAGTTGGGTCCAACCATCCCCCAATAAAGAGAAAAATCTATAAAGGGCTACTTCATGCCAGAAACTTAATTGCCATAGATCCTAATTTATTCGTAAACCATTGTGAAACAGTTCTTTATGCGCACTCAATACAAGCCGATTTAATCCAATATATTAAAGGATTGGTACAAAACGCTGGAAAAGTCGTAAAGAAATGATCAGCGGATCTGTCGCATCTGTGTTTGATTTTAATATAGTTTTCTGCCTTTTCGTCTTAAATTATCGAAATAAAATTCTTGCTTTTTGTCCGGTTTTTTCAGCCCACTATATTACTGAACTAACAGAAAAGCAATAAACTAGATAGCCCTATTAGCGGTCTACATAGAACATAGAATTTGATTTTGTAAAATTTTTTAGCAGTTTAACACATTTATTTTTCTTGTTTTTAGCAATATCAAGGGCTGTTTGGTTATTATTATTTTTTTATCAAAATCAATATCAGGATGATGCATTAGTTTATAAACTGCTACTGGATGATCTTGCACGGTTGCCAAATGAAGTGGAGTATGGCCATTGTTATCTTTTTCATTGACTTCAATATCTCTAGCATTTAGTAATGCGCTGATTACTTCTATATGACCATTGTATGCTGCCCAATGAAGTGGTGTAAAGCCATTTTTATCTTTTTCATTGACCTGAATATCAAAATTTACAGAATCATTCAATAATACCTCAACTACTTTTATATGGTCGTTTTCTGCTGCCCAATGGAGCGCTGTAAAGCCATTTTTATCTTTTTCATTGACTTCAATATCTCTAGCGTTTAGTAATGCACTGACTACTTCTATATGACCGCTGCATGCTGCCAAATGGAGTGGTGTAAAACCATTTTTATCTTTTTCATTCACCTGAATATCAAAATTTACAGAATCTTCTAGCAATTCCCTTACTACTTCTATATAACCCTTATATGTTGCCCAATGGAGCGGGGTATAGCCAAGATTATCTTTTTCATTGACTTGAATATCTTTAGCGTTTAGTAATACATTGACTACCTTTGTATGACCGTTGAATGCCGCTAAATGCATCGGAGTCCAGCTATCTAAGCCTTTTTCATTAACCTGGATCTTTCTCGTGTGCACTAATTCTTTCACTACTTCTATTTTACCGCTTCTTGCTGCCAAATGCAACGGGGTATAATCATTTTTATCTTTTGGATTAACCTGAATGGCTCTAGTGTGTAATAATTCCTTAACTATGTTTATATAACCCTTAAATGCTGCCCAATGGAGCGGCGTATAGCCATCATTTTTATCTTTTTCATTGGGCTGAATATTTTTAGCGTTCAGCAATTCTTTCACTGCTTCTATGTCACCGCTCCTTGCTGCCCAATGGAGCGGCGTAAAGCCATTTTTATCTTTTTTATTGACATTAATCTTAATATGTTTAGTATGGAGTAATTCCTTTACTACTGCTATATGACCCTTATATGTTGCGCAATGCAGCGGGGTATAGCCAAGATTATTTTTTTCATTGACGTGCATATCAAAATTTTCAGCAGCTTTTAGTAATTCGCTTACTATGGCCATATGACCCTTCCATGCTGCTAGATGAAGTGGTGTACAGTTATTTTTATTTTTTTTATTGATATTGATCTTAGAATTTGCAGAATTTTTCAGTAATGCCCTCACTATTTCTATGTGACCGTTATCTACTGCCAAATGTAGGGCTGTATAGCCATTTTCATCTTCGTCGTTGATCTCAATACCTTTAGCGTTTACTAATGCTTTAACGACTTCGATATACCTTTTTTTGATGCAATATGCAACGCAGTATATCCATCATTATTTTTTTTATTTATATATTTTGTTAATAAATTTAAAAGTAAAGTAGGTATATCCTGTACCCTATTTTGCTTGACAGCTAGGTGAAGTAAGGTATTGCCCAATTGGTCTATATTGCAATGCGTTAGTCTTTGCTCTGTAGTTGATGCTTGTCTACTTTCATTATGATTCATATCATATTTGATTAAATTATTACAAGCCGTATTAAACCATAAAAGAGTGCTACTTACTACTACTGCTGAAGGGGAATATTTGCTATGTGATCTGTATGTATATTTATATTTATTAGGCATAAGCATGAACTAATTTTAAGTATTGAAGGTATTCAATCTAGATCGTTACTGCCTTGCTAATAAAATATCCTAATGGCCAGATAATGGCTAGATAGCGGCAATAAATAACGGAACAAGCAAACTTGAACCAATCTACAAACCTACTAAACCTAATAACCTAATAACCTAATAATTAGTAAGCTGGATCTTTGTATTGAAATATTCTTGTTGTATTATAGTTTTATTATACATAATATTATTATAAAGTACAAACCGCTACATGGATAGAAAATTCTAGTAGCATGGCCTAAACGGGAGGCCGCATAGACTGATTCTATTCTATCTCAAGGTCTTTCTATATTTAAAGCAGTTAAAAACAGATTGGGTATCATAAAGCATTATACAACTGCTTGCCTATTTAAAAAAGATTGCAATATAAGTGTGGCACTTACCTTATCTATATTGCTTTTATCTGCTCTATCCTTTTTAGCGTAACCAGCTTGATAGAGTCCCTCTGCAGCCAACTTAGAAGTAAATCGCTCATCTTGGTAATAGAGACCTTGTCCTGGAAAGTTTTTTTTTAATTGCGTGCCGATGTGCGCTACGATCCTACCCATTTTAGAAGGTTTCCCGTTCAAATGTTTGGGCATACCTATCACAAAGGTGACCACCTTTTCTTGTTGGAGATAATCTTTCAAAAAAAGCCATAAAACAGGCGCATCAATTGTCTTTAAAGGAGTCGCGATTATTTGTAGGGGATCCGTTACAGCAATACCGACCCGCTTGAGTCCATAATCTATAGCCATAACCCTACCTGGTTTTTTTTCCATCATTTTTCTGATTTTGAAGGTGCTGTTTGATTTGGACTAGGATGTGCCTTGCGACTGTTGCAGCCGCATGCTGTGGCCCTAGTAATCGGCGAATCGTTGGATAAGCCGCTTGTTGTTTGGCTTTACCATTGCCCGATAAAAGGTTGGTTAAAGTTACATGAAGTTTTTTATCTGTTAGCTGATATTGAATCAGCTCTGGAACAATGGGCTGGTTCATCAAAAGGTTGACCAAAGAGATATGTTCTACCGTGATGATGCTTTTGTAAAAAAAGTAGGCTAATGGATGCAATTTGTAGACGACTATTTGTGCCAGATTAAATAAAGCAGCTTCTAAACTAGCTGTTCCAGCAGCAATGATCGCCACCTTTGCAACGGCCATTAAGTCATAGGTTTGGTCATAAATGACTTGAACCGTAGGCGGGCATAGCGCTTGATACAAACTGCTTGGAACCACACTTAATCCAGCTACTACAAACTGATAGCCTTTAAAATAAGCAGCCTGGGCAACCATTAGAGGCAATAAACGTTGAATTTCATCCAATCTACTACCAGGAAATAGTGCTATAATCGGCCGATGGTCGAGGCGATTGTCTGCAATAAAAGAGGGATTGATGCGATGATCACCAACTTTTTGAACCAATGGATTACCGACATAATCAATCGTATGATAGCCTTTTCCCTGGTAATAGGCTACTTCAAAAGGTAAAATGGACCACACTTGGTCTACATTCCACTTGATTTTTGTAATTCTTTTTGGACCATGTGCCCAGATTTTAGGCGGTATATAGTAGTGTACTAAAAATCCATTTTTTTTAGCAAATGCAGCAAGCCGCATATTGAAACCACTGTAGTCAATTAAAACAACGACAGCTGGCTGGTAGTGCTTTAGACTTTTTTTGCAAAACTTTAGCAACTGCCATAAGGTATACCACTTTTTTAAAAAATCTATCCCCATGTAGGCGATTTTTGAACCATCTACGCTACAAGGCTTACCCATCGCTTTAGACATAGCCTCCCCTCCACAAGACCAGAAATCAGCATGGTGATCTATTAATTTAATCTGTCTAATCAAATCAGCTCCATGCATATCCCCGGAGTGCTCGCCTGCAATAACATAATAACGCATAGATAATTAGATTTTACATGCCACCCCTGTCATACATGCTGGAGGCAATAGGCCAAATGAGAAATATCTGTTTACCACACGCTACAATTTCCATTAATTTAACCAATAAAAGTAAAAAATCTAATCTAACCTCCATTTGAAATTATACTTATTGTAAATCAGTAACTTAAAAAGTTATAATTGGTTTTCGATGTGATGTAGCTAACAAATTTATCCCCATTTTATTTGTCTCTGAGGGATTATATATTTATTTGTTAATCAGTATAAAAATAACCAATTTGGTATTGGTTAATGACTAACTTTTTAAGTTTTTTTGTATAAAAAGCTTGTAAAATAAAGATTGGGATTTTAGGCTAAAGCCCTTGCAATAGAAAATTGAAATGGCTTTACTTTTAATCTTAGTACCAAGATACAATGCTATCATTTAATAAATCAGCCGTATAGATGTAGGATAAAAAACAAGAAACTCTTAATATATTTGCTTTTGGCAATAGCCCTTATCATTGTAATGTTTACAAAATTAATAGTAAAAATTATCTATATATTTAAATGGCTCATCCAAAAAGATATACGGTTACCGCTGCATTGCCCTATGCAAACGGCCCCATTCACTTAGGTCATGTGGCAGGTGCCTATCTTCCTGCTGATATTTACGTCCGTTATTTAAGGCAAAAAAAAGCTACGGTAGTCTTTATCACTGGTTCTGATGAACATGGGGTACCTGTAGTGATTCGTGCTCAGCAAGAGGGAACTACCCCCCAAAAGATAGTCGACAAGTACCATATGCTCATTAAAACAGCACTGCAGGGGTTGCATATTAGTTTTGATATTTTTGCAAGAACTTCCTCGCCTGCTCATTGTACAATAGCATCTGACTTTTTTAAAGCATTGCACCAAAAAGGCATATTCGAAGTCCATGAAACGGAACAATATTACGATCCTGTTTGTAAGCAATTTCTATCTGACCGCTATGTTAAAGGCAACTGTCCAAAGTGCAATCATTCAGGTGCTTATGGAGATCAATGTGAAGTATGTGGCAGCATACTTAGTCCAGAAGAGCTGGTGGATCCTATCTCTGCGATTAGTGGTGCAAAGCCTATTTTAAAATCAACCAAACATTGGTATCTACCCCTACATAAGTATGAAAATTGGCTTAAAAAGTGGATTTTAGAAGAACATAAAGACTTTAAAACCAATGTATATGGTCAATGTAAAGGCTGGCTAGACCAAGGGTTAAAGCCCCGTGCTGTCACCCGTGATTTAGCTTGGGGCATCCCTGTTCCACTTCCTGAAGCCATAGGAAAGGTGCTTTATGTTTGGTTCGATGCGCCGATTGGGTATATTAGCGCAACCAAGGCTTGGGCTGAAGCACAACAGGTCGACTGGGAGCCTTTTTGGAAAGATCCCGATACAAAGCTGGTCCATTTCCTTGGAAAGGATAATATTGTATTCCATTGTATTATTTTTCCTGTTATGCTCAAAGCCCATGGCCAGTTTATTTTGCCGCAACAGGTGGCAGCCAATGAATTTTTAAATCTAGAGGGAGAAAAAATTTCTACTTCCCGCAACCATGCGGTTTGGCTCCATGATTATTTGGAAGCTTTTCCGGGTAAAGCAGATGTATTGCGTTATGTACTCTGTTCCATTGCGCCAGAAAACAAAGATAGCGACTTTACTTGGCAAGATTTTCAAGATAAAAACAATCGTGAACTGGTAGCCAACCTCGGTAATTTGGTACATAGAACCTTAAGTTTGGTACACCAATATTTTGGCGGATTGGTACCACCTGGTATTGCCCTTAATGAGGCAGACCAGGCGCTATTGGCTACATTAACAGCTTCTTTTACAGTAGTAGGTAAAGCTATAGAGCAGTTTAAGTTTAAAGAAGCACTCCAATTATGCATGGGTTATGCTACATTAGGTAATAAATATCTAACGGATAGGAGACCCTGGCATTTGGTAAAATGTAACCCAGAGGAAGCCGCCCCTGTATTGCATGTCGCGTTGCAGCTTATTGCTACCTTAAGCCTGCTGATTAAACCTTTTTTACCTACAACCAGTGAAAAAATTGCTCATATGCTGGGAGTACAAGAAACAGGTTGGGACGATGTCCATGTAGCCCATCTTGTTAAATCAGGAAATCCAGTAGCATCGCCTGTATTGTTATTTGAAAAAATTGAGGATACGGTTATTGAAGCACAAAGAAGAAAATTACACAACAGCTCTACTGACCCAATCGGGTAAACAAATAATTGGTTAGGCTGCCATTATATATGGAAGTACCTAGCATCTAATCTATTCTATAAAATACTAATATAGCATGTTGCATAAAAAGCAAATCGAACAATGGGTATATCGTTTTGGTTACGATACAGATTATTCTAATGGTCATCCAGCTATATTGGGCAATAAAGGCTATGGCCTGGCACAAATGTCCTCTTTGGGCTTTCCGATTCCGCCAGGTTTTACCATTATAACCCATGGTTGTAGGGACTATTATGCAAAGGGACAAACGGTTGCCCAACCCATTTGGGATCAAGTGGTAGCTGAGATCCAACTACTTGAAAAAGAAACAGGCAAGCATTTTGGAGGGGGGCCTTTCCCATTGTTGTTGGCCCTACGTTCTGGCGCTAAAACCTCTATGCCAGGTATGATGGATACATTGCTTAACCTTGGTCTAAACGATGAAACGGTCCAACTATTAGGTCATGCTACCCAAGATTTTAGATTTGCCTATGATAGCTATCGTCGTTTTATAGAAATGTATGGACATATCATTATGGGCATCCCCCACCATCTATTTACAGCTGTATTAGATGGCATAAAACAACAAGACAATCTTCCTCATCAGGAAGGATTAAGTCTTAACGCATTGCATACAGTTATTGATAGCTATAAAAAAATAATTTGGACCCATACAGGTACTACCTATCCACAAGATGTCTTTGAACAGCTTAGAAAGACTATAGCGGCCATTTTTGCATCTTGGAATGGCGCAAGAGCAGTTACCTATAGAAAGTTAAACCATATAGATGATCAAGATGGTACAGCCGTTACCATTCAGTCTATGGTATTTGGCAATAGAGGTACAGATAGTTTAACCGGTGTCTTATTTACTAGAAATCCATCTACAGGAGAACGAAGTTTATTTGGTGAATATTTAATAAATGCCCAAGGTGAAGAACTGGTTTCAGGTCTAACGACCCCTTTGCCCATCACCAAACAAGGTATACCATCCATTCAAAAAGCCGACCATGCATTGGAAGAAAAATATCCCCTTATTTTTGGTCAGCTTAGTAAATTAGCGATTGAATTAGAAAACCATTTTAGGGAGATGCAAGATATTGAATATACCGTTGAACAGGGTAAACTATGGCTGTTGCAGACTAGAAATGGTAAGCGTAGTGCCAAAGCTGCTGTTAAAATAGCCATTGATATGATGCAAGAAGGTAAGATTGATGCAAAAGAAGTATTGAAAAGGATAGATTACAACCACATAGAGCGACTCTTGCATCCTACATTGGATGACAACCAAACCATAGAAGTATTAACCCAAGGGCTTCCTGCTGCACCAGGTGTTGCCTCTGGTGTAATTGTCTTTTCACCAGAAGAAGTAGCAGCCATTGCAAAAACAGAAAGCGTGTTATTGGTTAGACCCGAGACTACGCCTGATGATATAGGTAGTATGGCGATGGCAACAGGCATTTTAACCACCAAAGGAGGCATGACCGCACATGCTGCTGTAGTAGCCAGAGGTATGGGCAAACCTTGTGTATGCGGTGCGCATGATATTACTATAGATAGCCAAAATAAATGGCTGGTTATTGGCCAGACAAAAATCCCAGCGGGTAGTTGGTTGACCATTAATGGTACTACCGGGCAAGTGATAAAAGGTAAAGTAGCCACTATTAGACAGAAGCCTTTCCCTGAGTTTATAACCTTCATGCAGCTGGTAGATAAGCTCAAAAGAATGGAGGTAAGAGCCAATGCAGAAACTGTTCAAGATGGAGTCGTAGCACGATCTTTTGGTATGGCAGGTATAGGGCTTTGTAGAACAGAGCATATGTTCTTTCATCCAGATAACATGTGCCTATTTAGAAAAATGATCTTAACCCCTTCTAAAACATCCCGTATCGACTTTTTAACAAAATTGATGCCCATGCAAAAAAGAGATTTTAAGGCTCTTTTTCAAATGCTAGATGGATTACCCATTACCATAAGATTGTTAGATCCACCTTTACATGAGTTTTTACCCAGCCATCCAAAAGATCTCGCTGACTTAGCCTTGCAAATAGACTATCCCCTTTCTGAAGTAGAAAAGCGTATAGAGGTGCTTTCTGAAGTAAATCCAATGTTAGGCCATCGTGGTGCTAGGTTGGCCATAACCTTTCCAGAAATTTATGTGATGCAGCTTGAAGCCTTGTTTGAGGCAGCATTAGAAGTAGAGAAAGTTGCATTAGAGATTATGTTACCCCTTGTTTTTGATGCCAAAGAAATAATTTTTCTTAAAAATATCATAGAAGAAGTACATCAAAAAATAGCACCGCATATTGTATATAAGCTTGGCGTAATGATAGAATTACCAAGAGCAGCCTTACAAGCCGCAGCCATTGCACCATTAGTCGATTTTTTTAGTGTAGGCACCAATGATTTAACCCAAACTACATTTGGTATTTCACGTGATGATGGCGCAAAGTTTTTAGAAGATTATCAACAAAAGGGGCTGTTGCAAGCAGACCCTTTTGTTACCGTTGATCAAGAAGGTGTTGGCACATTGATTCAAATGGCTGTAACGAAAGGTAGATCGACAAATCCAACATTAAAAGTAGGCATTTGTGGTGAACATGGGGGTGATCCAGCTTCTATCCAGTTTTTTGAGTCAATAGGGTTAGACTATGTATCCACTTCTCCCTATAGAGTACCTATTGCAAAGTTAGCCGCCGCAAAGGCAAGTTTGGTTTGAATCGGTTATCATTAGTAAAATATACTGCTATATGTCCCTTATTTTAAGCATTGAGACTGCCACAGCGGTCTGTTCCGTTTCATTACATGATAGTGGTACCCTTATAGCCCATACTGCACTTTGCATGGATCGTTCCCATTCTGAATACTTAATGCCAATTATAGAAGCTTTATTAAACAACAGCAACTGTGATAAAAAATCATTGGCGGCCATAGCCATTTCTGCTGGCCCTGGTTCCTATACGGGATTACGGATTGGTAGCGCAGTGGGAAAAGGTCTTTGTTATGGATTAGATGTGCCACTTATTTCGGTTTGTACGCTAGAAGCTATTGCCTATGGCATGCGTCCATTTGTTGATGCGGGTACCTTACTATGTCCTGCCATTGACGCGAGGCGGACAGCTATTTATACCCTTATAACGGATCAAGTTGGTCAAATCAAACGTCCTCCCCATGTAGCGTTATTAGATAGCCAAGAATACCGAGATGGACTTCCCAACCAACCCTTACTGTTTTTTGGAGATGGTGTACTGAAATGCAAAACATTCCTTATAGAAAACAAAAACATCCGTTTTATAGAACAGGTAGTCCCTTCTGCTATACAAATAGGCTACTTGGCTTTTGCTAAGTTTCAACAACAGCTTTGGGCAGGTGTTCCCCATTATACCCCTTGTTATTTAAGCCAGTTTCAGGAAAAATAAAAGAATCTAGTATATTTATTTGGTTTTTTTTTGAATTAGCCTTAATATTGCTTCTATTAAGTCATTAGTGAAACCAGATTAGCTTATAATAGCGTCAAATTACTGCTGAGCAGTAAAGTTCATGTATACATGAATCAATAATAGTAAAAAGTTATTCACACACAATTTTTAATATTAATATGAAAAACATAAAAAAAACTTTAATGGCAGGCCTTTTCGCTTGTGCTGCATTTAATGCTCAGGCAGAAGTAGATCCTTTTAGCTGGGGCGCCAAAATTGGCCCAAGTTTGTCTTTTGCCACGGCGGATCCAGGTACTAGGATTAATCGGAATAAAGTAAGTGGTAAATTTTTTGATACCGTTTTTGGTCACGTTGGTCTCTATGCTGAATATGCATTTAACGATTATATCGGTATGGGGTTAGAACTTGGCTACATGAAACTAGGAGGGACCTTAACGGAAGACAAGACGGCCACAGAAGAAAACAAAAGTACAAATGATGAAAATGATAAAGATAAGACCAATGCTAGTGGGTCGACTTCATCTATTGCGATGGCTAGCCATGGTATTGCTGTTCCGCTCCATCTACACATCTATCCATTGGGTCGTGAAGAGGAATCAGGTATTTTAAAAATTAATTTAGGTGTTACCCCTTACTTGCCAATAACAACAACCTGCAAAAAAAATGGTACGGATATAGCCGTAAATAAGGATCAAGAAGGAGAGCTCCCATCTTATAGATTTGCCCTGCATGGTGGTGTTGGATACGAATTCCCGTTTGGGCTTGCTATTGATGCGAAGTATGGATTTGGCCTTTTTGAAAAATTTAGGTTAGTAGGAGACACCCCTTCCACAACTATATTTGACAATGCTGCTCATTTAATCAAATGTCCTACACAGCATCTTACACTTGGTGTAGGTTTTAATTTTATGTCTTTATTGACGTAGTAAGCTAGAAATAAACCAATAAGCCCTTTTGTGGGCCTATTTTCTATTTTATCTGGGTTTCATGGTAGCCAGCTGGTGTATGCATCAGCTGGCTTTTATTAAATAAAGGCCCGTTCGTCTAGGGGTTAGGACGTCAGGTTTTCATCCTGGAAACAGGGGTTCGATTCCCCTACGGGCTACGCCTTATTGTAATTGGTTTTTATTTTTTTAGTTGTTAAAAGTTATACTAAGCAAAATGTCCATTTAAAAGCTATATTGAAATTTTTTTTTCAGCCATAGTTGTAAAACAGTTTTTTAGGGTAAAAGTTTAATACGTGTAATCTGTTTCATTAAAACATTGCAAAAAATGCATTCTGGCCGCGCCATCGTGCTAATGTTTTTATCGTCGTAAGCGCAATTGCCTCTGTAAAATTAAATTTTAACCAACACTTTTTTTATAAGAATATTAAAAATAGCATACATATGCTGCTTATTAAATCTTTTAAATTTTTAATAAAATTAATTCCTATATTAGAAGATATAGACAGCTGTTGATGTTGTGTAGCTACAAAGGCCTCTTTAAACCCTAATTTTTCCGCTTCTGCTATTCTGTGCTCTAGTCTTTGTACCCCTCTTAGCTCTCCGCCTAGTCCAACTTCTGCTATAAAACATTTGCTACTGGAGACAACCCTATCCTTTAAAGAGCTTACAACTGCCATACAGATGGCTAAATCCAATGCAGTATCGTCTGCCCTAAGCCCCCCTGTAATATTTAAAAATACATCACGGTCATGTAGCCGCAATCCAGTTCGCTTTTCTAATACAGCTAGCAACATGTTCAATCGTTTGGGATCATAGCCGGTAGCGTTTCGTTGAGGATTTCCATACCTAGTTGCTGTTACCAATGATTGAATTTCAAGAATCAATGGCCTAGTGCCTTCTAAACAAGCGCCAATAGCTATGCCACTTAAAGGATAATCCTGTTGAGAAAGTAGCATAGAGGAGGGATTCTTAACACCATGCAGTCCCGTTGCTTTCATTTCATATATCCCTAATTCTGATGTAGGACCAAATCTATTCTTTATGGTCCGTACCATGCGATATAAGCATGACTTATCTCCTTCAAACTGGAGCACTGTATCTACCATATGTTCTAATAATTTGGGGCCTGCTAATCCCCCATCTTTATTGATATGTCCTATTAAAAATAGGGCTACTTCCTTACTTTTGGCATACTGTAACAATCGTGTGGTACAAGCCTTAATCTGATTGATACTCCCTACCGATCCTTCCTCTGCTTCATCATATACGGTTTGAATGGAATCTATAATCAATACAGTTGGTTCCAAATCATTTGCATGTTTGAGTATCTCGAATAAAGCAGACTCCTGTAGTAGAAAGCAGTTTGGTGAAGATAATTCAAGACGAGAAGCACGTATTTTAATTTGATTTTCTGTTTCTTCTCCAGATACATATAATACTTTAATGGCTTTTAATTGTAAAGCTATTTGTAGCAAAAGGGTTGATTTACCAATACCAGGCTCGCCACCTAACAGTACCAATGAGCCTGGAATAATACCGCCACCCAGTACTCTATTAAATTCTGGGTCTTCCGATAGCAGACGTTGACTAGTAGTCGGTTGAATCTCCTCTAATCTTTTGGGGTGGTTCGTAGATGGTTGGGTTACCATGATGCCCCGTTTGGTATTAGGGCTTGCGGTAAATTGGGTGACTTTATTCCATTCTTTACACCCATCGCATTTTCCCTGCCATTTGGCATATTCAAGCCCACAGTTTGTACAAACAAATGTCATATAAATTTTGTTTAGTTCCCTAATATAAAATAAATCTTATGGTTTAGTACATCTTATTTCACATACCGTTTGTGTGGTTTCGGTTACCTTAAAGCGTTCGTCTATTCTATAGCCTATTACCCATACAATTTGATCATTACTTATGATAACGCATACCTTTTCTTTGATAGCAATTGGTATTTTCAGATCAATTAGTAAATCGCTGATCTTTTTACGTCCTTTCATACCAAGGGGATAGAAAAAATCTCCAGGCTTCCATGGACGTATGATCAGTGGAAACTGCAACTTATCGTAGTCCAATGCTGCGATAATGGTTGTTTTTTTTAGTATATAGTTGGCATTCCTGTAACAATGAAAGTGCAAAAGATGATTCCCGTATGGAATGGATCGTGTCGTACTTGCAATTACCTGTTCTGGCAACGGTTCTGTTTTTTTTTTGCTTACCAACCAATTTTCTCTATCTATATATAGTGTATATGCTGTTGAATGGATCATTTTTCCACTGGTCCCAGTAGTGGTAAGTAGCTGTTTGATTTGTTTAAAGGTAAAGCCATAAGGACGCAATAGTTCAAATGTTACCGTAGTGGCCCATGGCTGGTCAATGATGGGGTGCATGGCTAGGTAATGGATCTCCTCTTTAAAAGTGCTTACCTTTTTTTTTATCTGATCCATATGTTTGTCAAACAGGTTTCCAATATCTTTCAATTGTATAGCTGTTGCTTGTATAGTTGAGCCAAGGTTTGGATTAACTTGATGTAAAAGGGGGATCACTTTATTTCGAATAAAATTCCTTTGATAATGATTGCATTGATTGGAACTATCTTCTTCCCAATGCAACTTTTGTTCTTTTGCATAATGTATGATTTCGTTTTTTCTAGCGAAAAGTAGTGGACGTATGATCTGATGGTGCATCGGCTGAATGCCATAGAATCCTTTAATACCTGTACCTTTAATAAAGTTGAGTAGTATGGTTTCCATCACATCATCCCAATGATGTGCTGTAGCTATTTTATCCCATCCATTTTGTTGTAGTAGTCTATTAAAAAATTGGTAACGTAAGCTTCTAGCAGCCATTTGTATAGAGACCTTGTGGTTCTGTGCGAAGGTTTTTGTCTCAAATCGAGTGGTATAAAAAGGGACTTTATAAGATCCGGCCAATGCTTTTACAAATTCGGTTTCCCCATCTGCTTCTGCGCCACGTAAATTAAAATTACAATGGGCTATAGCAAAAGGTAAGCAAGCCTTTTTAAAAAGATGGCAGAGTACCACAGAATCTACCCCACCACTTACTGCTAAAAGAGTGGTTTGATGGCTATCTACGATTAGCTTTTTCTCCGCTATAAAGTATAAAAAAGAGGTGAGCATAGTTTTAAAGTTGAAACCTTCTCATAAATAGCAAACGATGGATATGGTTACCTTTATCTAAACGAAGCATAAAATGAAGCAGTATAGTTACCAAATTATATGTAAATTTATTCTAAAGTTAGGGAATATAGATCCCATCACCTACCATACGCTAGCTAGGCTAGGTAGTTTAGATTATTTTAATTTCTTATTTAAAGCATATGGCAGAGTGCATTAAGATGCCTAAAATGAGTGATACCATGCAGTATGGTATCATAAGCCGTTGGATTAAGCAAGTGGGGGATAAGGTGGTAGCTGGTGATATATTGGCTGAAGTAGACACAGATAAAGCTACTATGGAGTTGGAGTCCTATGAAGATGGTACATTGCTGTATGTAGGCGTAGCAGAAAAAGCAGCTGCAAACGTTAATGATATAATTGCCATTATAGGAGACCCTAAAGAAGATATTGACACGCTATTGGCCTCTACTGTTGCTATAAATGGGGATAGACCTGCTGATACGCGTATAGATATAGAGCTACCACCTATTGAATTGTCAATTGCAGATGGCCAAGTGGTAGCACCTACTGCTAATATGGAGCCAACTTTGCCTTTAAATCGATCTATTGCCTCCCCGTTGGCCAAAAAAATAGCAAAAGAAAGCGGGTATGATCTCGCACAAATTCAGGGATCTGGTGAAGCAGGACGGGTTGTAAAGAAAGATGTTATCCATTTTGTACCCGATAGATTGGACCAAATTTCGATAAGTAGACAGTCTACTACAGCAGCTTATCAAGATTCCCCCATTTCTGCTATGCGCAAAAAAATAGCAGAAGTGCTGACAGAGAGTAAAATGAATATTCCTCATTTCTACTTAACGGTTGAGATAAATATGAATAAAGTAGTTGAGATCCGCGGGGAGCTGAATCAATATGCATCAACAAAAATTTCTATTAATGACCTAGTTATTAAAGCTACTGCCTTAGCGCTTATCCAACATCCAAAAGTCAATGCTGCATGGTTGACTGATAAAATTAGAAGCTACCAGTATGTGCATATAGGTGTAGCAGTAGCAGTTGAAGATGGTTTAATGGTTCCTGTAGTGCGTTTTGCAGACCAAAAGCCATTGATAGAAATTAGTAAAACCGTAAAAAATGTATGTAAACAGGCACAACAAAAAAAATTGATGCCTAAAGATTGTACAGGTGCTACTTTTACTATTTCAAATCTAGGTATGTTCGGTATTACATCTTTTTCAGCTATTATTAACCCACCAGCAGCTTGTATTTTGGCAGTTGGTGCCATGCAAAAAATACCTATTTTTAAAGATAATCACGTTGTTCCTGCATATATGTTACAGCTTACATTGTCTTGTGACCATCGCGTCGTAGATGGCCATGCAGGGGCATTGTTTTTAGCTACTTTAAAAGCCTTGTTGGAACAGCCATTGAGTCTATTACTATAAAAAACGTATCCATCTAGCCTATAATAATCATATGATCCAAGTTAAATCGACTACTGTTTTAGCCATGATGCACAATGGAGCAGTAGTTATTGGTGCAGATGGCCAAGCTACATTTGGCCATACCGTTGCTAAAAGCAATGTTAAAAAGGTAAGAAAGCTTTTTGAAGGCAAGGTTTTAGCTGGTTTTGCTGGTTCTACTGCTGACGCTTTTACCTTATTAGAACGTTTTGAAGAAAAGCTGCAAAGCTATCACGGTAATATGAAGCGATCAGCTATTGAGTTGGCCAAGGATTGGCGTACAGATCGTATGCTAAAACGGTTGGAAGCTATGTTGGTAGTGGCCAATCGAGAAGGGTTATTAATGGTTACGGGTACAGGTGATGTGTTAGAACCAGATTATCCCTTAGCAGCTATTGGATCAGGCAGTATGTATGCCCAATCTGCTGCCATGGCTTTGATGAAACATGCGCCTCATTTAACCGCTATGGAAATGGTACGAGAAAGCTTAACCATAACAGCGGATATTTGTATCTATACCAACCATAATTTTGTATTTGAGTCGATTCAAGATGAACGTTTGACGGTGTAAGTTTATAAAAGAATGGATTTACAAAAAAAATTCCATACAGCTTCTATTGTATCCCATTATTTTCCTAAATTGCCACCCAATCAAATGGCACTTTTTAATCGTTTAGAGGATATTTATGGCCATTGGAATACAAGAATCAATCTTATATCCCGTAAAGATATCGCCCATCTTTATTTGCACCATGTTTTGCATGGATTAGCCATTGCTAAGGTAATTACTTTTTGTGCCCATACTAAGATTTTAGATTTTGGCACAGGGGGAGGGTTCCCTGGTATTCCCCTAGCGATTATGTTTCCAGAGGTGAATTTTCATTTAGTCGATGCAACCGCAAAAAAGATAAAAGCTGTAGAATCAATTGTAACAACCCTTGGGTTGAAAAATATTACAGTAGATTGGGCAAGAGGGGAGGATCTAAAGGGCGCCTATGATTTTGTAATCGGAAGGGGGGTTACCCATCTAGCTTTATTCTATCATTGGGTAAAAGACAAAATAGCTAAGGAAAATAAAAATAGCTTATATAATGGCATACTATACCTCAAAGGCCCATCACCCGATCCTTTACCCATATCTATGGATGTATATCCGCTTCAGGACTTCTTTATCGAGCCCTTTTTTAGGGAAAAGTATTTGATCCATGGCTACACTACATAGATATATGCTTTTTTGGTGCATTCTCGTCATTAAACCATTTGGCAATGTTACCTGCCAAAAATCCGAAACCTCACTTTTTTCTTTTATAGAATAATTAATAAAATTTATTTATAAACAGTTGTAGAAAAGAGTTTATTTATATAAATTATTCCGGCTATCAGTTTTTTATGTTGTAAATTACTTGATAAAATCAAATAAAATAGCTGAGGGTTTAGTAAAAATATCAATAAAATTTTTTGTAAAAACTTGTGTAAATCAGGTAAATAAATACATAATTTACATTTTTAATAATTCTGGAATGACTATCCCTTCCGAATTAATTTTTTTGAGTAGAACCTTACACAGCCTGTTGGCTAATCCTGGTTGATAGGGCAGTTGTACACGAATGTAATTTTCTGTAAATCCTTCTATAACGCCATCATCTGCTCCATATTCGAATAAAACAGTAGCAGTATGACCCAAATGTTGGCTATAAAAATGTCTTAGTTTTTTTTCTGACAGGATGCGCAACATTCTAGCCCGTTTTACACGTTCTCTTTGAGGTACTACCTGATCCATATAAGCCGCTTTTGTATGGGCTCTTTCTGAGTAAGGAAAAACATGTATATATGCAATTGGCAATTCATTTAAAAAATGATAGGTTTCTAAGAAATCTTCTTCTGTTTCACTTGGAAATCCAACCAGTACATCTATCCCTATGCAACAAGAAGGTATTTTTTCTTTTAGGTAGGCTACACGTTCTTGGTAGAGTGTAGTTGTATATCGACGCTGCATTAATTTTAAAATCTTGTTGGTACCAGATTGTAGCGGCATGTGGAAGTGTGGCACAAAATATTTGGATACAGCTACAAAATCTATAATTTCTTTACGAAGTAAATTGGGTTCAATAGAGGAAATGCGAAAACGTTTTATCCCATCTACCTTATCTAAGGCTTGAATCAGTTCAAAAAAATTGGTTTGTCGTTTCTGATCAATAATGCCAAAATCTCCTAAATTTACTCCCGTCAATACAATTTCTTTGACATTGTTGCGAACAATGGTTTGGACTTGGGTGACTACTTCTGCAATAGTAGCACTTCTGCTTGCCCCTCTAGCGAGTGGTATGGTACAAAAAGAACAGCAGTAGCTACAACCATCTTGTACTTTAAGGAAAGTTCTTGTGCGATCTCCTAAAGAGTATGCAGGAGAAAAGGCTAGTTTTTCCTTAATGGAGATAACCTGTATAGTAGCCGATTCATCCGATCGTTTTTTATTCCAATCGGTAATCCAATCAAGCAATTTAAATTTTTCATGTGTCCCAAATACGGCGTCTACACCTGGTATGGCCGCAATCTCTTCTGGTTTGAGTTGTGCATAGCAACCTATCACAATTATAAAAGCTTTCGGTGCTATTTTTAGCGCTTCTCTAACAATTTTTGCACATTTATGATCTGCATTTTCCGTTACAGAGCAGGTGTTTAGTACAAAAATATGAGGACGTTGTGCTAGTGTTACCGTAATAAATCCTTTTTCTGTAAACAATCGGCCAATTTCGGAAGTCTCGGAAAAATTTAATTTGCAGCCTAAAGTATGAAAGGTAACTTTTTTCATTCTATCTCTAAAGTTTTACAGTTATAGATCTAAATAATTTGCTGGAATAATGTGGGTTCAGGTATTTGCTAAAAGGAAACAGCAGGCAGTCAGATGGCTATAGCATCTCACGCGTCTTAAGAAGTATAAAAAAGGCCCTTATAAAAAGTTACAATCTGTAAGGAGGGCTTACCCAAACTTTTTACACAGGGCTTTACTTTTTTACTTTTTGATCAAGCAAAAAGTAAGCGATTTTAAGGAATTATTTTTACATCATTTAAAATAGCTTTAGGATCAACACCATCAGTATCAGAAGCAGCACTAGATCGAGCGGTATCAACGGATTGAATAGCAAGCGCACCAGAACAAATAGCCAATGAGCCAGCACCAAAAGCAAGCATACTATCACAAAAAGCAGTAGCATCGTCATCAGCAGCAGCAGCTTGAACAGCAAGTGCACCAGCACCAGCTATAGATGCGACTGCACCAATAGCGTTAGCACCAATACTATCAGCTTGGGCACCAGAACTAGAAGTATGACCAGCAGCGCCAAATGCACCAGCAGAACCAGCAGCAAACGCACCAGAAGCCATAGTAAGTGCAGCAGCAGCAGCAGTACTAGTAAACTCACCATCACCCATAATATAAGCACCACCAGCAAATCCAGCAGCACAAATCGCATAAGTGGTAGCAATAAATCCAGGGGCAACAGCATTAGAAGTAGGAACAGACGCACTAGCCTGATGCGGTGTATAAGCAGCATTCGTTGATGTTGGTTCCTTACCTTTTTGGCTGTGATTCTCTGTAAAGTTTGGAGAAATTTTATGGGTATGGTGCATGCCATTACATCCGGCTAACATTAGCAAATGCAATGCAAAACCTTTTTTTATTTTCATAGTTATAATTTATTTAGTTCATGATAATCTATTGTACTTATTTTAAGGACGATTTTTTAAGTGCCCAATTTTATAAGCAACTATATTTCTACTATAATGATACTAAATAGATTTTTAAAATCAAATTTGCCAAACAAAATCTGTAAATAAAATTTATCAATCGCGTATGTCAAAGAACATCTGATATATCAAATACTTAAACGATAAGTCAAAACTTTTTTATAGTATTATAGCTCTAAATACGATCTATCTATTCTACTTTGGTAAGCCGAACGACTAGCTTTACATCCTCTATATCGATTTCAAATCCTATTAGCTCGGATACAAATTGTAGCTGTATGGCTTGTGTTTCCGTACAGATATAATCTTTATGGGTAATAATAGCCTGATTTATACAATTTTCATCTTGTTTTATATCAATAATGATTTTGTCTTGAATGTTGAAGTTCAGGGTTTTACGCAATTGCTGAATACGGTGTACAAATTCACGTCCAATGCCTTCTTCTTCCAGCGTGTTATCCAAAGTAGTATCTAGTACAATGGTTATTTCACCCTCTGTAGCCACACACCATCCAGGTATATCTTCCGTAAGGATCAATATATCTGCTAAAGTAAGGGAAATGACCTTATCTTGTAAGTGTAATAGATGGGTATTACCTTGTTCTAAAGCATAAATTTCAGATGGTGTTAAGGCGACAATAGCCTCATTAAGCTGTTTCATTTTAGGACCATACCGTTTGCCTAAAAGAGGAAAATTAGGTTTTGCTTTTTTTAGATTATGGGTATTGTCTAAGTAATGAATCTCCTTTACATTAATTTCTCTTTTAATCAGCGCTTCTAAACTAGACCATCCAGCTGAAACAAAAAGACCCGCAATGCTGATACTAGATAAAGGTTGGCGTACCTTAATGTTATGTTTTTTACGTAAACTATGGGCTAAAGAAACAATTTTTTGTACTTGTCCCATCTCTATTTCTAGACTTGGATCTAAGGTTTCTACTGATGTGACTGGAAAATCTGATAAATGTACAGAATCATGCTTTTCTTTTTTCGTAACTTGATTCAATGTTTGGTAAAGGTAATCTGCATAAAAAGGCGCTATAGGCGCCATCAGCTTGGCAACTGTTATGAGGCAATGATATAGGGTCTGATAAGCGGCTTCTTTGTCTTTATCCTGGCAGTTTTTCCAGAACCTTTTTCTATTCAGCCGTACATACCAATTACTCAAATCATCTATTACAAAATCTTGAACCATTCTGACTACTCGTGTAGGCTCATAGTGCTCATAGGCTTCTGTTACCATTTTAATCAGTGTATGGGAGCGAGAAATAATCCACTTGTCACTCTTGGTTAGGTCACTATTGGTAAGTACACGCTTATTAAAATAGAACTGATCTAAATTGGCATAAAGTGCAAAAAAATTATACGTGCTGTGTAACGTAATGAAAAATTTACGCACTACCTCTGCTACACCTGTGGCATCAAATTTTAAATTATCCCATGGATTCGCATTACCAATCATATACCAACGTATCGCATCTGGACCATATTCTCTCAATAATTCTGTTGGATCAAGGGTATTACCAATGCTTTTAGACATTTTATTACCATGCTTATCCAATACGAGTCCATTGACCACTACATTTTTAAAAGCAGGAATTTCAAAAAGTAGCGTGGAAATAACATGTAAGGTAAAAAACCATCCTCTGGTTTGGTCTATTCCTTCTGCAATAAAATCAGCAGGGAAACTTTTTTCAAATATTTCTTGATTTTCAAATGGATAGTGCCATTGTGCACAAGGCATTGCACCCGCATCAAACCAAACATCTATTACAGCTGCCTCTCTATACATAGGCAATCCATTGCTGCTTACCAAGACAATATCATCTACATAAGGACGATGCAAATCAATATCCTCCGGTAGTTGCTGTTGCATAAAACCAGCCAACACAGCTTGCTCTACTTCAAATCTTAGTTCGGCTAAGGAACTGATACACTTTTCTTCTTTTTGATCAGCTGTACGCCAGATAGGGAGTGGCGTACCCCAGTAACGTTCACGACTTAGGTTCCAATCTACTAAATTCTCTAGCCAACTACCAAATCGTCCTTTGCCTACATCAGCAGGCTTCCATTGAATGGTACGGTTTAAGTCAATCAATAATTGTTTATAAGCTGTTGTTTTAATAAACCAGCCATCGAGTGGATAGTAAAGAATTGGTTTATGGGTACGCCAGCAATGGGGATAATTGTGTTCATATTTTTCTACTTTAAAAGCTTTGTTTTCTTGCTTTAGTTTCTTAGCAATCAATAGATCTACAGGAGGTAAAGTGGACGCTTGTTCATAGGCTGATTTTACATAACGTCCAGCGAAATCACTGATTTCTGCTACAAAACGACCTTGTCTATCTACAATTGGAACAGATGCACCTGACGCATTGGTCACGACAATAGTGGCAATATTTTCTTTTTGGGCGATTCGGTAATCATCTGCACCAAAGGTAGGCGCAATATGCACAATACCAGTACCTTCTGTGGTTCTGACAAAATCAGCTGCGATTACCTTAAAAGCATCTCCTTTGGGCTGTACATAAGGTAAAAGCTGTTCATAACGGATGCCTACTAAATCCGCTCCTGTATACCTGTCTACAATCTCCCAAGGTAAAGTAGCACGATCTGATCTAAAATCGGAGTGATAGCCATCACAGCTAGTGGGCGCGCCTGTAAAAAAACGTTGCACCGCATCTTCTGCTAGAATAACGTAAATAGGCAGGTGGGTATAGGGGTTGATGGTGGCTATTTTAACATAATTAATAGTAGCCCCTACTGCTAGGGCACTATTTGCAGGGAGGGTCCATGGTGTAGTCGTCCATGCTAGAAAATATTCATTATCTTTTCGTTTAAACTGTGCTACAATCGAAATGTCTTTGACTAGCTTGTAGCAGCCTGGCTGGTTTAATTCATGGGAACTTAGTCCTGTCCCAATAGCAGGGGAGTAAGGCTGTATAGAATAGCCTTTATAGATCAGTTTTTTATTGTAAAGTGCTTTCAGCAGGTACCAAACCGATTCAATATAATCGCGTTCATAGGTGATGTAAGGATTTAGGTTGTCTTTCCAGTAGCCTAGCTGCTTATTCAATGATTCCCATTCGCTTTTGTAAGTCATAACCGTTGCGCGACATGTCTGATTGTAATCGGCTATGCTAATTTTTTTACCAATATCTCCCTTGGTAATACTTAATTTTTTTTCTACTTGAAGCTCCACCGGCAAACCATGTGTATCCCAACCACTTTTCCGACGTACATAATAACCCTGCATGGTTTTATATCTAGTAAAAAGGTCTTTAATGGTCATGGCCAAAATATGGTGTACACCTGGTGCGCCATTGGCTGAAGGAGGCCCTTCAAAGAAGACAAAAGGCTTGTTGCTTTCACGTTGTTGCATAGAGCGTGCAAATGTTTTTTGTTCTTCCCAAAAAAGATCCATTTTTTTTGCAATGTCTAGCAAATTGAGTTGCATTTGCGTTTTGTATTTTTTCATCTACGTATAGGTAATTAAATCTTTATGTTAAAACACTATGTATTACAATTTAATGAAAAAGTTAGGTTCTATTGGCTCTATAATTGGTTTTGTGTAACATTTTTCCTAACCCTAGGTTTTGAATATGGTATGATATTAGCTATTTTCTAATTTAAGTAGAGATACTAAGAAGACAATATTCTAAAGAAAGGGCAACAGTACCGAATATAGCAATATTACAAACTAGTGGTACAGGCTAGCTTTGGTATACCTGCTGTACAATCTATATCTGTAACAACATAGCGCCATATTTTATCTAACCCTTTTGAAATGCCTACCCTGGGTGTTGACTTATAAGATAATTGACAACCTATATCTTTAATAGAGAATATTTTTGATACGGTTACATCGATGGCATTGTGCATTAAATTAATGCCTAAATACTGGCAAAGTTTGCCTGGACCATTTAGGTAAGTATAGGGTGGATCGATCAATTTTATACCTCTAATAAGAGTAGCAGCTGGAAAATTTAAAGCTTCCGTAACAATGTTTAAACAGTAATATTTGCCATATATAAAATATACATAAGTAAATCCAGCCAGTCCAAACATGATTTTGGTTCTTTTAGTCATACCTTTAGCTGCATGGCAAGCGGGATCATCTGTACCAATATAACTCTCTGTTTCAGTAATAATTCCCTTAAAGTTATGAAAACATAATAGCTTACCAATTAAATTCGTGCTGACTGTATTGGTATCTTGGATAAAAAAGGATCTACTGAGTACCATTTGGGGTTATTCGATCTTGGTGTAATCACATTCACTATACATTACTTATGATCTAAGTGTTTTCTATTACTTAGACGATAAAGGCCTAAAGGTGTACAGAGTTTTTATATTGGAATAAAATACTTTTACATATAAAATTGCAGCTGAACATAGGCATACTACAGATACAAAGAGAGCGGTATAGGCTGTTTCTTTATAGCATATTAGCCAAACCTTATGCATAGGAAATACCTTAGTGAAGAATAGACCCATGATCAAGTGGTCCACAAATGCAGCAATTAATAAACTGATAAAATTGCTTACTACAAAACTGTATGTAGCCTTTAGCTTTAAGAAAAGTTTGAAACCTATATAACCAGCAACCAATATAGCAAACAAAGAAGTTCCTATAAGTCCACCAATAGGTTTGCCAGCGATGCAATATTGCTTATCGTATAATAACCCAAGTGAAGTGATGGTGGACAATAGAATGCTTATAGTTGCTTTTCGAGGGCCATGGTGATTTGCTATTATATTTAAAATAAATGTTAAAAAAGTAAATAATAACGCACAGTATACTACTTTAGAAGTAAAATTCATGCAAAATACAGACGCAAATAATAAACCCACTTGACTGTAATAGTTATTTAGTACTTTTTTCATATTCCTTACTGCTTAATTATATTGTATATGTTTAGGTATACCACCTTAAATATAGCCATTTATAGGTTCTGTCGCATGTGTGTAAAGAAAGCCTTAAATTTAGATTTTTAGTTTAAAACTTTAGTTTAGATGTTTAGTATTACGCCTCGATTATTGCCATATTTTAAAGGATTTTGTTCATCCCCGGAGTTAATTCTTTTATTTGTGTACATGAAATGTCGTTTTTCGTTAAGCTATAGAGATCTGGAAGAGATGATGCATATCAGAGGCGCAAAGATTGATCATTCCACTTTACAAAGATGGGTTATTAAGTTTGTTCCCCTCATAGATCAAGAAGTAAGAAGACGAAAACGCCCAGTTAGTAGTAGTTGGAGAATGGATGAAACTTACGTAAAGATGAATGGTAAGTGGATCTATTTATATAGAGCAGTAGATCGTTATGGAGATACAGTTGACTTTTTTCTAAGTGAAAGTAGAGACAAGTCTGCAGCTCTTTATTTTTTTCGTAAGGCTATCAGCTGTAATAATATTCCTTCTAAAGTGGTAGTTGATAAAAGCGGTAGTAATAAGGCTGCGCTTGATGCTTTAAATACAGAACTAGATCAAGATCATAAAATTCCAATATTTCAAAACAAATACCTGAATAATAGAGTCGAGCAAGACCACAGGTTTATCAAAAAACGGATAAAGACTATGCTAGGGTTTAAGAATTTCCATGCTGCTGCCATTACTATAAAAGGGATAGAAAATATTAGAATCATTCAAAAAGGACAATTAATCGGAACTAAAAAACAGAATTCTACTTTTGAAAACTTTTCCAAGATTATGGCCGCATAATATCCAATTTTTAAGACAAACCGGAGAACTAGGAAAAATTCAATGTAGATGCGACAGATCCCTTAATACTGTCATTAATGTAGAAGATAGAACGCGTTGTATATGTCGTTTATGCATAATAAAATTGATTGATTTAATATAAAATTTTATTTATATAATATATTTAGTTCTGTCTTGTCTGTTGTTGATTTTGTCTAAAATTCTTTCTTATCCTAAATTTCAGGTATTATCAGGCCATTAGTTGTACCTATCTATTATACTTAATATATTCGATATCAGAATTAGATAATCCCGTAAGCATCGTAATCTCTTCTGTAGAGTAACCTTTTAGAAGCATAGTCCTAGCTATAGAAATAGCTTTCTCTTTTTCTCCCTCTATCTTACCTTTTTCTTGGCCTATTAGGATGCCTTCTTCTCTACCCTCTTCTCTACCTTTTTGTTCTGCTTCTTTTCTATATTTTTCTATTGTATTGGCTTCTATTCTTAACCATTTTAAGTGATCTTCATAAGCCATTCTCTCTTCATCGGTGAAGTTTAGCGTATCTAAAACATGCAACGCCTTTTTCAGGGTATGGATAGCCAATGGTTCTGGTAAGTTATCTTTATTGAGTAAATCATTACGGGTAAGAAAGGCCGTCCAAATGTCTAAAGAGGTTTTGATCTTCTTTAATAAACTATTTAGATCTTCATATGGATCTTTACTGAACTTAGTCAGCTCTACAGTGTGTAATTCTAAATCCCTAAAGTAGGGTAATCCAGTCTCTTTTTCTGTGATACGAAATACATTATGATACTTAGGATTATCTGTTATAGATACAAAATTAAGGATATGGATACCTATTGCTTTATTTAAAGTAGCATAGTCCTGAGCAACCTTTAATTGATCTGTATACAACTTGGCCCAGTAGTATAAGGCACGTTTATCATAGTCTGCTTCATCAGTGATTTGTATTTCTATATTAAACCTTTTTCCTGTTTCACTTAAGGCTTTAATATCTAGTATAGACAGTTTATCGCTCCTAAAATTTTTGGGGTTATAAGGATTTAATAGCGTAACATCTACTACTTGATCTTCTTTTGAAACTGTGGCATTGATTAGAGCAATCAATAGATCTTTATTTTCCTCTACCCCAAATATTTTTTTGAAGGCTAAATCTACTTTCGGCGTAATTTTATCCATAAACAATTTCTATCTACTTCTTTCTAATCAAACTTATATAATATAATATAATATAATATAATCAGACACTACAATATACATACTTTTTATACCATTTAGGGGTGTTTTGAATAATAGACCTACTACATAACCCTATAATTTAAGTTCTAGATAGTGTCGTCATGAAATATTTTGTATATTAGGTTTGTAGTTCGTATTATATTTTTAGATTAATAAGATCAATTATATTCCTAAGATGTCTAAATGGATTCACCGTCATGATATTTCAGACAAAGTATGGTCTATTTTATCACCTCTACTTCCAGGTCAACAAGGAGGTTGGGGAGCTGTTGCCAAAGATAATAGGCTGTTTATTAATGCAGTATTTTGGATTTTACGTACAGGATCTCCTTGGCGTGATCTTCCATCTAGCTATGGGGATTGGAAAAACACCCATCGTAGATTTTCTCGCTGGAGAGATAATGGTATATGGGAAAGGATCTTAGAGAGACTAATTAATAATCCTGATTTTAAATGGCTTATGATTGATTCTACTTATATAAAAGTACATATGCATGGAACGGGTGCGAAAGGAGGAAACCAATTTATGAGTCGAACAAAAGGGGGCTTAATACGAAGCTACATTTGGCCGTGGATGCGTCTGGTATGCCGGTCAGAGCTATTATCACAGAAGGTACCAGAGCTGATTGTAGCCAATCTACATATCTTATTCAAGGGATAACTCCAAAGCATTTGTTAGCAGACCGCGCCTATGATACCGATAAAATCATTAAATATGCTATATAGTGTCGTCATAAGAAGTTAGCCCATAGATGGATACATCTAATTTGGACAGCTGCCAAGAATGATGCTGTGTTTTTTGCATACCTAGTGGAGATTCCTCTCCATTGCTTAATTTTGAGAAACATATTTTCAACAAGATGTCGGAATTTATATAGATTTTTGTCAAAATCACGCTTTATTTTTCTGTTTTTTTTGGGAGGGATAACAGGAACAATA